>NZ_JBEXQW010000034.1:0-90819 GCF_040612775.1 Streptomyces sp. NPDC006339
CCAGCCACTGTGAATCGAAGCGGAGCTGGTCCGCCGACAGCTCGCCCATGTCGCGGCGCGTCGTGCGTACGGGCCCCGGGCCGTTCCTCCGGACCACGTCACCGCATGCGCGTGGCCCACTCCTGCACCTTCTTGATCCGCTCGCGGATCTGCCCGGCCGTCGCCTCGGCGCTCGGCGGCCCGCCGCACACCCGGCGCAGCTCGGTGTGGATCACCCCGTGCGGCTTGCCGCTCTGATGCACGTACGCGCCGACCATCGTGTTGAGCTGCTTCCTGAGCTCGAGCAGCTCCTTGTGCGAAACGACGGGACGCCGTTCCGCCGGAAGCTCCAGCAGGTCGGCCTCGCTGTCCGGCTTCTTGCGGCTGTGCGCGATCTGCCGGGCCTGCCGCTTCTGCAGGAGGAGCTGGACCTGGTCGGGCTCCAGGAGACCGGGAATCCCGAGGTAGTCCTGCTCCTCCTCGCTGCCCGGGTGGGCCTGCATGCCGAACTCGGCCGCGTTGTAGAGGACCCGGTCGAAGACGGCGTCGGACTCCAGCGCCTCGAAGGGCAGCATGTCCTGCTCGCCGGTGTCCTCGTCCTGCTGCTTCTCGGCCTCCGCCATCTCCTTCTCGGACTCGGCGTACGGGTCCTCCTCGCCCTCCTTCTTCGGCCGGTCGAGGACGTGGTCGCGCTCGACCTCCATCTCGCTGGCGAAGCCGAGCAGGCTGGGGATGGTGGGAAGGAACACGGACGCGGTCTCGCCGCGCCTGCGCGATCGCACGAAGCGGCCGACGGCCTGCGCGAAGAACAGCGGCGTCGAGATCGTCGTCGCGTACACGCCGACCGCGAGGCGGGGCACGTCGACGCCCTCCGACACCATGCGGACGGCGACCATCCAGCGGTCGGTGTTCGCGCTGAACTCGTCGATGCGGCCGGAGGCGCCGGCGTCGTCCGACAGGACGACCGTGGCCTTGGTGCCGGTGATCTCCCGGATCAGCTTCGCGTACGCGCGGGCCGAGTCCTGGTCGGAGGCGATGACGAGCCCGCCCGCGTCCGGGATGGACTTCCTGACCTCGGTCAGCCGCTGGTCGGCGGCGCGCAGCACGTTCGGCATCCAGTCGCCGCGCGGGTCGAGCGCGGTGCGCCACGCCTGCGAGATCGCGTCCTTGGTCATCGGCTCGCCGAGCCGGGCGGCGATCTCGTCGCCCGCCTTGGTCCGCCAGCGCATGTTGCCGCTGTAGGAGAGGAAGATGACCGGCCGGACGACGCCGTCGCCCAGCGCGTTGCCGTAGCCGTACGTATAGTCCGCGGACGACCTGCGGATCCCGTCGTTCCCCTCCTCGTACGTCACGAAGGGGATCGGGTTCGTGTCGGAGCGGAAGGGCGTGCCGGTGAGGGCGAGCCGGCGGGTCGCGGGCTCGAACGCCTCCAGGCACGCCTCGCCCCAGGACTTGGAGTCTCCGGCGTGGTGGATCTCGTCGAGGATGACGAGGGTCTTGCGCTGTTCGGAACGGTTGCGGTGGAGCATGGGCCGCACGCCGACGCCGGCGTACGTGATGGCGATCCCGTCGTACTCCTTGCTGAGCGGCCCGGCGCTGTAGTCGGGATCGAGCTTGATCCCTATCCGCGCCGCGGCCGCCGCCCACTGCTTCTTCAGGTGCTCGGTGGGCGCGACGACGGTGACCTGCTGCACCACGTGGTGGTGCAGCAGCCAGGACGCGAGGGTCAGCGCGAAGGTGGTCTTGCCGGCGCCGGGCGTGGCGACCGCGAGGAAGTCACGGGGCTGCTCCTGGATGTACTTCTCCATCGCGCCCTGCTGCCAGGCTCGCAGCTTGTTGGCGGTGCCCCAGGGAGCACGGCCGGGAAAGGCGGGAGAGAGGTGGTGGGAGGAGGCGGTGGTAGTAGTCACGATCTCCGGTTCGACGCTCGTCCAGATATGACAACCGGGCCACCTTACCGGTGCGCCGGCCGCGACCCCGTACGAACGAGCCCGTGCCGCCCCTCCCTGAGAGAGTCCTCACAACTCTCGCAAAACACCCGCGATGTCCCGGATGTCCGCGAGCTCGCCGCCCGCGACCGCGACGACCAGCGCGTATGCCCGGTCCTGGTCGACGTCCGCGAGATCGACGCCGTTGACGGCGAGGAACACGGCCGCCGACAGCCACGCGGCCCGCTTGTTCCCGTCGACGAACGGATGGTTCGACGCGATCGCGTGCAGCAGTACGGCGGCCTGCTCGAACAGGTCCCCGTACATCCGCGCCCTCGGCCGGTGCACGGCGGACTCCAGGAGCGCGGGCGCCCGCAGCTCGGGGACACCGTCCCCGGTGAACGCGGTCCGGGCGATCTCCGTGACCTCGGCGAGGGTGAGGAACCGCGTCCCGGCCCCGGGCCCGGCCTGGGGCCGGGTCTCCGTCCCGCTCATGCGCCGAGCCGCTTCAGGAGCGGGAGGTGCCGCAGGGCGAGGCGCTGGGCCTCGTGCCGTACGAGGGTGGCCTCCAGGGAGACGTAACGCGCCACGGCCTCGCCGACGAGCTCCTCGACGGAGACGCCGCGGGCGTCGGCGAGGTCGGCGACGTCGTCGCCGACGGGCAGGGTCACGGTGCCGCGTGGGTCGCGGGCGTCAGGGGTGACAGGGGTGACAGGGGACATGCGCCGACCCTAGGGAGCCGCGTCGGGCCGTGCGACCGGTTTTCGCCTCCCGGTGCTGCCGGTACGGCCGGGACGGCCGGTGCTGCCGGTGTTGCCGGTGCCGCCGGGACGGCCGGTGCTGCCGGTACGGCCAGTGCCGCCGGGACGGCCGGTGCTCCCGGTGCTGCCGGTACGGCCGGTGCTGCCGGTACAGCGGGGACGGCCGGTGCTGCCGGTACGGCCGGTGCCGCCGGGACGGCCGGGACGGCCGGTGCTACCGGGACGGCCGGGACGGCCGGTGCTACCGGGACGGCCGGTGCTACCGGTACTTCCGGTGCTCCCGGCCGAGGGGCCGCGCGCCCCGGCTCACGCCCGCGTGCGTCCGGTGTCCAGCCGGGTCGCCACCCACGCGCCGATCGCCGCGACCGCCGCCATCGGCAGGAAGACGGCCGCGAAGGCGGCCGGGTGGGAGCCGGTCGCGGCGTCGGCGCTCACGGCGTGGCCGACGGCGCCGCCGCCCAGCGCGGCGAAGGCGGCGCCGCCCGCCGCGAGGAGGAGGACGTTGGACAGGCCGTCCGAGATCTGGAGGGCGGCGGAGTTCGCGCCGGCCTCCTCGGGGGCGGAGAGCTTGAGCAGGAGCACGCTCGTGGAGGCGATGACCAGGCCCATGCCGAAGCATCCCCAGGCCCAGGCCGCCGCGACGACCCACACCGGGACGGCGGTGAGCAGCACCGTCGGTGCCGTGGCGATGGCGGTGGCGACGAGCACCATGCCGGCGACGACCAGCCGTTCCCGGTACGGCTCGGTGCGCGGCCGGGACTGCACCCAGGAGCCGAGCGCCCAGGTCAGACCGCCGACGGCGAGGGAGAGGCCGGCGAGGGTGGGGCTGAGTCCGCGCTGGGTGACCAGCATGAGCGGGACGAAGGACTCCGCCGCGATGAACGAGCCCGCGGCGATGCCCCGGAGCAGCACCACGGACGGCAGGCCACGCGCCGCCCGGTAGGTGCCGCGCGGGAGCAGGCCGCGGACGGCGGGGACGAGCAGGGCCGCGCCGGCGGCGGCGGGCAGGAGGGAGAGCCAGCGCGGCTCCTGCCCGGCGTACTGGAGCAGGGCCACACCGGCGGAGATGCCGAGGGCGAGCCGGATCCGCCGCCGGTTCCACGGCGTCACGGGGGCGCCGGGGTCGGCGGGCCCGGAGGCGGTGCGCCGGATGGCGGGCAGGGCGAGCGCGAGCGGGAAGACGACCAGGGCCGGGATCCCGACGAAGACCCACCGCCAGCCCAGGTGCTCGGTGATGGTGCCCGAGGCGAGCGGCCCGACGACGGACGGCACCACCCAGCTCGCGGCGAACGCGGCCATGATCGCGGGCCTGAGGTGCTCCTCGTAGGCGCGGCTGATGACCACGTACAGCGCGACGATCACGAGCCCGCCGCCGAGGCCCTGCACGGCCCGGCCGAGGATGAACAGCCACATCGTGCCGGCCGTCCCCGACAGCAGCAGTCCGGCGGCGAAGCAGCTCATGCCGACGGCGAGCGGGCCGAGCGGACCGTTGCGGTCGGACCACTGGCCGGCGAGGACCATGCCGAAGAGGCTGGTGGTGAAGTAGGCGGAGAAGGCGAAGGCGTAGAGCGACACGCCGTCGAGCTCCCGGGCGGCGACGGGCATGGCCGTGCCGACGGCGGTGGCCTCGAAGGCGACGAGCAGGACGACGGAGACGATGCCGACGCTGAGCGCCCGGTGCCCGCGGTCGAGCACGGATCCGCCGCCGGCGGGTGCGTCGGCGGCGGAGGCAGAAGGAGCGGATCCGGCTGCGGGTGGGGCGACGTCGGCATCGCGGGGTTCGAGGGCGCTCATAGCCCCAGAGTAAGGGCCGTATCGGGTTTTGGCCCCTGTCGTGAGGCGTATCCGCCCTGCCCCGATGGTCGTACGACCACGCCTCTCATGAACGCCGTATGGCGGTCGTGTTGCGGCCCCCGGCGAACCGTTGAACCCCTGCCCCGCCCCGCCTAACGTCGTTCTCGTCAGCGTTTCTCCAGCGCACGACACCCACCACCCCGACCGTGTACCCGAGTGGCTCAGGGACTCGCCTGCAAAGCGAGTGACGTCGGTTCGAATCCGATCACGGTCTCCAGGCGTTCGCGGTCTCCCCCTGATCGTCCTGATCATGGCTTGAGTAGGCTCTCCCTGCTCGGGCGGACGATCAGGGGGGATTCGCACATGGAACGGCCGCGGCCGTACCGGCTCATCACGCGTCTGGATCCGCCGGGATCCGCCCCCTCGCCCCCGTACCGCCGCTTCGTCGCCAGAGAGGTCGCCCGAGAGGCCGCCGGCGAGTCCTACGGTGACCGTACGGTGCTGCTCACCCTCCCGCTCCCCGGCACCGACCCGGCCCTCTTCCTGCACGAGGCGGAGGCCGCCCGGCGGTTCCCGGCGCCCTGGACGCTGCCGGTCACCGAGGTCGTGGAGGCCGTGGAGGTCGCGGACGGGGCCGGTGGTCCGGCCTTCGCCGGTCCGTACGTTCCCGCGCTCCCGCTGCCGGTCGCGCTGGCCGTGCACGGCGGCCCGTTGCCGGAGGAAACGGTGCGGGTGATCGGCGCGGCGCTGGCCGAGACCCTGGCGGCGCTGCACGCGCAGGGCGTGACGCACGCCGGGGTGGCTCCGGCCGCCGTCCTGCTGACGGCCGACGGCCCGCGGCTGACCTGCTTCGGCGCGGGCCGTGCCACGGAGCGGGTGGACCGGGAGGCCCAGGCCCCGGAGCGGGCGACGGGCGGGCTGCCGCGGCCGCCGGGCGACGTGTACGGGCTCGGCGCGGTCCTCGCGTACGCGGCGACGGGCCACACCGTGCCGGAACGTTCCGAGCTGCCGTCCGCCCTGCGCGCGACGGTCACCACCTGTCTGACCCGCGATCCGGCGGACCGCCCGGCCGCCGCCGCCCTGCTGTCGGCCCTCGCGCCACCCACCCCGCACGCGACGGTGCTCGGCTCGGCCGCCTCGCTGCTGACGCCGGGCTGGCTGCCGCCCAGGGTGGTGGCGGCGCTGGCCCGCCAGTCCGCGTCGCTGCTTGCGGCCGACCTGCCGGTCGTCCCGGGGACCGGAGCCGGGGCCTCCACAGCCGGGGCCCCTGTTCCCGGGGCGGCCGTTCCCGGGGCGGCCGGTCAGGGGGCTCCCGTCCCCGGGGCGGCCGGTCAGGGGGCTCCCGTCCCCGGGCCCTCCGCCCCTGGGCCCGCCGGTGCCGCACCCCTCGCCGCACCCTCCTCCGCCACACCCGCCACACCCGCCACCCCCGTCCCGCCCGTCGGCCCCGCTGGCCCCGTCGCCGGGCACCCGTACGGTGGCGCCCCCACCTCCCCCGCCTCCCCCGGGAACTGACCGATGCTCTCCCCCCTGACCCACGACGACCCGGCCGCCATCGCCTCGTACCGCCTGCTCGCCCGGCTCGGGGCGGGCGGCATGGGCACGGTCTACCTGGCCCGGTCGCCCGGCGGCCGTACGGTCGCGCTGAAGACGCTGCACGCGCGGCTGGCCGCCGATCCGGCCTTCCGGACCCGCTTCCGTCTGGAGACCGACGCGGCCCGCATCATCGGCGACCGCCACGGCGCGACGGTCTTCGACGCGGACCCCCTGGCGGAAACGCCCTGGCTGGCCACCGAGTACGTGCTCGGTCCGCCCCTCGACGACGCGGTCGCCCTCGCCGGTCCCCTGCCGGAGCCGACGGTCCGCGCGGTCGGCGCCGCTCTCGCCGGGGCGCTCCGGCAGTTGCACTCCTCGGACGTGGTCCACCGCGATCTGAAGCCGTCCAACATCCTGATCACCGCCCACGGCCCGAAGGTGATCGACTTCGGCATCGCCCGCGCGGCCGGCGACGACCGCCTCACCAGCACCGGCGCGGCGGCCGGCACCCCCGCCTACATGTCCCCGGAACAGGCGTCGGGCCAGGAACACCCCCCGGCGGGTGATGTGTTCGCCCTCGCCGGCGTCCTGGTCTTCGCGGCGACCGGCCGCGCCCCGTTCGGCGGCGGCGCCCCGGCCGACCTGCTCTACCGGGTCCGCTACGCCGACCCGGACCCGGAGACCCTGGCCGCCCTGCCGCCGTCCCTCCGCCCGCTGCTGACCGCCTGTCTCGCCAAGGACCCGGCGGCCCGGCCGACGACCGCCACGCTGATCACCGAACTCCACGACGGGCACGGCGAGTTCGCCGACCATCTGCCGGCCCCGCTGCTCGCCGCGATCGCCCGCCGCGCGACCGACGTCTGGCACCCGCTGCCGCCCCGGCTCCCCGCCCCGGCGCAGGACCCCTACGCGCCGACGGTCCCGGCGGGGACACCCGGCGCCCGCCGGACCGGCTCCTCCGGCCTCTCGCGCCGCAGGCTGCTCGTCACGGGCGGCGGCTCGGCCCTCGGCCTCGCCGGGGTGGGCGCGGGAGCCTGGGTTTGGCTGGCCCGGGGCGGCGAGGGCTCGGGCACGTCGTCGGCCTCCGGGTCCTCGGGGTCCTCCGGCTCCGGCTCGGGCTCCGGCACGACCGGGGAGGAGAGCGGCCCGCTGCGCACCGCCTGGGCCAAGGATGCGGCCGGGGCGGCCGGTTCGGCCCCGCCGATCCTCCGGGACGCGGCCGTGATCACGATGACCAGGAACGGTCTCAAGGGCCTGAGCGCCGTCCCGGGCGGCTTCGAGTGGACCGAGCCCAAGCTCCTCCACGACGACCAGGTCACGGCGGACCGCACCACCGTCTACGGGCTGTTCGAGGACGCGTCCAACGGCCTCACGGTCAACGCGCTCGAACCGAACACCGGCCTGCATCTGCGCGAGGTCGCCGTCCTCGAGGACTTCAAGTACCCGTGGGTGTCCGGCCAGGCCAAGATGCTGTACGCGGCCGAGGGCACCCTCTACCTGGCCGTCAACCGCCGCAAGCCGGGCGCCGACAGCGGTACGTACGACTGGATCCTGCTCGCCCTCGACACCGCCACCGGCCGCGAGCGATGGCGCGCGCCGATCAAGGAGTCGGAGCCGGGGCACGGCTTCAACGTGCGCTTCGCGCGGGCGGTCGGCTCCCGGCTGATCGTCGGCCAGAGCACCCTCGACATGACCCTGACCGCCTACGACACCCGGTCCGGCAAGGTCCTGTGGACCAGCGTCGTCCCCGAGGCGTCGGACATGTACGCGACCCCGCCCGCCGACGGCGCCGAGGTCGCGGAGGACGGCACGCACCTCTACGTCGGGGCGCAGTTCCTGTACGCGGTCCGGCTCACGGACGGCCGGCACATCTGGGAGTTCGGCCACGGACGGCCGTACGGCGATCTCAAGCCCAAGCGGCGGCACTACGGCGCGCCGCTCGTCCGCGACGGCGTCGTGTACGCGGTCGAGGGGACCCGCACCCTGGTCGCCGTCGACGCCCGGCGGGGCCGACGGCGGTGGGAGGCCGACGTGTCCGCGGGCGGCGCGCCGAGCCTCGAAGCCCCGCCCGCGGCCGGATCGACCGTCCTGTGCGTGCCGAACGAGCGCGGTGTCGGCGTCGTCGACCTGGCCACGCGCCGCTACGCGCAGACGATCCCTTCGGCCGCCGTCCGGGTCGCCTCCGCCGGGGACAAGGCGTTCTACGGTGTCGGGGCCGGCCGTGTGACCCGGTTCGAGGTGCGGTGATGCGAGCCGCAGTCGAGAGACGCGCGGCGATGCGAACCGCAGTGCAGCGAGACGCCGCGATGCGACGCGCAGTGAAGCGACGTGCAGTGAAGCGACGTACGGCGATGCGACGCGCAGTGAGAGGAACCGCGACCCCGTGAACCCGCTCTCCACCGGAGACCCCCTCCGGCTCGGCCCGTACCGGCTCCTCGGCGTCCTCGGCGAGGGCGGCATGGGCAAGGTGTACTTCGGCACCGACGGCGCGGGCGGCACCGCCGCCGTGAAGGTCCTGCGCCCCGAACTCGCCTACGACCAGGGCCTCGCGCAGCGCTTCGTCCGTGAGGCCGAGATGGCCCGGGCGGTCACCGGCAAGGGTGTGGCGCGGGTGCTGGGGGCGCAGACGGAGGGCGGACGGCCGTGGATCGCGGCCGAGTTCCTCGCCGGTCCGACGCTGGACGAGGCGGTGCGGACGTACGGGCCGATGGACGAGCCGACCGTACGCGCCCTGGGCCACTTCCTCTCCCGTACGCTCCACGACATCCACGCGGCGGGCCTGGTCCACCGTGACCTGAAGCCCGCCAACATCGTGCTGACCTCGTCCGGTCCGCGGGTCATCGACTTCGGCATCGCCCGCCCCGAGCACGGTCTGACGCTGACGACGACCGGCCAGATCCCGGTCACGCCCGGGTACGGGTCGCCGGAACAGGTGCTGGGCCGCCGGGTGGGCCCGGCCTCGGACGTCTTCTCGCTCGGCGCGGTGCTCGTGTTCGCGTCGAGCGGCCGCCGCGCCTTCGACGGGGGGCATGTGGCGGCCGTGCAGTACGAGGTCGTGCACGGCGACCCGGACATGAGCCTGGTGCCGGCCGCGCTGCGGCCGCTGATCGGCCCGTGCCTGGCGAAGGATCCGGCGCTGCGGCCCGCACCGGCGCAGATCGCGGCTGCCGTCACCCCGCCCAAGGGCGCCGACCGCGCCTGGCGCCGGGGCCCGCTGGCCGACGACATCGCCCGCCGGGAGGCGGCGACGGCCCGGCTGGTCACCGTCCCGGGACCGCCGGGCTCCGGCGGGGCGTCCCGGCGGCGGTTCCTCGTGGGGCTGGTGACCGGCGGAGCGGTCCTCGCGGTGGGCGGCGGCACGGCCGCGTACGCGCAGCGCGAGGACTAGGCGGGCTGCCGCCCGCGCCGGTGGTCGGCGATGAGGAGCGGCGTACCGACCGCCATGCCGAGCAGTCCGGCGGCGCACACCCCGAGCGCGATCCAGAAGCCGGTGCTGTGCCCGTCGCGGCCGGGCCCGGAGGCGACGGGTGCGGCGGCCGAGGGCGTGGCGCCGACGGGGGACGGAGGCGTGGGGGTCGGGCTGGGGGTCGGCGTCGTGTAGTCCTCGAGCGGGTACACGTCCGGCGGGCCGGGGTCCCCGGGCGTATTCAGCGCCCGCCTCGGCCGTACGGCTCCGTAGCCGATGTAGTCGCTACGCACCTCGCCGCCCTCGGGTCCGGAGACCGTGTTCAGCAGTACCTGGAGCACCTGGTTGCGGGTCCAGTCGGGGTGGGCGGACCAGACGAGGGCGGCGCTCGCGGCGGCGAGGGCCGAGGCGATGGCCGTGCCCTTGGACCTGCACAGGCCGGTGCCTCCGGCGCAGGCGCTGATGATGTCGGAGCCGTGAGCCGCGAGATCCACCTGGGGGCCGACGCCGGTGCCCTTGATCCAGGTGGCGTTCCGGTCGATGGCCGCCACCCCGACGACGCCGGGCAGTCTCGCCGGCGTCTCGACGAGCCCTTCCTCCAGGAAGGTGTCCCCGACCCCGGCGAAGATGAGCTTGCCCTTGGCCATGGCGTACGCGACGGCCTCGCGCACCTCGGCGGACGCCTCGTACACGGGGACGCTGACGGACACGGAGATGATCCGGGCGTCCGAGTCGGCGGCGTGCCGCAGCGCGGGGACCAGTCCGGCGTTGACGGCCTTCTCCTGGTCGGCGAGGCTGCCGTTGCGGCGGTACCCGTCGCTGATGTTCAGCGGCATCACCTTCGCCCCGGGGGCCAGCCCGTACGCACTGGCCTGCCCCCCGGGCCCCTTCCCGGTCCCCGCGATGACGGCGGCCGCCGTCGTCCCGCCGTCCTTCGTGCCGGCGCTCCCGGCCCCGGGAAAGTCCACCTCCCCCACCAGCCGCCCGGCGAGCTCGGGCACCTCCTTGACCCCGGTGTCGATCAGCGCGACGGTGACGCCCTTCCCGGTGCTGCGCTTCCAGATGTCCTCGGCATGCAGGGCGCTGAGATGCCACTGCCGCGCCCTGACACTCTCCGCCTGCGCGGGCCCGGCGGCCACGACGACCACCAGGCACCCGACCACGGCGGCCAGCCCACGCCATACCCCCCGAGCCGCCACGCCGCTCCTACTCACGCTGTTCCCACTCCGCTTGCCGGCCAACGGAGGGAGCCTACTTGTCTGCTTCCTGGTGAACCTGTTCGGGACTTGCAACCGGATCACGCGCTGACGACGGGGACGCGACTGCTGGGGGCACCCCGGTCGCCAGCTCGTCCCCTTGGCAGCCGAGCTCCTCGGAGATCTGCCGAGCGGCGGCGTTGGCGAGGGTGGCCATCTGCACGCGCCGCTGCCGATCCTCTCCCAGGACCGTGCCGGGACCACGCACACTCGTCTCGACAGTGATCGCGTGCGCGGGCGCCTCCAGCCTGCACATGAAGTAGAGCTTGGCCAGACCGGCGGACGAATAAGCACGCGCCCCGGTGGCGAAGTAGGTGGCTTTGTCCGCGAGCATCGGGTCGACTGCCGGGACCTCCGGGGTCGCATTCACCTCGACCTGAAGGTCTTTCGGGCCCTTCTGCGCGGGCAGGAGCCAGCAGTACTTCACCGGCTGCGGCCGGTATGTCCGGGCCAGGGGTGTGCGGGATGCCGCGCGCAGCTCGTCGAGTGCCTTGCCCGGCTCCGACAGATCGTCGGTGAAACGTTCGGCACCCATGACGGATTCGAGCGCGGCTGACGCCGGGGCATCCTTCGCGAAGGCGCCGCAGACCTCGGTCGCGCCCCCACCGCCCTGCTCCGTCGCGCGGTCACTGCCACCGCCCCCGTCGGAGCAACCCGAGAGCACCGCGGCCAGGAAAACTGCCACACCGATCCTCGTCGGCACAGAGCGCATGCGAGTCACTTCTTCTCGTACGGGTCGGGAAGCGAATTGTCCCGGGAATGCATGCGCGCGCCCCGGACGTAATTGACCAGCTCTTCGTCGAGATAGTTGCGGTCCCGCTCCGTCCAGCCGGAGGCGTTCGCGTAGGCGATGCCGGGCCTGAGCGAGTTCTCCTTGCCCATGGCCAGCGCCTCGTCCTTCAGGTCGTCCGACTTCTTCTTAAGGAGTTCGTCCTTCTCGTACTTCTCCGCGATGTCGTCGGCCTCCATACCGATGAACGTCGTCACGGCACCGCCCACCGTCTCCGCGGCCAACGGCACGAGTACGCCACCGGCACCGCCCGTGAGAGCGACGACACCGCCCGCCGCGACGGCTCCTACACCGAACTTGACCCATTCGGTGGTGCGACCGACGGCCTTCTTGTGCTCCTCGGAGTCCTTCTCGTAGTCCTTGTCGATCTGCGCCATGCGGGACTCGTCCATGATTCCCTGCGCCTCCGACCCAATGCGCAGGGTCGTCCGCGCGTCCGTGAGGTCCCGCTCATCGAACGCGGAGCCGGGCTTGGGGCCGACCTGGTCCAGAACGCTCGTCGTGTACAGCGTCTCTGCCGACGACAGGGTGGCGTGGCCACTCTCACTCTGCGACACGATGCCCATGAAATTGACGGCATCGCCCCGGTTCCAGAGCAGCCCGGTGTCGAACTCTGCGCCGAAGCGGGACTTGCCCTTCTCGTCGTTGTTACCGAAGGGGGAGTTGGTCTTCTCCTGCATCGTCGTGTCGCTGTCGGTCTCGAGGGAGCGGTTCAACTCGTCGATGTAAGCAGCGCCCATCTTGCCGAGACTGTCGTCGATGCCCGGCTGCTCGTGCATGTACTTCGGGTCGCTGCCGTACCGCTCGACGACCTTCTGCATGACCTCCGCGTTCTCCTTGGTGCGGACGTCTTTGAGGCCGTCGGCGACGGCGTCGTACGGATGGCCGGTGGTCGCGGACTCAAGTGCGTGGCCGAGCGCGTTGTAGCCCGGCTCCCTCGTCATATCGCCCTTGTCATTGAGCTCCTCGGGCCACTTGCGGTCCTTGGAGAAGTAGTCGAAGGGGTCGAGCTTCTTGTCGTCCTTCGTGTTCTCGGGCGTGAGGTCGACGGGGTTGTTGAAGAAGTCCGTCGACGCCTTGGGGTTATGTCCCAGGGCTTCCATGAATCCGATGACGGGGTCCTTGCCGAGGTCGCCTCCCTGCCAGTTCAGGTGGCTCGGCATGCCCCCCATCTGCTGCCAGGCGCGGTCTGCGCCGAGGCGGCCGTCGTGCGTCATCTTCCGCTCGGTGATGACAAGCCCGTTGCCGTAGTCACGAAGGAACTTGTCGTCGAAATCCCCGACACGCATCAGGTTGCTCATGACCTGGAAGCCGTACGGGCTGGTTCCGCGGGTCTGGATGGGTTCACTGCCGGCCTTGATCAGGTCGGCCTTCCACTGCTCCATCTCCGGGCTGTGCGCATGAGTCGCGGTGGCGAGAGTGAGGCTCCAGTTCCTCTGGAGTTCCGCCAGCTTGTCCCGGTGGTCGACGCCGAGGCGGGAGCCGTCGCTCGGGTCGCCCATGTCGGCCCAGTACTGCATGCTGCCCTTCGGGCCGACCTCCAGGGCGAAGCGTTCCGCGAAGTACGGGTCGTCCTGATTGGCCTTGAAGAGGGTGTTGAGCTTGTCGATCTCCGCAGGACTGGCATCGTCCCCCTTCTTGTACAACGCGTACGCCGCCTTGGCGTCTTCCGCGTCCTGGGCCTTCGATGCCGCCTTGAGGGAGTCGTAGCTGGTGCCCGAGAAGTTGTTCTTGTCCGGCCCGACGAGAGCACGCAAGGCCCGGGAGGCGACGTCATCGGCGTCGTTGGCCCGGGTGACGGCTGCCTTGATGGCGGAGCGCATCGCCTCGAAGTCCGCCGGTTGAGGCTTGGGCCCGTCGTAGTTCTCGGGCCGCCGGTCGGGATGGATCAGATAGCTGACGACGCCGTCCACGCCGATGCGGATTCCCTTGCCGGGCGCCTGCTCGACGAGCGTCTCCAGCTCCTTCTTGGCGGCCTGGAACTCGGTGTGCGCGTCGCGCAGGATGTTGCGAATACTGGTGGCCTCAGTGAGGGCATCGCCGAACTCCTTGGCGGTCTTCCTTACAAAAGCCTGTGTGACGCCTGCGTTCTCGCCCTTCCAGTCGGCCTTGTCCGCCTTGCTCCGGAGACCTGACTCAGCCTTCTCCTTGGTCTTCTGCAGTCTGGTCACCGTCTCCGACCAAGCCGTGACCGCCTCGTTGAGGCCGCCCAGCCTGGCATGGAGGACCTGGTCGAACTTGAGCATCACGGACCTCTGCTCTACTTGAAGTGTTCGTTGATCATGGACATGGAGAAGTTGGTGGCCAGCGTCTCCTCATGGTTCGCATGGCCCACGATCGTGTCCTCAAGGTGATTGTGAATGTGCGCACAGGCACTCAGAAGCGTCTCCGCCTGAGTACGCCAGGTGTCCCACATGGTCCACATCGCCGATCCCGTCAGGAATCCGTCGGTATCCAGGCTCTTGGAAGCGCCATACGTCTGGGCGCCGGCATGGAACGCGTCCGTCTCGAACCAGTGAAAGAGTTCCTGGGCCTCGTTACCGATCGCCTTGAGATCGGGCGAGGTCACTTTGTAGTCGGCGTCACCGCCTCCAGCGGGGTCGGTGGGAACTCCATTGAGCCGCGTGGCTGCGGCATCGCGGAGTTGTCGCCACTCCTCGTCGAACGACATGCTCTACTCCCAAGGATGCGTAGTGCTTCGGTCAACGGCGCCGTGAGCTCATCGACGACACGACGATGACTGTCTCGACGAGGGGAACGGGATGGGTGCCGTCCCGAACGATGGCCATGTGTGGCCTGCCCGGCGCGGGCAGTGCGGTCCGCGCGCGACCGACGGATCGGGAACCGGTATCACGGCCGCGGAGCCGTGACAGCCTCTTCGGCTCCGGCCCCGCCCTCACGTCGGCGGGCAGTTGGTTCAGACGCACGCCGACCCGGTCGGCCGCCGCGCTCCGCTCCGCGGCCCACTCCTTCTCGAACGACACGATTCCCCCCGCTTCCGTCACCGCATGAGAGGCAGGAGTTTACTCATGCACACGGTCACGCACAGACGTCCGGGGCGAGATCCCGCCAGGGAGCGAGGGGAGCCGCGGCCACCGGAGTGGGAGTTCGTCAGGTCGCGCCCGAGACCCGGCCGGGCCTCAGGCCACCACCACCGCCGCCTGCGGGCGGATCGGCAGGCGGTTGACGGGGCGGCCGGTGGCGGCGCGGACCGCGGCGGCGACGGCGGCCGGGGAGGTGACGACGGGGACCGCGCTGGCGGGCTTGGCGCCGAAGGGGGCGACGACGTCGCGTTCCTCGACGAGTTTCACGATGCGAATGTCCGGGGCGTCCAGGGACGTGGGCAGGGCGTAGCCCGTCAGGTCGGGGTGGCGGACCAGGCCGCGGGAGGTGCGGAGGTTCTCGGTGAGGGCGGCGCCGACGCCCTGGGTGACGCCGGCCTCGATGCGGGTGGCGAGCTGGGCCGGGTTGAGGATGCGGCCGACGTCCTGGGCGACCGCCATCTCGACGACCCGCACCGTCCCCAGCTCGACGTCGACGTCCACCACCGCGCGGATGGCGCAGAAGGCGATGCCGACGAAGGCGTCGCCCTGGCCGGACTCGTCGAGCGGCTCGGTGGGGTGCGGGCGGCACTGGGCGGTGGCCCAGAGCTCCTTGCCCTCCAGGGCCTCGGTGACCGTGGTGGACAGGACACCGTCGTACGAGGTGATCTTGCCGTCGGCGATCTGGAGCAGCTCGGTCGACATGCCGAACTTGTGGGCCAGCGGCTGCAGGAGCTGCGTGCGGACCATCTTCGCCGCCCGCTCCACCGCGCCGCCCGAGACCCAGGTGTGGCGGCCGTGCGTGGCGGGCCCGGCCGGGGGCTGGTCGGTGTCGACCGGGGCCACGTACACCTCGTCGACGCCCAGGGTGTCCTGGACGATCTGGCGGGCCAGGGTCGAGAAGCCGGAACCGGTGTCCACGGCCGCGCAGATGACGGTGGCGACGCCGTCCTGGACCCGGACCGTGGCCGTCGAGACCTCGTCCGTGCCCTCGGCGCCCAGCATGTGCACCATGCCCAGCGCGTAGCCGACGCCCCGCCGCACCGCGCCGGGCTCCCCCGCGCCGTCCGGGCCGCCGGGCAGCAGCCAGTCCTCCTCGGGGGCGTCCATGGGCAGCGAGGGAAGGGGGAAGTCCCGTACGGCGGCGAGGAGTTCGGCGACCGGGGCCGGGCAGGTCACGGTCTGGCCGGTGGGCAGGATGTCGCCCGTCGACAGGACGTTGCGCATACGGAGTTCCGCCGGGTCCAGGCCCAGCTTCCCGGCCAGCTTGTCCATCTGCGCCTCGTACGCCGCGCACACCTGCATCGCGCCCTCGCCCCGCACATGGCCGGACGGCGGGTTGTTGGTGCGCACCGCCCAGCCCTCGACGAAGGCGTGCGGGACGACGTACGGACCGCAGGCGAAGGCCACGGCCGCGGCGAGGGACTCGGAGGAGGAGTCGGCGTACGCGCCCGCGTCGAGCAGGATCTGCGCCTCCACCTTCACCAGCCGGCCCTCGGCGTCCGCGTGGTGGCGGTAGCGCAGCAGGGTGGGGTGGCGGTGGGCGTGGCCGAGGAAGGACTCCTCGCGGGTGGCGGTGAGTTTGACCGGGCAGCCGGTGCGGAGCGCCAGCAGGCCCAGCGGGATCTGGAAGCCGGGGTCCTCGCGGTCGCCGGTGGCGCCGGGCACTCCGGTGACGACCACCTTGACCTGCTCGGGCGCGAGGCCGAAGCAGGCCGCCGCCAGGTCGCGGTCGGTGTGCGGGTCGGTCGACGCCGTGTAGAGCTCGACGCCGCCGTCGGGACGCGGCACGGCCAGCGCGGCCTCCGCGCCGACCGGCGCGGTGTCCTGCCGGCCGATCCGGTACAGGCCCTCGACGACGACCTCGCCGGTCGCCCCCGGGTCGCCGAAGCGCAGCGGGATGTGCCGGATCAGGTTGCCGTCCGGGTGCAGGGGCTCGGCGCCGAATGCCTGCTCGGGGTCGGTGACCGGTTCCAGGACCTCGTACTCGACGGCGATGGCGGCGGCCGCGAGCCGCGCCGTGTCGGGGTGGTCGGCGGCGACGGCGGCGATGGCCTCGCCGTGGTGGCGGACGAGGTCGGAGGCGAAGACGGGGCGGTCGGCGACCTGGCGGCCGTACGTGGCGGCGCCGGGCACGTCGGCGTGGGTCACCACGGCCCGTACGCCCGGCATCGCGGCCGCCGCCGTGGTGTCGATCGACACGATCCGGGCGTGCGGGTGCGGGGAGCGCAGGATCGCCGCCCACAGCAGGCCCTCGGCCCACAGGTCGGAGGCGTACGGGAAGGTGCCCTCGGTCTTCGCCCGGGCGTCGGCCTGCGGAAGCGAGACGCCGAGACCGAGACCGGAACCGGAACCGGAACCGGAGCCGAGGCCGAAGCCGAGGCCGTCGGTCGGCTCCGTGGTCGTCGTGTCGCTGCTCACGCCGTGCCTCCGTCGTGCGGGTGGGGAATCTGGTGCGGGATACGGGCCTCGTCACCGGGACCGGCCGCCGCCTCGCGCCCGGCGACGACCTCCTTCACGGCGTCGAGGACGCCCCGGTAGCCGGAGCAGCGGCACAGGTTGCCGCACAGCGCCTGGCGGGTCTCCAGCTCGGTCGGGGCGTGGTTGCCCTCGAGCAGGTCGTGGACGGTCATGGCCATGCCGGGGATGCAGAAGCCGCACTGCACACCGCACTTGGCCAGGGCCCGCTGCACGTCGGACGGCTCGCCGTCCACGGCCAGGCCCTCGACGGTCCGCACCTCGCAGCCGGCGGCCGTCGCGGCCGGCACCAGGCAGGAGGCGACCAGCCGGCCGTCGACCTGCACGTTGCAGGCGCCGCACTCGCCCTGCGAGCAGCCGTCCTTGGCCCCGGCGAGGCCGAGCCGCTCCCGCAGGACGTAGAGCAGCGACTCGCCGATCCAGGAGTCGGTGACGGGACGGTCGGCGCCGTTCACGCGCAGCGTGTACGAGATGTGGGGGTGCTCTTCGCTGTCGGTCGACATGTCGACGGGCAGCTCGGACGGCGGCGCGACGGGGAGGTCGGCGGGGGGACCCGCGGGCGGGTCGACGGGCCGGTCGGCCGGCTGGCCGGCGGGCGGGGTCGCCGCCATGTCCGCCGCCACGTCCGCCGTCCCGTCCGCCGCCGGGTCCCCCTGCGGGTCCACCGGCGGGAGGCCGACGGCCGGCGTCTCGTCCGGGGCCTCGGCCGCCGGCGCCTCCTCCACCGGCTCCGCGCCGGGTACGGGCTCCTGCGCGGCCTCCGGTACGGGTACGGGCTCCGGCTCGGGCTCCGTCACCGCCCACGGTGCCGGGGCGCCGCCCGGCAGCGTCGCGGGCGCGCTGCTCGCGTACTGCGCCATCGACGACGCCGTGTACTCGCCCGAGTCCTCCTGGACGTCCGGGCCGTCCTGGAACGTCGGGATCGTCCACGAGGCCGTCTGCTCGTGGGCGGCCTCGTGCAGGGCCTCGTGCGGAACCTGGTGCGCGGTCTCGGCCCCGACCCCGTACCCGGCGTCGTACGCGACCTCGTGAGCGACCTCGTGACCGGACCCGTGAACGGCGTCCTGCCCCGCGCCCTGGTGACCCGCGCCCTGGTGACCCGCGCCCTGGTGACCCGTCTCCTGCGGGTACGGCGGCTGCGCCGTCCACGCGCCCGCCGCCGCGGGGTCCGGCTGCCCGGGCTCCGGCACCCCGGGGTCCGCCGGCGGCGGCGACAGAGGCACCAGCGGCGTGATCATCGGCGGCACATAGCCGTGACCGGGCGCCTCCAGGGGCACGCCCTCCAGCATGAATTCGGGCGGGAGCTGCACGAACGCCGTCGCGTCGCCGTCGTACCCCTCGCTCTGCGGGATCGGCTCCCAGCCGCCGGTCCCGCCCTCGTGTGCGTCGCTCACGACAGCGCCCTCCCCAGAGCTCGTCGGGCCAGCGCGGCGACCGTGCGCCGCAGGTGCAGTACGGCCGGGGGCAACTGCTCGTCGCCCTGCGGGTCCGGAATGCACGCGGCGGCCACGTAATCGCCGAACGCCGCCAGCGCCTCCGGGGCCAGACCCCGCTCCCCGTCCCAGTCCACCAGAGAGGCGATCCACTGCTCCGCCTCCAGCGGCCGCAGCGGCATCGGCGCGATCGCGCCGACCGCGCAGCGCACCCCGCGCCGCGCCGGGTCGAGGACGACGGCGACGGAGGCGGTGGCGCGGGCCGGACCGGTGCGGCCGGTGGCCTTGAGGAAGACCTGCGGGGCGTGCAGCAGCGGTACGCGGACGAAGGCGACCAGTTCGCCGGGGGCCAGCAGGTCGCGGCCGGCCAGGAGGTGGCTGACGGGCATCTCCCGGCTGCCCAGCGGGCCGACGACGACCAGCTCGGCCTCCAGGGCGGCGAGCACCGGCAGCGAGTCCCCGGTGGGCGCGGCGGACACGACGTTGCCGCCGAGGGTGCCGGCGTTGCGGATCTGCGGCGGGCCCGCGACGCGCGAGGCGGCGGCCAGGGCCGGGATGAGGGCCGCGAAGTCGGGGCGGCCCATGCGGGCGTGGGTGAGGCCCGCGCCGAGCAGGGCGTGGCCGTCCTGGTACTGCCAGCCGCGGATCTCGTTGATCCGGCTCAGGCCGACCAGGCCCGCGGGGCGGAGCTGTCCGCGGTTGACGGCGGCCATCAGGTCGGTGCCGCCCGCCACGGGAACGGCGGCCGGCATGGCCGTCAGCGCCGCCACTGCCTCGTCGAGCGAGGCGGGCAGCGTCACGGACCGCGCCGTCCGTGATGCCGTCTGTGGTGCGTGCGTGGTCAACCCGCTGCCCCTTCCCGGTGTCCCGGTGATCCCCGACCGTCCCCGGCTGTCACGCCTGTGTGGCCGTACCGTACGTGCTCACGGCCCGGACGTGGCAACTCTGGCACATCTTCCGCGGCGTACGTCGCGAGGGTCGGCGAAGGACCGTTCCGTTCGCGGGTCGCCGGGGGCTTCCGGCGACCCGCGCACGCCCCGGACGCCTGATGTGCCGCTCCCGGGTGACGCGAGGGGGCGGGATTCTCACACGTTCGGGGGTGCCCCGTCGACGGGGCGGCCCGGCACGCCGGGGCGGCGCTGCCAGGGAAGGGGGCCGGACGGCGGCCGGTAGGCGACGCCGAGGGCGTCCAGGCGGCGGTAGTGGACGGCCATGCGGCGCTCGAATCCGGCGAGGTCACGGGCCTCCGGGGCGGGCAGCCGGGACCAGGCGACCTCGGCGAAGGCGGCGAGGCGCGGGAAGACCTGGTAGTCGACGCGGGCCCGGTTCTCCATGACCTCGGTCCACACGTTGGCCTGGGTGCCCAGGATGTGGGCGGCCGCCTCGGGGGCGAGGCCGGGCGGCACGGGCTCGAAGCGGTAGACGTCCGCCAGGGTGCGGACGTACCCGATCGGCATCGGCTCGTCCTCGCCGGGCGCCTGACGGTGGTCCAGGTACACGTGCTGCTCGGGGCACATCACGACGTCGTGCCCGGCCTCGGCGGCGGTGATCCCGCCCGCGTAACCGCGCCAGGAGGAGACGGCGGCGCCGGGCGTGAGGCCCCGCTCCGTCGTCCCGCCCTCCAGGATCTCGTCCCAGCCGATGAGCCGGCGGCCCCGGTCGGCGAGCCAGCGGTCGAAGTGGCGGACGAACCAGGACTGCAGCCCGTCCTCGTCGCCGACGCCGAGCTCCGCGATCCGGGCCCGGGCGGTGGGCGACGCCTTCCACTGGTCCTTGGGGCACTCGTCGCCGCCGATGTGCACGAAGGGCGAGACCTCCGCCGGGAAGAGGTCGAGGACCTCTTCGAGGACGCCCTCGTAGAAGCGCAGGACGTTGTCGGTGGGGGCGAGTACGTTCGGACTGACCCCCCAGGTGTCCCAGACGGAGAGGGCGGTGGTGTCGATGACGTCGGTGTTGCCGAGTTCGGGGTACGCGGCGATGGCGGCCTGCGAGTGGCCGGGAAGGTCGATCTCGGGGACGACCGCGATATGCCGGTCGGCGGCGTAGCCGACGATCTCGCGGATGTCGTCCTGGGTGTAGTAGCCGCCGTGCGGCGTCTCGTTCCACAGCGGCGACGCCCGGTGCCCCCACTTGGTCCGCGCCCGCCAGGCGCCGACCTCGGTGAGGCGCGGGTGGCGCCTGATCTCGATGCGCCAGCCCTGGTCGTCGGTGAGGTGCAGGTGCAGGACGTTCAGCTTGTGCGCGGCCATCAGGTCGAGCTGGCGCAGGACGTCGTCCTTGGGCATGAAGTGGCGGGCGACGTCGAGCATGAGGCCGCGCCAGCGGAAGCGGGGGCCGTCGGAGACGGTGAGCGCGGGCAGGTCCCAGGCGCGTCCGCCCCGCACCAGAGGCGCCCTGCGGTACGCGTCGGGGCCGAGCAGTTGCCGGAGCGTCTGGGCTCCCCAGAACACGCCGGCGGGGCCGCCGCCCTCGATGGCGACGGCCGCGTCGGCGACGGAGCCGTCGGTGGACAGGCGGTAGCCCTCCGGGCCGTGCTCGCGCTCGACGTCGGCGCTGATCCGGAGCCGGATGGCGCGCGGGCCGGGTCCGTCCGCGAACGGCAGGCCGGTGGCGGCGCCGAGCGCCGAGCGAAGCCACCGGGCGGTGTCGTGCGTACCGGGCCCGGCGTCGAGCGTGGTCCGCTCGTCCAGGGAGAGGCGACCGGGGGCGCCGTGGCGCTCGGCCGCGGCGGGCAGGGGAATCAGGTCCGGGTCGGCAGGCATCGCGTCAGTCCTTCACCGCTCCGCCGAGGCCCGAGACCAGGCGGCGCTGTACGAGTACGAAGAAGACGAGCACCGGGATCGTCATCACGGTCGAGCCCGCCATGATCCCTCCCCAGTCGTTCTCGTCGGGCTTGAAGAAGACCAGCAGCGCCATGGGGAGGGTCGACTGCGAGGTGTCGCTGATGAGGAAGGACTTCGCGAAGAGGAAGTCGTTCCAGGTGGAGATGAAGGAGAAGACGCTCGTCGCGACCAGCCCCGGGAAGACCAGCGGGAAGAGGATCGTCCACAGGAAGCGGGCGCGGCTCGCGCCGTCGATCATCGCCTGTTCCTCCAGGGCCTCCGGCACCGCCTTGACGAAGCCGCGGAGCATCCAGATCGCGAAGGGCAGCGAGAAGGCGATGTGCGGGAGGATCAGCGAGCCCAGGGTGTTGAGCTGGCCGAGGTCCCGCATGAGGAAGAACAGCGGGATGGTGAGCGCCTCGACGGGCACCATCTGCGCGACCAGGAACATGACGAGCAGGGTGGTGCGGAGGCGGAAGCGGAAGCGGGTGACGGCGGTCGCGGCAAGGAAGGCGATCACGGCGGAGGCGAGCACCACCGCGAGGGCGACGGTCAGGGAGTTGAGGAAGTAGCGGCCGAATTCCTGCTGTTCGAAGACGCGGCGGAAGGAGTCCAGGGACGGGGACAGGGTCCACGGTCGCGGCCGGGTCGACTGGATCTCGCCGGCCGGTTTGAAGGCGGAGAGGACCATCCAGTAGAGCGGGAAGGCGACGGCGGCCGCGACGAGCAGGGCCGTCGCCTCGGCGGCGAGCCGCCCGGGACGCACGGGCCGCCGGATGCGGAAGGCACTCACAGTTCTTCTCCCTGGCGGCGCAGCAGACGGAGGTACACGAGCGTCACGGCCATCAGGATCAGCAGCATGACGACGCCGATGGCCGCGCCCAGGCTGTACTGGGAGGAGGCGAACGCCTTCTGGTAGGCGTAGACGTTGAGGACGAGGTTCTGGCCGGCGATGCCGCCGCCTCCGGTCATCACGTAGATCTGCGTGAAGACCTTGAAGTCCCAGATGACCGACTGGATCGTGACGACGACCAGGATCGGCCGGAGCATCGGGGCCATGACGGAGCGCCAGATCCGCCACTGCGAGGCGCCGTCGAGGGCGGCGGCCTCCAGGACCTCGGTGGGGATGGCCCGGATGCCCGCGTAGACGGTGACCATCACGAAGGGGAACGAGCACCAGACGACCTCCATCAGGACCAGGGCGAAGGCGCTGTAGCGCCCGTAGGTCCAGGAGAAGTCGCCGAGGCCGAGGAGCCGGTTGACGGGCCCGTGGTCGGGGTCGAAGAGGAAGACCCAGACGGTGGAGCCGGTGACGGCGGGGGTGGCCCAGGCGCCGAGCGCGGCCAGCATGAGGGCGAGCCGGGGCAGGGCGCGGACGCGGGTGAGGAGGACCGCGAGGGCGCAGCCGACGGCGAGGGTGGTGACCACGCAGGCGGCGGCGAAGAGGACGGTGGCGAGGAGGACCTGCCGGAACTGCGGGTCGGTGAAGAGGGCGGTGTAGTTGCCGAAGCCCTGGAAGGAGGTGGGTTCGCCGCCGCTGACCTGGGCCTGGGTGTACTCCAGGAAGGAGATCAGGCCGAGTTGGTAGATCGGGTAGACGAGGAGCGCGCCGAGGACGGCGAGGGCGGGGAGCAGATAGAGCCAGGGGGTCCAGGCGGAGCCGCCGCGGCGGGGCTTCCGCCGGGGTGCGGGGCCGGGCGGCCGCGCGGGGGCGGCGTCCCCGGCGGTCTTGTTCGCCGGGGCGCCGGGTGCGGTCGTGGTGGGCGTCATGAGGCCGGCCCGCCGGTTCAGCGCGCGGCCGCGGCGAAGGCCGCGTCCATCTTCTTCGCGGCGTCGCCCGAGGCGGCCTCGACGTCCTTACGGCCGCTGACGATCTCCTGGAACATGGTCGGCAGCACCTGCGAGGCGTCGATCTGCCCCCAGGCGGCGGAGGCGGGGACGGACTTGGCGCCGGCGCCGAGGGTGTCGATGAAGGGCTTCACGAACGGCTGCTTGCGGGCCGCCTCCTGCCGGACGTCGGTGTACGTGGGCAGGAAGCCCATGGCGTCGAAGAGCCGGCCCTGGGTCTCCTTGCCGGCGAGGGACTTCATCAGCTCGATGGCGAGGGTGCGGTGGGAGGTGCTCTTCAGGACGCCGAGGTTGTTCCCGCCCGCGAAGGCGGGGGCGATGGAGCCGGGGGTGGTGCCGGGCAGCGGCACGACGGCGTACTTGCCCTTGACCGCGCCGGCTTCGACGGCGGCGTGGCTGAAGTCGCCGCCGATGGCCATCGCGGCCTTGCCGGAGGCGAAGGCGGTGACGGTGGCGTTGCCGCCCATGGAGGCGCATTTGGCGGCCGGGCAGTTGTCGTCGCCGAAGAGGGAGGTGTAGGCGGTGATGCCCCTGCGGGCGGCCTCGCTGTCGACGGCGGCCTCGTACGAGTCGCCCCGGGCGGTGGCGAGTTCGCCGCCGTGGGCCCACAGGAACGGCAGGGCGCCGTAGGTGTACGCGCCGCCGACGGCGATCCCGTACAGCTCGGGCTTCGCCTTGCGGACCTTCCTGGCCGTCGCGATGAGCTCGGCCTGGGACTTGGGGGCGGTGAGGCCGAGTTCGGCGAAGACGTCGGTGCGGTAGTAGAGGGCGCGGACGCCGACGAAGAGGGGGGCGCCGTAGACCTTGCCGCCGACGGTGACGGAGGAGCGGGCGGTGGGGTCGGTGTCCCGGGCGTCGGACCAGGTGCCGAACTCGGCGGTGATGTCGGCGAGTCCGCCGTCCTTCACGTAGCCGGCGGTGTCGGTGTTGCCGTACTCGACGAGGTCGGGCGCGGACGCGGGGTCGTTGAAGGCGGCCTTGACGCGCTGGGCGCGGGTGTCGACGGGGATGTACTCGACCTCGACGTCCGTGCCCTTGTGGCGCTGTTCGAAGGCGGCGACGGCCTGGTCGACGACCTGTTCCTTGGGCTTGTTGTTCACCTCCTGGAAGAGCCAGACGCGCAGGGTTCCGCTCTTCTCGTCGGTCGTGGCGGTGCCGCCGGAGGTCTGGGGGGCGCAGGCGGCGAGGGTGATGAGGGCGATGGGTACGGCGAGGCGGGCAGGAAGCTTCATGGCGGTTCCCCTCCG
The DNA here is from genome assembly GCF_040612775.1 of Streptomyces sp. NPDC006339. Taxonomy (NCBI): domain Bacteria; kingdom Bacillati; phylum Actinomycetota; class Actinomycetes; order Kitasatosporales; family Streptomycetaceae; genus Streptomyces; species Streptomyces sp. NPDC006339. The sequence continues at coordinate 24,320 of NZ_JBEXQW010000034.1, forward strand.
AGCGTGTTGCAACATACGCAACGGGCGTTTCGTGCTGCACAACACGCGTGAGGTTAGGGGCGGACCCGCACCACGACAAGTGGTCTCAACCACTCTGTGACCGGCCGAAGCACCCCGCGCAACGAGCGCGGACGAGAACGGCCCCCGGCACGCCACCACACGGGTGAGCGCGCCGGGGGCCGTCCCCGACTCGTACATACAGGCGCGTACGGAAAGGCGCCTACGGAAAGGCGCGTGCGTACGGGCGGACTACTTGTCCTTGCCGCCCTTGCCCTTGTCCTTATCTCCGCCGGAGCCCATGGACTCGTAGATCTCCTTGCACATCGGGCAGACCGGGTACTTCTTGGGGTCGCGCCCCGGTACCCAGACCTTGCCGCAGAGTGCCACCACGGGAGTGCCGTCGAGGGCGCTCGCCATGATCTTGTCCTTCTGGACGTAATGGGCGTAGCGCTCGTGGTCGCCGTCACCGTGGGACACCTGCGGCGTCGGCTCGACGAGGGTTCCCGTACCTGCCCCGCGCTCGGGCTCGAGAGTGCTCATGGGCCCAGGGTACTGAAAACCGGGGGGTCAGTTCAGCGAAGGGTCGTCCGGGTACGTCGCGACCATCGCCAGGTCGCCGCGCTGGCGGCGCAGGACCTGGCGCCAGAGGGTCTCGGGGCGCGGGGAGGAGATGTCACCGGGCTCCGACTCGACCACGTACCAGGCGCCGTCACCGAGCTCGGCCTCGAGCTGGCCGGGGCCCCAGCCCGCGTAGCCGGCGAAGATGCGCAGGGCGCCGATCGCCGGGCCGAGGAGTTCGGGCGGGGTCTCCAGGTCGACCAGGCCGATGGCGCCGTGCACCCGGCGCCAGCCGAGCGGGCCCTCGTCGCCGGGGATCACGGCGATGCCGAGGGCGGCGTCGAGCGACACCGGGCCGCCCTGGAAGACGACGCCGGGCTCGCCGGCCAGATCGGCCCACGGGGCGAGGATGTCGCCGACGGTCACCGGTGTGGGCCGGTTGAGGACCACGCCGAGGGAACCCTCGTCGTCGTGGTCGAGCAGCAGGACGACCGCGCGGTCGAAGTTCGGGTCCGCCAGCGCGGGGGTGGCGACGAGCAGCCGTCCTGTGAGCGAGGACACCTCGGTCATGCGACACATGATCCCGCATCTTCGGCGTTTACGGGGGTTGTCCGGCCGGGTCCGGGGTAGGTGGGCGCCGTTGCAGGTCAGCCCGGCCCCGCGGAGAGGGGTGGCCGGCAAGCGGACGGTGACGCTCCGCAAGATCGCGGGGACGGAGGGTGTTGTGCCGAATTCATTACGTTCGCGGGTACCCCTCAGCCACACAAGTGGGGTCTCCTTGCCCCTTACCCTTTTCTCTGGCCACCCGACCGACGACCCGGAACGCGAGATCCATGACCGGCACAGACAGCCATGATGTACTGCTCGTCCATGGCGGAACCCCGCTGGAGGGCGAGATCCGCGTCCGCGGCGCGAAGAACCTCGTGCCCAAGGCGATGGTCGCCGCCCTGCTCGGCAGCGAGCCGAGCCGACTGCGCAACGTGCCCGACATCCGTGACGTCCGCGTGGTCCGCGGACTGCTCCAGCTCCACGGTGTGACGGTCCGCCCCGGCGAGGAGCCGGGCGAGCTGATCATGGATCCGACCCATGTCGAATCCGCCAACGTGGCCGACATCGACGCCCACGCCGGCTCCTCGCGCATCCCGATCCTCTTCTGCGGCCCGCTGCTGCACCGCCTCGGCCACGCCTTCATCCCGGGCCTGGGCGGCTGCGACATCGGCGGCCGGCCGATCGACTTCCACTTCGACGTGCTGCGCAAGTTCGGCGCGACGATCGAGAAGCGCGCGGACGGGCAGTACCTGGAGGCCCCGCAGCGGCTGCGCGGCACCAAGATCCGCCTGCCGTACCCCTCCGTCGGCGCCACCGAGCAGGTGCTGCTCACCGCCGTCCTCGCCGAGGGCGTCACCGAGCTGTCCAACGCCGCCGTGGAGCCGGAGATCGAGGACCTCATCTGCGTGCTGCAGAAGATGGGCGCGATCATCGCCATGGACACCGACCGGACCATCCGGATCACCGGTGTCGACAAGCTCGGCGGCTACAACCACCACGCCCTCTCGGACCGCCTGGAGGCGGCCTCCTGGGCGTCGGCGGCGCTCGCGACCGAGGGCGACATCTACGTGCGCGGCGCCCAGCAGCGCTCGATGATGACCTTCCTCAACACGTACCGGAAGGTCGGCGGCGCCTTCGAGATCGACGACGAGGGCATCCGCTTCTGGCACCCGGGCGGCTCGCTGAACGCCATCGCCCTGGAGACGGACGTGCACCCCGGCTTCCAGACCGACTGGCAGCAGCCGCTGGTGGTGGCGCTGACCCAGGCGGCGGGCCTGTCCATCGTCCACGAGACGGTGTACGAGTCGCGGCTCGGCTTCACCTCCGCGCTGAACCAGATGGGCGCGCACATCCAGCTCTACCGCGAGTGCCTGGGCGGTTCGGACTGCCGCTTCGGCCAGCGCAACTTCCTGCACTCGGCGGTCGTCAGCGGCCCGACCAGGCTCCAGGGCGCCGACCTGGTCATCCCGGACCTGCGCGGCGGCTTCTCGTACCTGATCGCGGCGCTCGCGGCGCAGGGCACCAGCCGCGTGCACGGCATCGACCTGATCAACCGCGGCTACGAGAACTTCATGGAGAAGCTGGTGGAGCTCGGCGCCAAGGTGGAGCTCCCGGGCAGCGCGCTCGTATAAGCGCCTGCAACCGCTTCTGACGGGCAAACGAGAGGGCGGCCACCCCCTGACAGGGTGGCCGCCCTTTCGGCTTGCCTCAGGCCGTCTGTACGGCCTCGCGGCGCGCGCTGCCTACAGGCTGCTTACTTGCCCTTGGCGGCTTCCTTGAGCTTCGAGCCCGCGGAGACCTTCACGCTGTAGCCGGCCGGGATGTTGATCGGGTCGCCGGTCTGCGGGTTACGAGCGGTGCGAGCGGCACGGTGGGTGCGCTCGAAGGTCAGGAAGCCGGGGATGGTGACCTTCTCGTCACCCTTGGCGACGACCTCGCCGACGGTCTCGGCGAGCGCGGCCAGAACGGCGTCGGCGTCCTTGCGGGTCACCTCGGCGCGGTCGGCCAGGGCGGCCACCAGCTCACTGCGGTTCATTTCGTTACTCCCGTGTTTCTTCTTGCCTGTGAGGCGGGTTGCCTGTGAGGCGGGCCACGCGGCGGAGCCGCATGATGGGCACTTCGAAGCCGATGCTGCCAGGGCCCTCGGACAGTGCCCGGACCCGGGTCTGGTGACAGACCCTCGCGCCCAGACCGCATCCTGCCCCCACCAGCGGCGGGAACGCCAATCCGGCACCCCTGGGGGTCACACGAAAAGCGCCAGTGCCCACCGGTGGTGACGTAGCGTCGACTCCGCACGGACGGTGCGGAGCCGAACTACCACCCTAAAGGCGGGTTTGGGGTGCGGCGACTCGCGACACGCGCGCCGCGGCCTCAGGCGCCCGCGCCCGCCGCCTTCGCCGCGTTGCGCACGGCGCCCGCGACGGCGCCCGCGACCTTGTCGTTGAAGACCGACGGGATGATGTAGTTGGGGTTCAGCTCGTCCTCGGTGACGACGTCGGCGAGGGCGCTGGCCGCGGCCAGCATCATCTCCGTGTTCACCGTCCGCGACTGGGCGTCGAGCAGACCGCGGAAGACACCCGGGAAGACCAGCACGTTGTTGATCTGGTTGGGGAAGTCCGAGCGGCCGGTGGCGACGACGGCGGCGGTCTGCCGGGCGATCGCCGGCTCCACCTCGGGGTCGGGGTTCGCGAGCGCGAACACGATGGCGCCCTCCGCCATGGCGGCCACGTCCTCGCCGCCCAGCACGTTGGGGGCCGAGACGCCGATGAAGACGTCGGCGCCGACCACGGCCTCCTTGAGGGTGCCGGTGACGCCCTCCGGGTTGGTGTTGTCGGCGATCCAGCGCAGCGGCGAGTCCGGCGTGGCGTCCACCAGGTCCTCGCGGCCCGCGTGGACGACGCCGTGGATGTCGGCGACGACCGCGTGCTTCACGCCGGCCGCGATCAGCAGCTTCAGGATGGCCGTACCGGCCGCGCCGGCGCCGGACATCACGACCCGCACGTCGCCGATGCCCTTGCCGACCACGCGCAGGGCGTTGGTGAGCGCGGCGAGCACGACGATGGCGGTGCCGTGCTGGTCGTCGTGGAAGACGGGGATGTCCAGGGCCTCGCGCAGCCGGGCCTCGATCTCGAAGCAGCGGGGCGCGGAGATGTCCTCCAGGTTGATGCCCGCGAAGCCGGGGGCGATGGCCTTGACGATCTCGACGATGGCGTCGGAGTCCTGGGTGTCCAGGCAGATCGGCCAGGCGTCGATGCCGGCGAAGCGCTTGAAGAGGGCCGCCTTGCCCTCCATGACGGGCAGCGCGGCCTTGGGGCCGATGTTGCCGAGGCCGAGGACGGCGGAACCGTCGGTCACGACCGCGACGGAGTTGCGCTTGATGGTGAGGCGGCGGGCGTCCTCGGGGTTCTCGGCGATCGCCATGCAGACCCGGGCCACGCCCGGGGTGTAGACCATGGAGAGGTCGTCACGGTTGCGGATGGGATGCTTCGACGCCATCTCGATCTTGCCGCCGAGGTGCATCAGGAACGTACGGTCGGAGACCTTGCCGAGGACGACGCCCTCGATGCCGCGAAGCTGCTCGACGATCTCCTCGGCGTGCGCGGTGGAGGTCGCGGCGATGGTCACGTCGATGCGCAGCTTCTCGTGGCCGGATGCGGTGACGTCGAGGCCGGTGACGGAGCCGCCGTGGGACTCGACGGCCGTGGTGAGCTGCGAGACCGCGGTGCCGCTCGCGGGCACCTCGAGCCGGACCGTCATCGAGTACGAGACGCTGGGCGCCGTTGCCATGGCCGTGTTCCTCTGCTTTCCCTAGCTTCGTTGCTACGCCGGCCCGGCTGGTCACCGGGTGGCGCCCTCCGATGGTCGCACCTACCTGCCGGTAGCAGGTAATACGGTCTTTTCGTTTTCGGAAAGTAGTTTCCACCATACGAGAGAAGCGCGGGAAACAGAAGGGACGACCGCAAACAGAAGAGGTCCCCGTCACCCGAAGGTGACGAGGACCTCTCACGTAGGCGACACCGACCCGCCATGCTCGCCTCGCGGCAAGTGGTCCCTCTGAGGGACGAAGGTTGGGCCCGGGGGCTTGGATCGGGCCGGTGTCACGACAAGGCTAACAAACCACCCCGGGAAGCGATTCCCGCGGCGCGAGATGACGTGAAATCAGTCCCGCAGCAGGTCCGGGACCCCGTTCGCGTCCGGCAGGTCCCGGGCCCCGGAGACCACCGTCAGCGCCTGGGTGGACCGGGTCAGGGCCACGTACAGCACCCGCAGCCCGGCCGGCGACTCGTCCGCGATCTCCGCGGGCGAGACGACCACCGTGGCGTCGTACTCCAGACCCTTCGCCTCCAGGGAGCCGAGCGCCACCACCCGGTCGCCGAGGCCGGCGAGCCAGCGGGCGGCCTCCGCGCGCCGGTCCATGGCGACGACCACACCGACCGTGCCGTCCACCCGCTCCAGGAGCCGCTCCGCCTCCGACCGTACGGTTCGGGCCAGCTCGCCCTTCTCCGCGACCGCGACGAACCGGGGCTCGACCCCCGTGGAGCGCACCGCCTTCGGCGACTCCTTGCCGGGCATCGCGAGCGCGAGCACCTTGGCGGCGAGCTCGGCGATCTCGGCCGGGTTGCGGTAGTTCACGGTGAGCTCGAAGCGGCGGCGCGGCCGGGTGCCGAGAGCCTCGTCGCGGGCCGCGGCCGCCTCGTCCGGGTCGGACCAGGAGGACTGGGCGGGGTCGCCGACCACGGTCCAGGTGGCGTGCCGGCCGCGCCGGCCGACCATCCGCCACTGCATGGGTGTGAGGTCCTGCGCCTCGTCGACGATGACATGGGCGTACTCGGTGCGCTCGGCCGCGAGCCGCTCGGCCCGCTCCCGCTGGGTCTCCTCCCGTACGGGCATGAGCTCCTCCAGGCCCGTGAGCTGGTCCAGCGGGTCGTACTCCCGCTTCTTGCGGGGCCTGGCGGGCGTGCCGAGCAGGGTCTGGAGCTCGTCGAGCAGGGCCACGTCGTGGACGGAGAGCCCGGGGCGGCGCAGCGAGCGGGCCAGCCGGCGGACCTCGCCGGGGTTGAGGATCCGGCGGGCCCAGCGGCCGAGCCGCTTCTCGTCGGCCATGGCGTCGAGGACCCGCCGCGGGGTCAGCTCGGGCCACCAGGCGTCGAGGAAGGAGAGGAAGGAGTCCTCGGTGGACACGTCCTCGTCGAAGGAGGAGCGCAGTTCGGCGGCGAGCTCGGGGTCGCTGTGCCGGCCGGCCGCGCCGGACTTGGCGTACAGCGCGTCGAGCAGCAGCCGGCGGGCGCGGGGGCGCAGCAGGTTGACGGGCGCGGTGCCGCCGAGGACGTTGTGGCGGATCCGCTTGAGCTCCTCGGCGCCGAGCTCCAGGCGGCGGCCGAAGGCGACGACCCGCAGCAGGGTCGGGGTGCCGGCCGGGGCCTTGGGGGCCTCGTCGTCCTCGCCGAAGGCGAGCTGGGCCTTGGGCGCGGGGGTCTCCAGGGCGCCGCGGGCGGCCTTGCGCAGCACGGCGAGCATGCGGGAGGAGCCCTTGACCCGGGCGACGGCGGGCTCGTCGTACGCGTCGGCCTCGACGCCGTCGACCAGCGAGCCGAGCGCCCGGATGGCGACCTGGCCCTCCTCGCCGAGCGAGGGCAGCACGCCCTCGGTGTAGGAGACGAGCAGCGGGGTCGGCGAGACGATGAGGATGCCGCCCGCGTAGCGGCGCCGGTCCTGGTAGAGCAGGTAGGCGGCGCGGTGCAGGGCGACGGCGGTCTTCCCGGTGCCGGGGCCGCCCTCGACGTAGGTGACGGAGGCGGCGGGGGCGCGGATGACCAGGTCCTGCTCGGCCTGGATGGAGGCGACGATGTCCCGCATGCTGTGGCCGCGGGCCTGGCCGAGCGCGGCCATGAGGGCGCCGTCGCCGATGACGGGGAGCTCGCGGCCGTCGAGGGTGGCCTTCAGCTCGGGGCGCATCAGGTCGTCCTCGACGCCGAGGACCTTGCGGCCCTTGGAGCGGATGACGCGGCGGCGCACGACCCGGCCGGGGTCGACGGGGGTGGAGCGGTAGAAGGGGGCGGCGGCGGGCGCCCGCCAGTCGATGACGAGCGGCGAGTAGTCGGCGTCGAGGACGCCGATGCGGCCGATGTGCAGGGTCTCGCCGATCTCGGCGTACTGCCGGCCGCTCTCGGTCCGTACGGCGTCCTCGGCGGGCTCGACGGAGGTGTAGGCGCCGTCGGGCCCCTTCTTGCCGTCCTTGCCGTAGAGGAGGTCGATGCGGCCGAAGAGGAAGTCCTCGAACTCGTTGTTGAGCCGGTTGAGGTGGATCCCGGCGCGGAAGACCTGGGCGTCGCGCTCGGCGAGGGCGCCGGGCGTGCCGACCTGGCCCCGCTGGGCGGCGTCGTTCATCAGGAACTCGGCCTCGTGGATCTTCTCCTCCAGGCGGCGGTAGACCTGATCCAGATGTTCCTGTTCGACACCGATCTCGCGGTCTCTGACCGTGTCGACGGCTTCCTGCGCGGCCACCGGGCCCCCTTCTGACGTGCACTGGGCAGCCTTCGAGGCTACGCCACCGGGGGGCGCCGTGTCAGGACTGGGGCCGTGTCAGGGGCGGTGCGGGTGGGGCCGGATCGGTTGTCGGAGGCCGTGGCTACAGTCCACGCCGTGGGCGGTCGGCTCCATGGGGCTGGGGAGGCGTGATGAGCGGAGAGGGGTCCGGGACCACCGGTCCCGGGGGCGACGAGCGGGGGCGCGAGGCGCACCGGCCCGCGGATCGGGCCGCGTATCGGTCGGCGCACCGGGCCGCGCTCGACCATCTGGTCCGGCTCGTCGCCGGGTCGCCGCTCGGGGACGAGCTGGTGCTGCGGGGCAGCGCGGTCATGCCGGCCTGGGTGGGGGCCGATGCTCGGGAGCCCGCCGACCTCGACTGGATCGTCCCGCCGCCGCTCCTGGTCCCGCTGGATCCCGCCCACCCCTATCCGTACGTGGACGAGCTGGCGACCGTACAGCAGTGGCCGGAGGCGGCCGACGGCGCCGGCCGCTACGAGATCTGGCGGTTCGAGGAGTTCGAGACCCGCGGCCTGCACCCCCGGCTGCCGCCCGAGGGCCTGCACTGGACGGTGGAGGCGGAGCCGTCGCCGGAGCCGGAGGACACCGCGCCCCACGAGGTGCTGCTCGCCCTGGTGCGGGAGAACCCGGTGGCCGCTGCTGGCGTGGTGCTCGACGCGGACGGCGCCCGGATCGACGGGACGTGGACCTACACGGCGTACGACTGCCCGGGCATCCGGCTGCTGATCCCGTGGACGGCGGAGGACCTCCCGCCGGGCCCTCCGTCGGGGCTTCCGTCGGGCCCTCCGTCGGACGTTCCGTCGGGCCGGGTGCGGGTGGACTTCGCGCGCGACGAACGGCTCCCGGAGCCGCCGGTCCTGACGGCGGTGCCCCGCGGGGACGGTTCCGGGCGGACCGTGGTGCGCACCGCCGGGCGCGCGCTGTCGCTGGCCTGGAAGCTGCTGTGGCTGCACACCGACTCGGCGACGGAGGGGCGGGCGCGGGCCAAGGACCTCTACGACGCGGTGCTCCTCGCGGAGTCGAAGGCCACCCGCCTCTCCCCCGAGCTGCTGCGCCGGGTGTTCCGTGACGCGCCGGGCCGGCGGGAGGGGGACCGGATCGAGGTGATCCTGCCGCCCGCGGACTGGGACGCCTTCCGCGCGGAGCATCCCCGGGTGCGGGGCACGGCCGAGGAGTGGGTGCGGCGGCTGCGGCGGGCGCTGGAGCCGTAGCGGTGGGGGGTCGGCCCGGGCGTACGGGGGAGCCGCCCGGGCCGACCGGGACCGGACCGCTCGGGGGAGTGCGTCCGGTCGTCGTGGTGTCCCCGCAGGTCAGCGCGAGGGCACCCACAGTATGAACGTTCAACTGTTTATTATCTACGGACCGATTTTCCTGGTAATTCGCGTACGGGCACATGGGGGGTGCGGTGAACAAGACGGCACTACGGGCCCTCCTGAAGGAACGCCGCGAACTGATCGCCCCCGAGGCGCACGGCCTGTCCCGGCCCACCGGGCGCGGCCGGCGCGCCCGCGGCCTGTCCCAGCAGCAGGTGGACGAGCTGACCTGCCGCGCGGTCGACACGTACAACCGCCTGGAGACCGGCCGCTACCCGAACCCGCCCGCCGACTATCTGCGGCAGGTCGGCCGTCTCTTCGGCCTCAACGAGCAGGAGTGGGTGATGCTCTGCCGGTACGCGGGGATCGGCGACCCGCCCGGGCCGCTCACGCCCTCCTCCGGTCTGGAGGTCCCGGGCGCGTGGCAGGAGGCCGTCGACGGCATCGGCCACATGGCCTACGTGACCGACGCGTCCTGGAACCTGCTCGCCCACAACCGGCACTTCGCCGCCATGCACCCGGGCGGCCGGGTCCCCGCGAACACCATGCGCTGGATGCTCCTCGACGAGGAGGCCCGGGGGACCAGCCTCGTCGACTGGCACGGCGTGTGGGCGCCGCTGATCCTGCCGCAGTTGCGCGCCGCTCTCGCCGTGCGCCGCGAGGACGAGACCCTGCGGCAGATCGAGCGGGAGGTCCGCGCCGATCCGGACCTCGGCCCGCTGTGGGAGGCGGGCGGCGCCCACATCCACCCGGACGGCGACGAACGCCCGCTGCACCACGCCCTCGAGGGCCCCGGCCACGTCACCATCTGCGCCGCCCAGCCCCTCACGGCGCCCGGCGCGCGCCTGATCATCATGCTGTTCCGCCCGGGCCCCCGTAAGTCCCACCCGAGGGCGCCGATGCTGCGGGCGGCGCGTGCCGAAGAGACGGACTAGAGGGCCGGCGGCGGGTCGTCGTGCAGGACGCGCTGGAAGAGGTGGTGGTCGCGCCACTCGCCGTCGATGTGGAGATAGCGGGGCGCGGTCCCGATCCGCTCGAAGCCGCACTTCGCGAGGACCCGCTGCGAGGCGTGGTTGTGGAGCAGGGTGCACGCCTCGATCCGGTGCAGGCCGAGCTCCTCGCGCGCGGCCCGGCACGCCTCCTCGACGAGGGCGGTGGCCAGACCGCGCCCGGTGTGGTCCTCGGCGACCCAGTAGCCGAGCGATCCGCTGCGGAACGGGCCCAGCGCGATCCCGGAGAGCGTCACCGACCCGACGATCACCTCCCCCGCCTCGCCGCCGCCCGCCCCGTCGGCCACGGCGAACCACCGCGGCCGCCCGTCCCCGAGCCGCGCCGCCTGCCCCTCCGCCGTGTAGTACGCCTCGCTCCAGCGCGGCTCCCAGGGCCGCAGATACGCCCGGTTGCGGAGCAGCGCGGCGGCGAGCGCCGCGCCGTCACCGGGGGCGGCCGGCCGGATACGGACATCGTCGGGGATCTTGATCATCCGCGTACGGTAACCGCGGGAGCGGGCGTTCGGGTACGGGCGGTCGGGTACGGGCGGTCGGGAGCGGGCGTTGGGGTACTTGGTCGGGTACGGGGCCGCAAGGCGCCGTCCGCCTCGCTAGGAGCCCGCGTCCTCGCCGTACTTCGTGTCCGCCGACGGGTCGAGGGCCAGGCGGTAACCCCGCTTGACCACGGTCTGGATCAGTTTCGGGGTGCCCAGGGCCGTGCGGAGGCGGGCCATGGCCGTTTCCACGGCGTGTTCGTCGCGGCCCGCGCCGGGCAGGGCGCGGAGGAGTTCGGGGCGCCCGACGACCCAGCCGGGGCGGCGGGCGAGGAGGCCGAGGAGGGCCATGCCGGCCGGCGGGACCGGGCGCAGGGCGCCGTCGACGAGGACCGCGTGGCCGCGGATCTCGATGCGGTGTCCGGCGACCGGCAGGACCCGGGCCCGGGCGGGCAGCTCCTGGCACAGGAGCTGCACCAGCGGGCCGAGCCGGAAGCGCTCGGGCTGATGCGTGTCGACGCCCAGGGCCTGCAGCGGCAGCGCCGTCACCGGGCCCACGCACACCGCGAGCACGTCGTGGCGCAGGGCGGCGAGGAGTTCGTCGAGCAGCCCGCGGTCGCGCGCCCGGTCGATGAGCGAGGCGGCGGCCGGGGCGCTGGTGAAGGTCACCGCGTCCAGGGCGCGGCCGACGGTCGCGTCGAGCAGCCGGTCGAGCGGGCCGATGTCCTCGGGGGGCATCCAGCGGTAGACCGGGACGGGCACTACCTCCGCCCCGGCGGCGCAGAGCGCCTCCACGAATCCGGGCAGCGGCTCCCCGTGCAGTTGGAGGGCGATCCGCCGCCCGGCGACGCCCTCGTCGAGGAGCCGGTCGAGGACCTCGGCCATCGACTCGGAGGACGGTGACCAGGTCTCGGTGAGTCCGGCGGCCCGTACCGCGCCCTTGACCTTGGGGCCGCGGGCGAGGAGTTCGACCCCGCGCAGCCGGTCGAGGAGCCGCTCGCCGAAGCCCCAGCCGTCGGCCGCCTCGACCCAGCCGCGGAAGCCGATCGCCGTGGTGGCGACGACGACGTCGGGGGCGTGGTCGATGAGGTCCTTGGTGGCGGAGAGCAGTTCGGTGTCGTCGGCGAGCGGCACGATCCGCAGCGCGGGGCCGTGCACGATCCCCGCGCCGCGGCGGCGCAGCAGGGCGATCAGCTCGTCCGCGCGCCGTGCCGCCGTGACACCGACGGTGAAGCCCGCCAGGGGACCCTGGCCCTGCTCCCGCCGCCCGGCCGGATCGGGCACGGCCCCCTCCGGCACGGCCCCCTCCGGCACGGCGACCTCCGGCGTCGCCCCTTCCGGCGTCGCCCCTTCCGGCGTGGCCGTGCCCCGGCTGTCCGTCCCGCGCCCGTCCTCGTCGCGCCCGCCCGTGCCGCGCTCGTCCATGTCGTGCCGCTCGCCCATGTCGTGCTCGCCCCTGTCGTGCTCGTCCCTGTCGGCCGAGAGTGCCGGGGTCGCGTGTCCGTCTCGGTTCACGCGTATTTCCTGGTCGTTACGGCCGTACGGGCCCACTGTGACTCATACCTCGGCGGGCGCGCGCCGCGCTTCCGCTCCGGCGGCGGTGTCCGGGACGGGGGCCACGGCGGAGGGCCGGCGAAGGTATACCGCCCAGGTGACGACGATGCAGGCCGCGTAGAAGGCGAGGAAGGCGACGAAGGCGCCGGTGCCGGAGCCGACGGTGAGGAAGGACTGGCGGAAGGCCAGGTTGATGCCGAGGCCGCCGATCGCGCCGACCGCGCCGATGAGACCCATCGAGGCCCCGGAGATCCGCCGGCCGTACGCCTCGGCCTCCTCGCCCGCGAGGCCCTTGCGGTGCCCCTGGGTGAGGAAGATCGCCGGGATCATCTTGTACGTGGAGCCGTTGCCCAGGCCGCTCAGGGCGAAGAGGGCGATGAAGCCGATCAGGAAGACGGCGAGGGACTCGACCATGGAGGCGTAGAGGACGACACCGGCGGCGAGGGCCATGGCGGCGAAGGTGGCCAGGGTGATGCGGGCGCCGCCGTGCCGGTCGGCGAGCGCGCCGCCGACGGGGCGGACGAGCGAGCCGAGCAGCGGGCCGATGAAGGTGAGGGAGGCGGCCTGGAGCGGGGTGCGCCCGAACTGGGTCTGCAGGACCAGGCCGAAGGCGAAGCTGTAGCCGATGAAGGAGCCGAAGGTGCCGATGTAGAGGAAGGCCATGATCCAGGTGTGGCGGGCCTTCACGGCCTCCTTGACGGCGCCGGTGTCGTTCCTGACGGGGGCCAGGTTGTCCATGAACAGCGCGGCGCACACGGCGGCGACGACGATCAGCGGCAGGTAGACGCCGAGGACGATCCTGGGGTGCATCGCTCCGGCGGTGCCGATGACGAGGAGGCCGACGAGCTGGACGACGGGGACGCCGATGTTGCCGCCGCCCGCGTTCAGGCCGAGCGCCCAGCCCTTCTTCCGGAGCGGGAAGAAGGCGTTGATGTTGGTCATGGAGGAGGCGAAGTTGCCGCCGCCGACGCCGGTGAGGGCGGCGACGAGCACGAAGGTGCCGTACGAGGTGCCCGGCTCCATCACCGCGAAGGCGAGCCCCGTCGGCAGCAGGAGCAGCAGGGCGCTGAAGATCGTCCAGTTGCGGCCGCCGAAGCGGGCGACGGCGAAGGTGTACGGGATGCGGATGAAGGCGCCGACGAGGGTGGCGGTGGCGATGAGGAAGAACTTGCCCGCCGGGTCGACGCCGTACTGGGGCCCCATGAAGAGGACCATGACGGACCACAGGCTCCAGACGGAGAAGCCGATGTGCTCCGCCAGCACCGAGAACCACAGGTTGCGGCGCGCGATCCGCTCCCCCTGTTCACGCCAGAAGGTCTCGTCCTCCGGCTCCCAGCGTTCGATCCACCGGCCGCCCATCTCGCACCTCCACGCTGTCGGTCCCCTTGCCCGAGTGCTCGGGTCCCTGTGGTGCCGACGCTAGGAAGGCCGCGTTTCAGAGCGGTGCCGTGAGGTGACGGGTACGGAACCTTGCTCTCACCCGGCGCGCGGGACCGCTGTGAGCGCCCCGGCCCCGGTCCCCTGGTCGCCGCCGGGCTCCGCCCCTGGTCATCCGGCGCGGTCGCCGTCCGGAAGGCCCGGCTCGCCGGCCGGCAGCCAGGAGCCGGGCGGCCGGACGTGCCAGCCCTCGCGGGCGGCGAGCTCGCGGGCGGCCCGGCGCAGGGCGTCGAGGCCGGGGTGGCGCAGGCCCCTGCGCCACACCAGGCTCACCGGCGAGAGCGGAACGGGGTCGACGATCGGCCGCAGGACGCTGCCCGGCATGGGCGGGAAGTCGACGACGGCGAGCACCGAGACGCGGGCCTTCTCCATGATCCGGCGGAACTCCTCCTTGCCGACGGCGAGCGGAGCGGGCGGGGAGACACGGATCCCGCGGCCGTCGAACAGCCGGGCGGCGAGGTCGGTCCACTCGGGCGTACGGTCGTTGCCGGCGCCCGCGTAGACGTCCCGGCCGGCGAGGGCGTCCAGCGGGACGGCGGTCAGCTCGGCCAGCGGGTCGTCCTCCGGCAGCAGCACGGCCATCGGCTCGTACCGCACGAACTGCGTCTCCAGGCGCGCCCGCAGCTCGGGCGCGAGCCCGCCGTACCGTCCGAAGGAGGCGTCGAGCCGGCCGGCGAGGATCTCTCGCACGGCGCCGGTCAGCCCGCTCTCGTAGCGGGCCATCAGCTCGAGCTCCGGGGCCAGTTCGCGGGCGAGGTGGAGCACGGACTCGTGGCCGAGGTCGGGGCTGTTGAGGTCGACGAGGAGCGGGCGGGGCGCGCCGCGGAAGGCGTCGGCGAGCTCGTCCTGCGCGGCCAGGACCTTGTGGGCGTACGGCAGGAGCCGTTCGCCGTCCGGGGTGAGGGCGACCTGGCGGGTGGTCCGCAGGAACAGCTCGGCGCCCAGCTCCCGTTCGAGCCGCCGGACGTCCCGGCTGAGGGCCTGCTGGGCGACGAAGAGCCGGCCGGCGGCGCGGGTGAAGTGGAGCTCCTCGGCGACGGCGACGAAGGCGCGCAGCAGCCGGGGGTCGAGGTCGTTGCTCTGTCCGTACGGGGTGGTCACCGCCGCATTCAACAACCCAGGTGCGTGAATCGCCACCGAATAGGTGTTGGACCGACAGGGCCATGCCAAAACACCCTTGATCCATGCCACACCCGGAACTGACGCTCACCCCGACCGGCCCCGCCCTGGCCCCCCGCTACCGCGAGACCGCGCCCACGGCCCCCAGGCCCCCGAAGGCGCCCGCCGCCCCCGCCAACCCCTACCTCCGCCTCTTCACCCTCCCCGGGGCCCGCGCCTTCACCGCCGGCAATCTGATCGCCCGGCTCCCCATGGGCATGTTCGGCGTCAGCACCGTCGTGATGATCGCCCAGGGGTACGGCTCCTACGCCGTCGCCGGAGCCGTCAGCGCGGCCGGCCTGGTCGCCGGGGCGCTCGCCGCGCCCTGGATCGCGCGTCTGGTCGACCGCCACGGCCAGGCCAGGATCGCCGTGCCCGCCACCGTCTGGGCCGTCCTCGGCCAGTTGGTCCTGCTGCTGTGCGCGCACGCCCACGCCCCGGCCTGGGTCCTGGCCGCGATCGCCGTGCTGAGCGCCACCGCGCCCAACACCGGCGGCATGTCCCGGGCCCGCTGGTCCCACCTGCTGAAGGACGACCCGGACGCCCTGCACACCGCCAACGCCTTCGAGCAGGCCGCCGACGAGCTGTGCTTCATGCTCGGCCCGGTGCTCGCCGCGTTCCTCTGCTCGGCGCTCTTCCCGGAGGCGGGCACCCTCGTCGCCGCCGCCCTCTTCCTCACCGGGGTGCTGCTGTTCGCCGCGCAGCGCGCCACCGAGCCGCCGGTGGCCCCGCGCACCACGGCCGGCTCCCCGCTCCGCGCGCCCGGCATGCCGGCCCTGCTGGCGGTCTTCCTCGCCACCGGGGCCGTCTTCGGCGCGATGGAGGTGGTCACCCTCGCGTACGTGGACGGTCCCCTCGCCGGTCCGGTCCTCGCCCTCCAGGCCGCCGGCTCCTTCGCGGCCGGCCTGGTCTACGGCCGCGCCCGCCGCTCGGCACGGCTCGCGAGCTGTCTGGCCGCCATGAGCCTCCTGATGGCCCTGCCTCTGCTCGCCGCCCTCACCGGCTCGCTGCCCGCCCTGGCGGGCGCCCTGCTGGCGGCGGGCATGGCGACCGCCCCGACGATGGTCACCGGCATGTCCCTGGTCCAGCGCCTGACCCCACCGGCCCAGCTCAACGAGGGCATGACACTCGCAGTGACCGCCCTCCTCGGCGGCATCGCGACCGGCTCGGCCACCGGCGGCTGGCTCGCCGAGCACGCCCCCTCCCCCACGTACGGCTACCTGCTCCCCACCACGGCGGCGGCCCTCGCCCTGACCGTGTGCCTGACGGCCCGGGTGGGCCGCCGGGCACACGACTGACGCCGAATTCGAGCACTCAGTCCTGTCGCAGCGCTCCCATGCGATTCGAGACATGGGATGAGTGGAGGTGACTCCGTCCGCCGAGGCAGCGGACTTCCTGCCCGTCGGCTAAGCCGCGGTGCAGAGGACCAGCCCGGCCCTGTGGAGCACGTTCAGCGCGCCGACGTGGTCCGCGTTCGCGGTGAGGCCGCAGCCGACACACTGGAAGATCGCCTGGGTGACACGGTTCTCCTCAGCTATGTGCCCGCACCCACCGCTCGCGGGAGGACATGTGAGCGAGGTGTTGCGGGCGTCCACCGGAATCACTCGGCGACCGGCGCTCTCAGCCTTGTCCGCCAGGATTCCGAGGAACAGGCCCCAACCCGCGTCGAGGATGCTGCGATTCAAACCGGCCTTTGCCGCAGCTCCATTGGGCAGGAAGGCGCCGGCCCGCTCGGTGTCGCGCTGGGGCCGGGGGCTTTTCGTCATGCCCGCCGTGTTCAGCTTCTCGTGTCCGATCACGTCATGGGCGCGGACCAGGGCGAGAGCCTGCTTGTGGTGGTGGTCGTGCCGCTGCCGCCGGATCTTGGCATGGATGGTGGCGACCTTCCGCGCGGCGGCCCGGTGTGCTTTGCTGCGGCGCCGGGTCCGGCGTGGGAACGTCGCGAGAAGTCGCTGGGCGTCAGCCAGCTCCCGCGCCATCTTGCCCAGGAAGCGCGGATTCTCGACGTGGCCACCGCCGGAGTCCGTGAAGAAACGCGTCGTACCCATGTCGATGCCGACGACTGTGCCGGTCGCGGGAAGCGGCTCGGCGGGCACGTCGTCACAGGCGAGAACGAGGAACCATCGGCGGTTCTCCCGCTTCACCGAGATCGTCCTGACTCGGCCGCGCACGGTCCGGTGCCGGTGCACGCGCACGTGCCCGACGCCTTGCAGGCGTACCCGCGTCTGTGTGTCGTGTGGGGTGGAGTCCCACCGGCAGCCGTCGCCGTCCTTCGGGAGGGTGACGCTGTCAAAGCGGCCGATTCCCTTGAAGCGCGGATATCCAGGAGTCTGCCCGGCCTTCACTCGTCGAAAGAACGCCGTGAACGCCTTGTCCAGCCGCCTCAACGTGGCCTGCTGGCTGGAGAAGGACCAGCGGCCCTGGTGCTCCGGGTAAACGGCCCGGATCTCTTTCATCTGAGCGGACTGGTCTCGGTATCCGATCGAGACTTTCGAAGCGTGCCGGTAGGCATCACGACGCTCTTGGAGTGCCCCGTTATAGAGGGAGCAGTGATCGGCAAGCTTCTGGGAGAGTGCCCGCTCCTGGCGGACCGTGGGACGCAAGAGGAACTTATAGGCTCGCTTGATGTCGCCCACCCCCACTCTCGCACGGTACGTGAACACCACGCTACCCACAGCTTCGGTTGGGATCAGCCGTTCACCATAAGTACGACAAACGGCGCCTCCCGCTAGGGAAGGCGCCGTCTGCCGATGGGATGACCTTGCGGTCTCGCTCTCGCGAGCGGGACCGCAATGGTGGAGATGGCGGGAATCGAACCCGCGTCCAACGGTGCGGAACCAGGGCTTCTCCGTGTGCAGTCTGGTACGAGTTTCTCAGCCCTCCGGATCACCCAGACAAGTCCGGAACGGGCTCAGTCACTGTTTGATTTCCCTCTTCACCCCGTGACCGGGATCAAGGTTTAGTTCCCTGCATGATGCCAGGATCCGGGTCGGGAACAGCCCCGGGCTGACACTTCGCGAGTCGCTACTTAGGCAGCGAGGGCGAAGGAATCGCGCTTGGTGTTGGCGATTATTGGTTTCGGCGCGTGGTTAACGAGATCATTGCCGCTTCCTCGACACGCTTCCCCTGCTTCGACATCCGCTGTCGAAACCGATCATCCCCATGTTCATTTTTCAAAGCACGCACCTTCGGTGAGGTGCGTGGCCCATCGTACGTGACCAACGGCCACGCGTGCCAGCGTATTCCCGGCGTCAGCCGCCGGCGGCGAGCTTCGCCGCCCGCTCCCGGCGACGCGCGGCCGCGATGGCCCGGCTGGCCTCGCGCGTGTCCTGCTTCTCCCGCAGGGTCTGCCGCTTGTCGTACTCCTTCTTGCCCTTGGCGAGCGCGATCTCGCACTTGACCCGGCCGCTCAGGAAGTACAGCGCCAGGGGCACGATCGTGTGACCCGTCTCGGACGCCTTCTGCTCCAGCTTGTCGATCTCCGCCCGGTGCAGCAGCAGCTTGCGCTTCCGCTTCGCCGAGTGGTTGGTCCAGCTCCCCTGGGAGTACTCCGGGACGTGGATGTTGTGCAGCCACGCCTCACCGCCGTCGATCTGGACGAAGCCGTCGACCAGCGACGCCCGGCCCATCCGCAGCGACTTCACCTCGGTGCCCATGAGCACCACGCCGCACTCGTAGGTGTCGAGGATGTGGTAGTCGTGCCGCGCCTTCTTGTTCTGCGCGATGAGCTTGCGCTCCGGCCCCTTGTCCTGGCTCTTCTTCTTCGCTGGCTTGCCCTGCACGTTGACGAGTCCCTTTGCCATAGTGCGGTCATTTTCGCACTACGAGCCCCCTCCGAGGCCACTCAATACCGTGCGGGCCCGCTTCTCGGCGCCCGTCCCACCGAGAACGAGGTCCGGGACGATGCCCCGGCCGTCCACCGCGTGCCCGGCGGGCGTGCGGTAGTGCCCGACGGTCAGCTCGGCGACGGAGCCGTCCGGCAGCGTGCTCGGCATCTGCACCGCGCCCTTGCCGAAGGTGCGCGTCCCGACCGTGACCGCCCGGCCCCGGTCCTTCAGCGCGCCGGTCAGCAGCTCGGCCGCGCTCATCGTGCCCCCGTCGACCAGCGCCACCAGGGGCCGTACGGTGTCGCCGCCGCTCTCCGCGTACACCGCGCGCTGCTCGCCGTCCACGTCGTACGTGGCGACGAGGCCGCCGTCGAGGAAGGCGGAGGCGGCGGTCGCGGCCTCGGCGAGCAGTCCGCCGGAGTTCCCGCGCAGGTCGAGCAGGATCCCGGCGCCGGCCGGCGCGGACCGCACGGCCGCCCGCACCCGCTCCCCCGTGCCCTTGGTGAAGGCGCTCACCCGGATCAGGACGGCGCCGTCGTCGAGCCGGCGGACGGTGACCGGGTCGGTCGCGAGCCGCGCCCGGCGCAGGGTCTCGGTCCACACGGCCCGGCCGCGCTCGATCCGCAGGGTGATCGTGGAGCCGGGGACGCCCCCGCCGCGCAGCAGCGAGACGACCTCGGAGACGGAGAGGCCGCCGACCGGCCGGCCGTCGACGGCGGTGAGCCGGTCCCCGGGCCGCAGCCCGGCCCGCGCGGCGGGCCCGCCCGCCTGCACCCGGCTGATCTCCACCCGGTCGGGCCCGGCCTTGCGGGCCGAGAGCCCCACCCCGGTGTACGCGCCGTCGAGGGCCTGCTCGAACTCCGCGTACTCCCGCTTGTCGTACACCGCGCCCCAGCGGTCGCCGCTGCGGCTGACGAAGTCCTCGGCGGCCTTCGTGCCCGACTTCCCGTCGGCCATGGCCTCGGCCGCGACCCGGTCGAGCGCGGCCCGGTCGACGGTCCCGCCCGCCACCACCGCGGGCGCGGGCACGGGCTCCCGCGCGGGCTCCCGCCGGGGCAGCGACCCGGTCGCCGCGGCCGTACCGAGCACTCCGGCGAAGACCAACGTCAAGGCGGCCCCACGGAGAACTCCGCGGGGCCGTCGACAGAACTCGGGGCCGGCACCGGCACGCATGTCGCCCACTCTAGGACAAGCGGACGGCGCCGTACGGCGGTTGCCGGACGACGCCGTGGGCTCACCCCGAGGTGTCTGTCACACCTTCAGGTACTTGCGCAGCGCGATGAAGGCGGCCAGGGCCGGCATCAGCAGGCCGATGGCGAGGACGAGCGGCAGCTTGGCGAAGACCGCGTCCCAGCCGATGAAGTTGACCAGTTGCATCTTGTCGGCGAGCGCGATGCCGTGGTCGATCAGGAAGTACCGGCCGACGAGGAGCATCACGCAGGCGACGGCGCCGCCGAGGAGACCGGCGAAGGCGGCCTCCATGATGAACGGCATCTGGATGTAGAAGTTGGTCGCGCCGACGAGCCGCATGATGCCGGTCTCGCGGCGGCGGCTGAAGGCCGAGACGCGCACCGTGTTGACGATCAGCATCAGCGCGATGACCAGCATGAGGCCCATGATGCCGAGGGCGGCGATGTTCATGCCGTTCATCAGGTCGAAGAGGTTCTGCAGGATGTTGCGCTGGTCCTGGACCGACTCCACGCCGTCGCGGCCCGCGAACGCGGTGGCGACCACCTTGTACTTCTCCGGGTCCTTCAGCTTCACGCGGAAGGACTCCTGCATCTGGTCCGGTGTCACGACCGAGGCGATGGCCGTGTCGCCGTACTGCTCCTTGTAGTGCTTGTACGCCTCGTCGGCGGTCTCGTGGTGGACCGTCTCGACGATGTCCATCTTCTTCAGGTCGGCCTCGATCTGCTCCTTCTGCTGCGCGGTGACCGCGCCCTTGGCGCACTTGGCCGAGGTGGCGCCGTCGCTCTTGTTGCAGAGGAAGATGGAGACGTTGACCTTGTCGTACCAGTAGTCCTTCATCGTGCTGACCTGCTCGCGCATGAGCAGGGCCCCGCCGAAGAGGGCGAGCGAGAGGGCCACGGACACGATGACGGCGAAGGTCATCGTGAGGTTGCGCCGGAGGCCGACGCCGATCTCGGAGAGCACGAACTGAGCGCGCATGGTGTTCTGGATCCCCCGCCGTCAGTGCTGGTAGCCGTAGACGCCACGGGCCTGGTCGCGGACGAGGCGGCCCTTCTCGAGCTCGATGACGCGCTTGCGCATCTGGTCGACGATGTTCTGGTCGTGGGTCGCCATGACGACGGTGGTCCCTGTCCTGTTGATGCGGTCGAGCAGCTTCATGATGCCGACGGAGGTCTGCGGGTCGAGGTTGCCGGTGGGCTCGTCCGCGATCAGCAGCATCGGGCGGTTGACGAAGGCCCGCGCGATGGCGACGCGCTGCTGCTCACCGCCGGACAGCTCGCCCGGCATGCGGTCCTCCTTGCCGCCCAGGCCGACCAGGTCGAGCACCTGGGGCACGGCCTTGCGGATCTCGCCGCGCGGCTTGCCGATGACCTCCTGGGCGAAGGCCACGTTCTCGGCCACGGTCTTGTTGGGCAGGAGCCGGA
Organism: Streptomyces sp. NPDC006339; assembly: GCF_040612775.1. Taxonomy (NCBI): domain Bacteria; kingdom Bacillati; phylum Actinomycetota; class Actinomycetes; order Kitasatosporales; family Streptomycetaceae; genus Streptomyces; species Streptomyces sp. NPDC006339. Next base: position 45,360 of record NZ_JBEXQW010000034.1, read on the forward strand.
AGTCCTGGAAGACCGTCCCCAGTTGGCGGCGCATGTGCGGCACCTTCCAGTTGGAGAGCCGGGCGAGGTCCTTGCCGAGGACGTGCACCTGGCCGTGGCTGGCGCGCTCCTCGCGCAGGATCAGCCGGAGGAAGGTCGACTTTCCGGAGCCGGAGGAACCGACGAGGAAGACGAACTCCCCCTTCTCGATCTCCAGGGAGACGTCCCGGAGCGCGGGGCGGTTCTGCTTCGGATAGGACTTGGAGACGTTGTCGAATCGGATCACGGATGCACCACGGTCGGCCGGGAGTAGGTGTGCGTGACCATACGCGAACGGGGTCGGCCCGCGCAGTCGCGGTCCGGGCTTGTGTGCTTTATCCTTTTCGTCCTTCCGCGGCGGTCGCGCGGGGCGCGCCGAAAAGCTCCGGAGCTGGCACAGTGGTAGGGGGAACGCACGGGTCACCCGGAGCGTTCTTCTTGTGAGGACCCCTGTGCGGGAGGAGGAGAGCGCATGACCTATGACCGACTGGTGTGCGCCAACTGCGCGGCCCCCGTCGCGGAGGGCCGCTGTCCCGTCTGCCGCGCGAACCGCGAGCGCCTGCCCCAGCCGTCGGGCCTGTCCCCGGCGATGCTGCTGAGCCTGGTGATCGCCCTGGTGGCGGCGATGGCCCTGCTGGCGGCGGTGCGGGGCGTGTAGGGGCCCGTAGGAGTACGTGGAAGGGCCGGAGGTGCTCGGGAGCACCTCCGGCCCTTCTGTGTGCCGTCACCGGCCGTCTGTGACCCTTACGGCTCAGACGGCGGCGCGACCGCCGCCCACGAGGCGCGGCAGGAAGCGGAAGCCGATGCCGCCGGCGATCATGGTGGCGGCGCCAATGATCAGGAACGAGGTCTCGGCGGCGCCGGTCTCGGCCAGCTCCTCCTTGGCCTTGCCCTGCTCGACGGGCTGCGAGCCGGCGTTGTTGGTGCCGGGGTTGTTGTCCACGCACTCGGCGCCGTCGAGGTCGACGGTGCAGGTGCCGGCGCCGCCGTCGGTGGAGGAGCCACCGTTGCCGCCGCCCGTGGTGGAGGAACCGCCGGTGGCCGAGGAACCACCGGTGGCCGAGGAACCGCCGGTCGCGGAGGAACCGCCGGTCGCGGAGGAACCGCCGGAGGCGGAGGAGCCGCCGGTGGCCGAGGAGCCGCCGGTCGCGGTGGAACCGCCGGTGGTCGTGGCGCCACCGGTCGTGGTCGCACCGCCGGTGGTGGTCGCACCGCCGGTCGTCGTGGCACCGCCGCTGGCGGTCTCGCCACCGCCCGCACCACCGCTGACGGTCTCGCCACCGCCCGCACCACCGCTGACGGTCTCGCCACCGCCCGCACCGCCACTGACGGTCTCGCCACCGCCCGCACCACCGCTGACGGTCTCGCCACCGCCCGCGCCACCGCTGACGGTCTCGCCACCGCCCGCGCCACCGCTGACGGTCTCGCCACCGCCCGCGCCACCGCTGACGGTCTCGCCACCGCCCGCACCACCGGCGCCGCCGGCCGCACCGCCCGCACCACCGCTGGCGGACTGGCCCTCGGTGTGGCCGACGGACGTGTTGCCCTCCGTGTCCCCGATGCCGAGGCCGGCGTCCAGGCCCTCGTTGGTCACCGTGACCTCGGCCTCGATGCCGTTCACGGCCTGGGCGGCACCGGCAACGGTGAGCGAGGCGCCGGCCGCGATCACGGCACCGGCAGCTATCCGCGCGACGCGGACCCGCGTCTTCTTGGTCATCTGGCTGCTACCCCCAGTAGCTGAAATCGTCTGTAGAGCCGCGCTCGGGGCTCCGGACACCGGGGGCCGTCACACTCGCTGGACCCGCCCCCCGTTCACACGCGCCCCGCAGATACGCATGCCGCGGGCCACCCTTCCGAGTTTCCGAGAGCACGTCAAGGTCGTTGCGCGTGCGATGCCCGAAAGATCACCGTCTGCCCGCCATGCGGGGATGCAACTGTGACGTAAACCCGGAACTCCCGCCCTCTCCACGCCAGTTCCCATGTCGACAAAGCGTCAGGAACGCCCGTCCACCGCTTGCGCCCGCGAATCCGGAACACACCGGGCCCCGCCCACCTCGTGCGGTGAGCGGGGCCCGGGTACGGGTGCCGGAGAGGCGGCCACCGTTACTGCGTCTGCTCCTGCTGCTTGCGCCAGCGGATGCCCGCCTCCAGGAAGCCGTCGATCTCGCCGTCCAGGACGGCCTGCGGGTTGCCGACCTCGAACTCCGTACGGAGGTCCTTGACCATCTGGTACGGGTGCAGGACGTACGAGCGCATCTGGTTGCCCCAGGAGCTGCCGCCGTCGCCCTTCAGGGCGTCCATCTTGGCGCGCTCCTCCTGGCGCTGTCGCTCGAGGAGCTTGGCCTGGAGGACGTTCATGGCGCTCGCCTTGTTCTGGATCTGGGAGCGCTCGTTCTGGCAGGAGACCACGATGCCGGTCGGGATGTGCGTGATGCGCACCGCCGAGTCGGTGGTGTTGACGCCCTGGCCGCCGGGGCCGGACGCGCGGTAGACGTCGATGCGCAGCTCCGACTCGTCGATGTCCACGTGGTCGGACTGCTCGACGACCGGGAGGATCTCGACGCCGGCGAAGGAGGTCTGGCGGCGGCCCTGGTTGTCGAAGGGCGAGATGCGGACCAGGCGGTGGGTGCCCTGCTCGACGGAGAGGGTGCCGTAGGCGTAGGGGGCCTTGACCACGAAGGTGGTCGACTTGATGCCGGCCTCCTCCGCGTACGAGGTCTCGTAGACCTCCGTGGAGTAGCCGTGGCGCTCGGCCCAGCGCAGGTACATGCGCTGGAGGCGCTCGGCGAAGTCGGAGGCGTCGACGCCGCCGGCCTCGGCGCGGATGTTGACCAGCGCCTCGCGCTCGTCGTACTCGCCGGAGAGGAGGGTGCGGACCTCCATCTCGTCCAGGGCCTTGCGGACGGACGTGAGCTCGGCCTCGGCCTCGGCCCGGGTGTCCGCGTCGTCCATCTCCTCGGCGAGCTCGAAGAGGACCGCGAGGTCGTCGATCCGGCCGCGCAGGGCCTCGGCCTTGCGCACCTCGGCCTGGAGGTGCGAAAGCTTGCTCGTGATCTTCTGCGCCGCCTCCGGGTCGTCCCACAGGGACGGGGCCGCGGCCTGCTCTTCGAGCAGGGCGATGTCTGCCCTCATCTTGTCGAGGTCCAGGACGGCCTCGATCGACCCCATGGTCGAGGAGAGGGACTTCAGCTCTTCGGATACATCGACGACTGCCACGCGTCCAGCGTAACGGCTCCGCGCAAGCACCCGGACCCGCCACCGCGAGCGCCCCCTCCGGAGCCGCCCGCGCCCTCCGCGCGGCGCGATCCCGGGCGGCCCCCTTGCCTCTACGGCTGCGAGGACGTCTTCGAGTCCTGGGGCGGCGCCTCGCCGTCGCCGGACGACGCCAGGTAGCCGCCCGCGCCCAGCGCGCCCGCGATCACGACCGCGGCGACGGTGAGGGTGATCCGGCGCTTGCGGACGGCGTCGGCCTTGTGGCGGGCCGAGCCGGGGCGGCGGGCGCCCGCCGGGCGCGGGGCGCGGGCGGTGCCGAGGGGGCCGCCGGAGAGTTCGTCGGGGGCCGGGACCCGCATGGAGGTGTGGGTGTCGCGGTTGGAGTCGGTGGAGGCGCCGGGGACGAGGGGGACGGCGGCCCGGCGCGGGGCGGGCTCCCCCGGGCCCGTACCGGTGGGGTACGGGTCCTCCTCGTACGACGGCTCCGCCGCCGGGTCCGCGTCCGGCTCGTCCACGTCGAGCGGCGGGATGCCCTTGAGCGTGGGCAGCACGTCCCGGAGCCGGGTCGCGAGCTCCGAGGCGCGCAGCCGGGAGGCGGGGGCCTTGGCGAGGCACTGGACGATGAGCTGCCACAGCTCCTCGGGGATGCCGGGCAGCGGGACGACGGTCTCGGTGACGTGGCGGCGCAGTACGGCGCCGGGGTGGCCGCCGCCGAACGGGGTGAAGCCGGCCAGCAGCTCGTACAGGACGGTCGCGAGGGCGTAGATGTCGACGGCGGCGCGGGGCGGCAGTCCTTCGACGATCTCGGGGGCGAGGTAGTCGGGGGTGCCGATGATCCGGGTGGCTTTGGTGCGGCCCGGCGTGTCGATGAGCTTGGCGACGCCGAAGTCGGTGAGCAGCGCCGGGTGGGCGCCGCCGGGGCCGAGCGGGCCCTCCATGTCGAGCAGGATGTTCTCGGGCTTGACGTCCCGGTGGACGACGCCGGCCTTGTGGGCGACGGCGAGGCCGTCGGCGACGTCGGCGATGATCGCGACGGCGGCCTCGGGCGCGAGCCGGCGCTCGCGGTCGAGGCGGGTGCGCAGGTCGGTGCCGCGGACGAGGTCCATGACGAGGGCGAGGTCGTTGCCGTCGACGACGAGGTCGCGGACGGAGACGACGTGCGGGTGGTCGAGTCCGAGCAGGGCGGTGCGCTCCTGGACGAAGCGGCCGACGAGCTCCTGGTCGGCGGCGAGGTCCTCGCGCAGCAGCTTGATGGCGACGGGGCCCTCGGGGCCCTCGCCGAGCCACACCGTGCCGGCGCTGCCCCGCCCGAGGATCTGGTGGGCCGTGTAGCGGCTGCCGATATTCCGTGCCAAGACTGCTCCCTCAGCGCTGCGGTTCGCGTCAAAGTTACGCGTCCGAAGGTGCCGACCGGCACTTCCGAGGGGAAATCACCCCTCGGAAGTCGACAAATCGATGCCGTGGCCGTCCGCTACTGCCCCGTACCGCCGGTAGCACCCGTGTTCGCGCTGTCGGCCAGCGAGGAGACCCAGTCGGTGAACGAGGAGATCCCGTCGCCGATCGCCTCCCAGTAGCCCTTGCCCTGGGCGACCCAGTCCTGGAGCGGGGTGAGCTCCCAGATGAGCCAGCCGGCGATCACGAACAGCAGGACCGTGAACAGGCAGCCCTTGAGGCAGCCCAGGCCCGGGATGCGCATCGGGTTGGCGCTGCGCTGACGCGGCGGCCGCGGCTCGCGCGGGGCCGGGGCGGGCGCCGGAGCCTGCGGCGGCGGCTGCGGAGGCACGTACTGCTGCTGCGGCTGGGGAGCGTACTGCTGCCGCTGGGGCGGCTGCGGGGCGTACGGCTGGGGCTGCTGCCGCTGCTGCTGGTACGGCTGGGGCTGGTGCGGCGGCGGGGCCTGCGGCGGACGCTGCGGGTACTGCTGCGGCTGCGGCTGGCGCTGCGGGCGGCGGCGCAGCGGGTCCTGGCTCGGGTCCAGGTACTGCACCTGCGTCTGCTCGTTGCGGTCGCGGGCCGCGCGCAACTGGGACTGCCAGGGGTGCGGCTGCTCCTCCGGCGGGCCGTCCGGTACGGGCGGCATGACCGCGGTCGGGTCGGCGGCCCCCGTGGCGGGGAGCACCGAGGTCGGGTCGGAGGCGCCGGCCGGGCCGCTGGTCGGCATGACGCTGGTCGGCGCGGCCGGGTCGTACTGCGGGGGCCGGGGGGCGCCGGAACCGCTGGGCAGCACCTGGGTGGCGCCGGCGGGGTCGACACCGGGGGTCTCCGGCACGGGCGCCGGGGCCGGGTCGGGGGCGAGCAGCGCGCCGACGCCGTCGGCGGCCTCGATCTGGGCGGGGCTCGCGTGCACGCCGATGCCGGCGGCGACGGTGCGCAGGCCGCGGGCCAGGTTCTCGGCGCTCGGCCGCCGGTCCGGGTCCTTGCTGAGGCAGCGCTCTATCACCGTCCACAGCGGGCCGGGCACGGTGGAGGGGCGGCGCGGCTCCTCGCTCAGGTGGCGGTGGAGGACCTCGAGCGCGGTGCCGCCGGCGAACGGCGGGCGGCCGGTGACCAGCTCGTAGAGCAGGATGCCGGCGCCGTAGATGTCGACGGCGGAGGTCTGCGGGCGGCCCTCGGCGGACTCGGGCGCGACGTACGCGGGGGTGCCGACGAACTCGTGGGTGCGGGTGAGGCCCGGGGAGTCGGCCAGGCGCGCGATGCCGAAGTCGGTGAGCATCGGGAACATGGCGCCGTCCCGCTCGGCGAGCAGCACGTTGGCCGGCTTGAGGTCGCGGTGGACCACGCCGTCGGCGTGGCTCGCGGCGAGGGCGTCGGCGATCTGCGCGGTGAGCAGGGCGGCGGCGACCGGGGTGAGCGGGCCGCTCTCGCGGATGTAGCGGTGCAGGTCGGGGCCCTCGACGAGGTCCATGACCAGGGCGAGGACGTCGCCCTCCACGACGAGGTCGCGGGTGCGCACGATGTTGGGGTGGGTGAGCCGCAGGAGCACGGAGCGCTCGCGCAGGAAGCGCATCACGATGTCCGCGTCGTTGGCCAGCTCCTCCTTGAGGACCTTGATCGCGACGGTCTCGCCGGGCTGGCCGGGCACGGCCGCCTCGGCACCGGCCGTCTCCCGCTGGCGGGCTCGCCAGACGGTGCCCGTGGCGCCGCGGCCGAGCGGCTCCTCGAGCAGGTACTTGCTGCCGATAGGCCGCACGTCACGCGCTCCCTGCTGATCGTGGTCCTGGGGTGGTACGTGGAGGGTCCCCGGGGTTCCCGTGTGTTCTCTGCGTATCTGTTTGTTCTGTGACCCGTCCGGGTGTCCGACCCACTTTAGTGCCGCCGAACGGGTCGTCGACCGTCCCCAGGAAGGCCGATTCCGACACTCTTCGTGTCCGAAAAGGAGACGCCGGGCGCGCGCCGGAGGTTGCCGGAAGCGACGCGAGACATACGCAACCAGGCGTTTTCACGTCGAGAGACGATCGAACAAGATCACTTCTGGGCGACCCGCGGGCGGGTTGTCAGTGGCAGGTGCGAGGATGCGTACAGCACGTCGTGTCGGGGGTCGGGAGCCCCCGCACCGTGCCGACCTGTACCGGACGACGCGTCCGTGCCGGGTGGGGGGAGCGAGTGGGCGATTCCCCTGCCGGGCGCGCCGCGCAGAAGGGACCGCTGACGGCGATGCAGATCCGGCTGACCGTCCTCGCGCCGCACGCCGGCCACGGCCTCGGGCGCGCCTGCGACGTGCTCGTCACCGCCCCCGCCGGGACCGAGCTGGCCGCCGTGGCCTCCTCGCTCGCCGCGGCCGTCTCCGGCCCCGACACCTCCTCCTCCGGGACCACCGTGCTCTACGCGGGCGGGGAGCGGCTCGACACCCGCCGCTGTCTGCTCGGCGAGCCGCCGCTGGTCGACGGGGCCGTGCTCTCCCTCCAGGTGCCCGGCGCGGACGACGGCGTCGGCGAGGGCGCCCCGGCCCGGCTCCACGTGGTGGCCGGGCCCGACGCGGGCGGTGTGCACCTGCTGCACGGCGGGGCGATCAGGATCGGCCGTTCCGTGGACGCCGACGTGCCGCTCGACGACCCGGACGTCTCCCGCTCGCACTGCACGGTCACGGTGGGCGCGGACGGCCGCGTCACCGTCACGGACCAGGGCTCCACGAACGGCACGACCCTCGACGGCGTCCCGGTCGGCCCCCAGCCCGTCCGCTTCCCGCCCGGAGCGCTCCTGCGGGTCGGCGAGTCCGCCCTGCGCCTGACCGCGCCGGGCACCGGGACCGGTGCCGGGCCGGGCGGATCCGAACAGCCGCTCCCCACCGCGCCGGACGGCGAGGGCCATCTGCGCGTGACGCGCCCCGCCGAGGCCGGCGGGCACGGCGGGGGCGGCGCGACGGGCGCCGGTGCGGCCCCAGGCGCCTCCCTGGCCCCGGACAGCGGTACGGGACCCGGTAGCGGCCTCGGCGCGGGTACGGGACCCGGCGCGGGCGCACGGACGGGCGGGGGCGCGGGCGCCGGGGCGTACGCGCCGCCCTACGAGACGGCTCACGCCTCGGACGCGACCCACGGCGGCGGCCACGGCGCCCGGACCGCCCCGGCCCCGGCCCCCGGCGACGGGCACGCGCGCGCGGAGGAGTCCGGCGAGCCCGAGGGCGAGATCGAGGCCCACAGCAGGACCCGGCAGACCCGCCGCCGCGGCCTCGGCGCCTGGGCCCGGCGGCTCGCGGGCGGCCGGGAGGAGACGGCGGCCTCGTCCGAGTACGGCGTGGCCCCCGTCCCGGCCTTCTCGGGCTCCCGGTCCGACGCCGCCTCGTCCTGCGGCGGCCCCGGCGCCTCGCCCGACAGTTGGCCGGACCCGGCCGCCGTCCTGCTCACCGCGCTCGGCCCCGGCCCGCGCCTGTGGGAGCGGGACCTCGACCACCCCGAGGCCCTCGTCGTCCGGCTCGGCACGACGGACCGGGCCGAGCTGTCCGGAGTGCCCGTCACGGTCGGGCTGCGCGAGGCCGGCTCCCTCGGCCTCGCCGGGCCCGCGCCGCGCCTGGCCGGGCTCGCCCGCTCGGTGGTGGCCCAGCTCGCCGCCCTGCACTCCCCCGGCGACCTGGAGATCGTGCTGGTCAGCGCCGACCGGAACCGTCCGCTCGACGAGCGGCGACGGGCCTGGGGCTGGCTCGGCTGGCTCCCGCACGTGCGGCCCGCGCACGGCCAGGACTGCCGGCTGCTCCTCGCCTACGACCGCGACCAGGCGCACGCCCGGCTGACCGAGCTCACCCGCCGCCTGGACGACGGCCCGCTCGGCCCCGGCTGGGCCAGCGCCGAGCGGGCGCAGGTCGCCGAGGCCGCCGCGCGCCACGACGGGCCCGTGACGGTCGTGGTCCTCGACGGCGACCCCGGCTCCGCCGCGCTGCGCGAGACGGCGGCCCGGCTCGCCGGCGCGGGCGCCGCGGCCGGCATCCATCTGATCTGCCTGGCGGAGGCGCCCTCCGCCTCCCCCGCCTCGCCCGTCGCGGCGACCTACGAGGAGGCGTGCGCGGCCTCCGTCGCCTTCCGCGAGTGCGGGGCCGCGGCGCTGCTCAGCGGAGACGTGGCGACCGCGCTGCGGCTGCTGCGGACGGTCGGCGGCCGGGCCGCGGGACACGGCACGGTCGGCGTGGTGGACGCGGTGTCGGTGGCCTGGGCCGACCGGTTCGGTCGGGCCCTCGCCCCCTTGCGCACGGAGACGGCCGGCGGCACCGGGCACGGGCGGGCCGCCGCCGCGCTGCCCCCGTCGGCCCGGCTCCTCGACGAGCTGGGCCTGGCCCGGGCCACGCCCGCGTCCCTGATGGCCCGCTGGGCCTCCTCGTCCGACGGCACGGCCGTCCTGGGCGCCGGACCGCGCGGGCCGGTCGCGGTCGACCTCACGAAGGAGGGCCCGCACCTGCTGATCGAGGGCCCGGCGGGCAGCGGCCGCACGGAGCTGCTGCGCTCCGTCGCCGCCTCCCTCGCGGCCGGCGGCCGCCCCGACCGGCTCGGCCTGCTCCTGGTCGACGGCGCGGGCGGGGAGCGCGGCGAGGGCCTCGCGGCCTGTACGGAGCTGCCGCACGTCACCGAGCACCTGGTCGCCTCCGATCCCGTCCGGATGCGGGAGTTCGCCCAGGCACTGGGCGCCGAGCTGAAGCGCCGCGCCGAGCTCCTCGGCGACACCCACTTCGCGGACCGCCGCTCGGGCCGCCTGATCGGCCAGCGCACCGCGAGCGCCGCCGAGTCCGTCCCGGCCGCCGCGCGCGCCGTCGCCCGCGTCCCGGACGCCCGCACCGGCGCGGCGGACCTGACCGACGGCGGCAGCGGCCGCGCGGCGAGACCCGCCGCGAGTACGGCCGTCGGCGCGGGAGCGGGCGCGGGTACGAGCGCGGGCGCGGGCGCCGGCTCCTGGGGCGGCACCGCGTACGCCTCCGGTCCCGGGACCGGCTCCGGGACGGGGACCGCCGGCGAGCGCACCCCGCCGCCCGGCTCCGAACTCCTCGGCGACCGGCCGAGCGGCCGCACCCTGCGCGTGGCGACGGACGGCGCGGTCGGCGACACCCCCAGCGGCCGCCTGCCCAGACCGGCGACGACGCCCCTCACCGACCGCACCCCGCCGCCGGGCTCCGACCTGCTCGGTGACCGCCCCAGCGGACGCGCCTACCGCCCCGGCACCGCCCCCGCGACCGACCGCACCCCCGCCCCCGGCTCCGACCTCCTCGGCGACCGCCCCAGCGGCCGCGCCCACCGCCCCGGCACCGCCCCCGCGCCCGACCGCACTCCGCCGCCGGGCTCCGACCTCCTCGGTGACCGCCCCAGCGGCCGCGCCTACCGCCCCGGCACCGCCCCCGACCGCACCCCCGCCCCCGGCTCCGACCTCCTCGGCGACCGCCCCAGCGGACGGACCTATCGCACGCCGTCCGGTGCCGTGTACGACCCGACCGGCGGACCCTCGTACCGCAGTACCCCGCCGCCCGGTTCCGACCCGCTCGGCGACCGGGCCAGCAGCCGTACCCTGCGCACCGACACGGGCCGCACCGACTCCGGCCGTGCGGACGGCGGCCCGGCCGACGGGCCGGACCCGCAGGTGCCGGGGGCCCGGAGCGGCCCCGCGGGCGAGGGGGCGGGCGCGCTGCCGCGGCTCGTCGTGCTCGTGGACGACTACGACGCGCTGGTGGCACCCGCGCTCGGCTCCCCCGGGCGGCCCGCGGCCGGATCCGTGGTGCGGGCCCTGGAGGCGGTCGCGCGCCACGGGGCGCGGCTCGGGGTGCATCTGGTCGCGACCTCGGCGCGGCCGGACCGTACGGCGGACACGGAGCTGGCGCACGGCGCGCGGCTGCGGATCGTCCTCGACCCGCCGCCCGCCGCGCCCGGCCCGGAGGGCCCCCAGCCGGGGCGCGGCCGGCTCGGGCATCCGGACGGGCGGGTGACGCCGTTCCAGGGCGGCCGGGTCACCGGGCGCATCCCGCGCACGGCCACGCTGCGGCCGACGGTCGTCCCGCTGGAGTGGGAGCGGATGGGCGACCCGCCCACCCGGCGCCCGGTCCGCGAGCTGGGCAACGGCCCGACGGACCTGGCCCTGCTCGCCAGCGCCCTCGACCGCGCCGCCCGTTCCGTCGACGCCGGCCGGATACCACCGCTGACCTCCCCCGCACCCGCCTGACGGCCGGCCCCGGGCCCGGCCCCGCCCACCCCGCCGGCACCTCGCCACCCCCTGACGTCACGTCACGAGCCGATCACGATCGCGCACTTGACACGGGAGGCGGTATTGCGGGGCTCGGGCACCCGGCGTAGACCTGAGCGCACGGGACCGGAAGACGCGGGAGAGGCGGGGCGCGGATGCGTAACGGCAGAACTCTTCGACTGATCGCCGTGGCGGCGCTGGCCGTCATGACGGCGACGGCGTGCGGCGACGAGGGCGGTGGTGGCACGAAGCCCGGCACGGGCGCGTCCAGCGGCGGCTCCGGGCTGTCGCTGCCGTCCCTCAAGGGCGAGAGGATCGAGGTCGCCGCCGTCTGGACCGGCCCCGAGCAGGAGAACTTCACCAAGGTCCTGAAGGAGTTCGAGAAGCGCACCGGCGCGACCGTCACCTTCGTGCCCGCGCAGGACCCGATCGTGAACTTCCTCGGCACGAAGATCGCGGGCGGCTCCCCGCCCGACGTGGCGATGCTGCCGCAGGTCGGCGCAATCCAGCAGGCCGCGGCCCAGAAGTGGATCAAGCCGCTCGGCCCGGAGGCGAAGGCCCAGCTCGCCAAGAACTACTCGAAGGGCTGGCAGGACCTCGGCGCGGTCGACGGCACGCCGTACGGCGTGTACTTCAAGGCCGCCAACAAGTCCCTCATCTGGTACAACACCGCCGCCTTCGACAACGCGGGCGCGAGCGAGCCGAAGACCTGGAAGGAGTTCCTCGCCACCGCCGAGACGATCTCCGCCTCCGGCGTCACCCCCGTGTCGGTCGGCGGCGCGGACGGCTGGACCCTCACGGACTGGTTCGAGAACGTCTATCTCTCCCAGGCGGGGCCCGAGAAGTACGACCAGTTGGCCAAGCACACCCTCAAGTGGACCGACCCGTCCGTCGCCCGGGCCCTGACGACCCTCGGTGAACTGTTCGGCAAGCCGAGCCTGTTGGCGGGCGGCACGAACGGCGCGCTGCAGACCGAGTTCCCGGTGTCGGTCACCCAGACCTTCACCGGCGGCGACCAGGCCAAGGCGGCGATGGTCTTCGAGGGCGACTTCTCCGCGATCAACATCGCCGAGACCGGCGCGAAGATCGGCACGGACGCGAAGGTGTTCCCCTTCCCGGCCGTCGGGGACGGCGGCACGGCGCCGGTGGTGACCGGCGGCGACGCGGCGGTGGCGCTGAAGGACTCCAAGGGCGCGCAGGCCCTGCTGACCTTCCTCGCCTCGCCCGACGCGGCGCGGATCTGGGCGGCCGAGGGCGGCTTCCTCTCCCCCAACAAGGCGCTGGACCCGGCCGCGTACCCGAACGACGTCCAGCGGGAGATCGCCACGTCGTTGATCGGCGCGGGCGACGACTTCCGCTTCGACATGTCGGACCAGATGCCGCAGTCCTTCGGCGGGACGCCCGGCAAGGGCGAGTGGAAGGCGCTCCAGGACTTCCTGAAGAACCCGAAGGACGTCGCGGGCACCCAGGCCAGACTGGAGGCCGAGGCCGCCAAGGCGTACAAGGACTGACCGGTGACCGGCGAGCAGAGCACCTCCACGCCCCCCGCCCCGGGCCGCCGCCTCGCGTCACCCGCGCCGACGCCCAGGTCCGCGTCCACGCCCGCGAGCCGTGCCCGCGCCCGCCGTTCCGCGGTCGTCGCGGCGGCCTTCCTCCTCCCCGCCCTCGTGCTGCTCGGCGCGCTGGTCGTCTACCCGATCGGGTACTCGGTGCAGCGCTCCTTCTTCGACAAGGCCGGCGACTCCTTCGCCGGCCTGGACAACTACGTCACGCTCTTCACGGACGAGTCCATCCGCACCGCCGTCCGCAACAACCTGATCTGGGTGGTCGTCGCGCCCACCGTGGCGACGGCCCTCGGCCTGGTCTTCGCGGTGCTCACCGAACGGGTGCGCTGGGGAACGGCGTTCAAGCTGGTCGTCTTCATGCCGATGGCGATCTCGATGCTGGCCGCCGGCATCATCTTCCGGCTGGTGTACGAGCAGGATCCGGACCGCGGGGTCGCCAACGCGGTCTGGGTCGGCGTGCACGACACCTTCGCCGAGTCGTCCGTCTTCCCCCGCGCCCGCCCGCTGCCCGTGCACCCGCTGAAACCGGCGGGCGGCGGGGCGTTCGTCGCCGAGTCCCCGGTCCGTACGGGCGAGACCGCCCTGCTGCCGCTGGTCGGGGTCGCGCCCGCGCAGATGCCCGAGGACGCCCGCCCCGCGCGTACCGCCGCTCCCGAGGGCGAGGGCGTCACCGGCACCGCCTGGCTGGACTTCACCCGGGGCGGCGGCGGGAAGCCCAACATCGTCGACCCGAAGGAGCTCGGCCTGAAGGGGCTGCGGATCGAGGCGGTGAAGGACGGCAAGGTCGTGGCGCACGCCACGGCGGCCGCCGACGGCACCTTCCGGCTGCCGGCCGCCGCCGACGGGGCCCTCCTGCGGCTGCCGGAGAGCAACTTCCGCGCGCAGTACAACGGGGTGTCCTGGCTCGGGCCCTCGCTCGTCACCCCGGCGATCATCGGCAGTTACGTGTGGATGTGGGCCGGCTTCGCGATGGTCCTCATCGCCGCCGGGCTCGCCGGTCTGCCGCGCGAGCTCCTGGAGGCGGCGCGGGTCGACGGTGCGAACGAGTGGCAGGTGTTCCGCAGGATCACGGTGCCGCTGCTCGCGCCGGTCCTCGGCGTCGTCCTCGTCACCCTGATGATCAACGTCCTGAAGGTCTTCGACCTGGTCTTCATCATCGCGCCGGGCTCGGCCCAGGACGACGCCAACGTGCTCGCGCTCCAGTTGTACCGCTCCTCCTTCGGCACCGACGCCGACCTGGGGGTCGGCTCGGCCATCGCGGTGCTGCTCCTGCTGCTCGTCCTGCCGGTGATGGCGGTCAACATCCGCAGAGTCCGCCGTACGCGAAGGGAGACCCGCCGATGAGCCGCCCGGCCCCCGCCAATGCCTCCCGGAGGGCCTCCGCCCTCGCCGCCCGGATCGCCTCCCGCGCCGCCTCCGGAGCGGTGCGTGCCGTCCTCGTCCTGGTCGGACTGTTCTGGCTGATGCCGACGGTCGGGCTGCTGATCTCCTCGCTGCGCTCGCCGTCCGACATCGCCTCGGACGGCTGGTGGCAGGTCTTCACGGCGCCGGCGCAGCTCACCACGGAGAACTACCGGTCCCTGCTGTCCGACGGGGCGATCACCGACTCGCTCCTCGCCACGGTCCTCATCACCGTCCCGGCCACCCTCCTCGTCGTCGTCATCGGCGCGTTCGCCGGCTACGCCTTCGCCTGGCTGGACTTCCCGGGCCGGGACTGGTGGTTCCTGCTGGTCGTGGGTCTGCTCGTGGTCCCGGTGCAGGTGGCCCTGGTCCCGGTCTCCAAGCTGTTCGGCGCGGTCGGGATCTTCGAGACCACGCTGGGCGTGGTGCTGTTCCACACGGCCTTCGGCCTGCCGTTCGCGATCTTCCTGCTGCGGAACTTCTTCGCCGAGATCCCCCGCGAGCTCCTGGAGGCGGCGCGCCTCGACGGCGCGGGCGAGATCCGCCTCTTCGCCCGGGTGGTGCTCTCCCTCGGCGGCCCGGCGCTGGCCTCGCTGGGGATCTTCCAGTTCCTGTGGGTGTGGAACGACATGCTGGTGGCGCTGATCTTCGCGGACGCCCAGTCCCCGCCGATCACGGTGGCCCTCCAGCAACAGGTCCGCCAGTTCGGCAACAACGTGGACGTCCTCGCGCCGGGCGCCTTCGTGTCGATGGTGATCCCGCTGCTGGTCTTCTTCGCCTTCCAGCGGCAGTTCGTGTCCGGGGTGATGGCGGGCGCGGTGAAGTAGCCGTCTCCTGAGGGCTGTTACGCGGTGAGGGCGGCCACCGCCGCCCGCGCCAGGTCGTCGAGGTAGTGCGGGTAGCCCTGCGGCGGCTCGGTGCGGACGACGACCAGCCGCCAGTACAGCGGGCCGAGCACGAGATCGAGGGCGCGGTCGGGGTCGGCGCCCTCGGGCAGCTCGCCGCGCTCGACGGCGGCGCGGACGACCTGGGCCACGACGCCCTGCTGGGGGTCGAGCAGGGCGGCCTTGAGGGTGTCGGCGATCTCGGGATGCCGCGCCGCCTCGACGAGCAGGTCGGGGATGACCTGCGAGGCCACCGGGTGGCGCAGGGCGTGCGCGGCGACCTCCAGGAGGGCGCGGACGTCACCGTGCAGCGAACCGGTGGCCGGGGCGGGCAGGCCCTGGACGGTGACGGCGCCGACGAGGTCGAGGACGAGGGAGAGCTTGGACTTCCAGCGCCGGTAGACGGCGGTCTTGCCGACTCCGGCGCGGCGGGCGATGCCCTCGATGGACATCCGGGCGAAGCCCACGGCGGCCAGTTCCGCGAAGACGGCGGCGCGGATGGCCTCGGTGACGTCCTCCCGGAGCACGGCGGCTCCCGCGGGGGCGCGGCGAGGGGTTCCCGAAGGTCCGGAGGGTGTCGTCATGCACAGGATCTTAGCCAGGAGCGGGCTCACTCCCCACAAGACGACGAAACGGTTGCGTTCCGACGTCGAGGTACTCTAACGTCCGCGTAACGACGATACGGACCCGTTCCATCGAAGGCGATGACCGTGACGACCGAAACCCTCGCCCCAGCAGGCCCATCAGGCCCACCGGCCCCGCCCACCTCGGCGCCGCCCGTGCCGCCCTCCTCCCAGGAGCTGCGCGACCTGGCCCGGCGCCACGGGCTCACCGTGAGCGGCGCCCGCCCCCCGCTTCCCACGTACGTACGGCAGCTCTGGTCCCGGCGCGACTTCATCGCCGCGTTCGCGACGGCCAAGCTGACCGCCCAGTACAGCCAGGCGCGGCTCGGCCAGGTCTGGCAGGTGATGACCCCGCTGCTCAACGCGGCCGTCTACTACGCGGTCTTCGGCGTCCTCATGGACGTCCAGCGGGGGATCCCCGACTACGTCCCGTTCCTGATCACGGGCGTCTTCACCTGGACCTTCACCTCGCAGACGATCATGACCGGCACCCGCGCCGTCAGCGGCAACCTGGGGCTCGTGCGCGCCCTGCACTTCCCGCGCGCGAGCCTGCCCCTGGCCCTCGCGCTCCAGCAGCTCCAGCAGCTCGCCTTCTCGCTGGGCGCCCTGGTGGTGATCCTGTTCTGCTTCGGCGAGTTCCCGCGCTGGAGCTGGCTCCTCGCAGTGCCCGCCCTGGCGCTCCAGACGCTCTTCAGCGCCGGGCTCGCCCTGGTGACGGCCCGGCTGGCCGCCCGCACTCCGGACATCGCGCAGGTGATGCCGTTCGTGCTGCGCTCCTGGATGTACGCCTCCGGGATCATGTGGTCCTTCGGCCACCTCACCCACGGCCGCGACCTGCCGCACACGGTGATCGTGCTGCTCCAGTGCAACCCCGCCGCCGTGTACGTCGACCTCATGCGCTTCGCCCTGGTCGAGAGCTTCCACGGCTCCCAGCTCCCGCCCCACGCGTGGGCGCTCGCCGCCGGCTGGGCGGCACTGGCCTTCGTGGGCGGGTTCCTCTTCTTCTGGCGGGCCGAGGAGGCGTACGGCCGTGGCTGAGCACCCGCGCGTGAGCGAGGAACGAGAACCGACGGTCGTCGCCGACGGCGTCCACGTCACGTACACCGAGCGGGGCGGCACCCGCACCGTGCACGCGGTCAAGGGGGTCTCCTTCGTCGCGTACCGGGGCGAGGCGATCGGCCTGATCGGTTCGAACGGATCGGGGAAATCCACCCTCCTGAGGGCCGTCGCGGGCCTGCTGCCCACCAGCGCGGGCCGCGTCCACACCCGCGGCCGCCCCGCGCTGCTCGGCGTCGAGGCGGCCCTGATGGGCGATCTGACCGGGGAGCGGAACGTGATCCTGGGCGGCCTCGCGATGGGCATGAGTCGCAAGGAGATCACCGCCCGCTACGCCGACATCGTCGCGTTCTCCGGCATCAACGACAAGGACGAGGACGCCATCTCCCGCCCGATGCGCACCTACTCCTCCGGCATGGGCGCCCGGCTGCGCTTCTCCATCGCCGCCGCCCGCAGCCACGACGTCCTCCTCATCGACGAGGCCCTCGCGACCGGCGACGCCTCCTTCCGCCGCCGCAGCCGGGAGCGGATCGACGAGCTGCGCGCCGAGGCGGGCACGGTCTTCCTGGTCAGCCACTCGAACGCGACGATCGCCGAGACCTGTGACCGCGCGCTCTGGCTGGAGGCGGGCACGCTGCGGAGGGACGGGCCGGCGGGTGAGGTGGTGGCGGCCTACGAGGAGTTCACCCGGTCGGCTCCCGACCGGCCGCCCAGACCCGTATGAACAGGGACATACATGACTAAAGTGCGGAGAGATGACTTCCGAGCCCTCTCCGCACGAAGCCGCCCCCGGACCGGCCGCCGGTCGGGGGCGCGACCCCGGCAGCCCCGCAGGGCCGGGTCCCGAGCCCGGTCCCGGGTCCGGTGCGGGCGTGCCCGCACGCGCCGGGGCGGCGCCGCCGTCCCTCACCCGTTCGCCCTTCGAGTCGGAGACCTTCACCTCCGCCACCTTCGTGACCGTCGGGCGCGGGCCGCTGCTCGCGCTCGCCGTCGTCTGGGTGCTCACCCGCGCCGGGATGCTGCTCCTGCTGTACCGCGACAGCCTCGGCATCGGCGGCGTCGCCGGGGAGGTGCACGCGCTCTACCGGCACTGGTACGGCCAGTTCGCGCAGGGCACCTTCCCGCCCGGCGACGTCACCTGGCAGTACCCGCCCGGTGCCGGCCTGGTCGTCATGTCGCCCGGGATCCTGCCCTGGCTCACGTACTTCCAGGGCTTCGTCCTCCTCACCCTGCTCGCCGACCTGGCCGTCGCCGCCGCCCTCGCCCGCGCCGACAGCGTCCGCCTCACCCACGGCGCCTGGTACTGGGTGCTCGGCCTCCCCCTGCTCCTGCATATCCCGCTCGCCCGGTACGACGTGCAGACCACCGCGCTCGCCGTCCTCGCCCTGCTCGCCCTCAAGGCCCGCGCCCCCGCCGCCCACCGGCTCGGCGGCGCGCTCGCCGGGCTCGGCGCCCTGGTGAAGGTCTGGCCCGCCCTGACGCTGATCGGCACCCCGCGCGGGCGCACCACCCGCGAGGCGTGGACCGCCGCCGTCGTCACCGTCGTGGCCCTGCTCCTGACGCTGGGGGCGCTGTTCTCCGACTCCCTCGGCTTCCTGCGCCAGCAGGGCAACCGGGGCATCCAGATCGAGTCCCTCGGCGGCACCGCCCTGGCCCTCGCCAAGGCCCTCGGCGCCTGGCCCGGCACGGTCCGGTTCCGCTACGGCGCCTTCGAGTACGTCGGCCCGTACGTCTCCACCGTCGGCCACCTCGCCCTGCTGCTGACCGCCCTGGCCTTCATCTGGCTGCTGCTGTGGCGGATGCGGGCCGACCGCTGGACCGAGGCCACCCCGCTCGACGCGGCCCTCGCCGCCGTCCTGCTCTTCACCGTCACCAGCCGGGTCATCAGCCCCCAGTACATGATCTGGCTGCTCGGCCTGGCCGCCGTCTGCCTGACCTCCCGCCGCACGGTGATGCGCCCGGTCGCGCTGCTGCTCCTGCCCGCCGCCGCCCTGAGCTCGCTCGCGTACCCGGTCATGTACCTGGACGTCGTCGCCGGCACCTGGGAGGGGCTCGGCGTCATGGTGCTGCGCAACGCGCTGCTGCTCGCCGCCGCGCTCCTGGCCGCCCGCCGCCTGTGGACGTCGACCGTCACCCCGTAGCCGTACGCGCGGGAGCGCACAAGGATGAGCCCCCGCCGGTCGGCACCGGCGGGGGCTCATCCGTGAACACGGTCAGCTATGCGTACGGAGCAGCGTGCGCATCGTCCGCATGGCGACCGACAGGTTCGCCAGGTCGAAGGCGTCCGAGCCCTGGATCTCCTCCAGGGTCGTGCGCGCCCGGCCCAGGATCGCCGCGTTCTTCTCCTCCCACGCCTTGAACCGCTCCTCGGGCGTGGAGCCGCCGTTGCCGACCGCGAGGACGTCCGCGGTGAGCGCGGCGTGCGCCGCGAACAGGTCCTCGCGGATGGAGGCGCGGGCCATCGACTGCCAGCGGTCGGCCCGCGGCAGCTCGATGATGCGGTCCATGAGGTCGGTGATCCGGAGCCGGTCGGCCAGGTCGTAGTAGACCTCGGCGACCGCCAGCGGGTCCTTGCCGACGCGGTCCGCGATCGCGACGATGTCGAGCGTCGGGAAGGCGGAGGAGAAACCGGCCACGCGCAGCGCCAGCTCCTCCGGGACGCCGACCGCGGTCAGCTCCTCGAAGATCGACTCGTACCACTCCAGGTCCGCGCCGCGCAGCAGTTGCGGCAGCTTCTCCCAGACCTGCTCGACCCGCTCCGCGAAGAAGTCGATGGTCTCGCCGATCTGGAGCGGCTGCGGCCGGTTGTTGAGCAGCCAGCGGGTGCCGCGCTCGACCAGCCGGCGCGAGTGCAGGCGCATCCGGGTCTGGAACTCGGCCGGGACCTTGTTGTCGAGCGCCTCGACGGCGTCCCAGACCTCGGAGAGGCGGAAGATGACCCGGGCGGCGGTCTGCGCGCGGACGATCTCCTCGATCGACGCGCCCGACTCCTCGCGGAGGCGGTGCAGGAAGGTCGAGCCACCGGTGTTGACGGTGTCGTTGACCAGGACCGTGGTGATGATCTCCCGGCGCAGCGGGTGGTGGTCCACGGCCTCGGGGAACCGCTCGCGCAGCAGCGTCGGGAAGTAGGCGTGGAGCAGCCCGCGCAGGTACGGGTCGTCCGGCAGCTCCGTACCGATCAGCTCGTCGGCCACCGTGATCTTGGTGTACGCGAGGAGGACGGCGAGCTCCGGCTGCGTCAGGCCCTTGCCCGCGTTGAGCAGCTCGCGGATCTGCCGGTCGTTGGGCAGGAACTCCAGCGAGCGGTCCAGAGCCCCGTCGCGGCCCAGGCGGCGCATGAAGCGCTGGTGGGCGTGGAGCAGGGACGGCGACTGGGCGACGGCGTTGGCCAGGGCGGTGTTCTGCGCGTAGTTGTTCCGCAGGACGAGCGTGCCGACCTCGTCGGTCATCTCCGCGAGGATCTTGTTGCGCTGCTTGACGGTCATGTCGCCTTCGGTGACGAGCCCGTTGAGCAGGATCTTGATGTTGACCTCGTGGTCGGAGGTGTCGACGCCGGCGCTGTTGTCGATGGCGTCGGTGTTGACCTTGCCGCCCTCGCCGGCGGGTCCGCCGGAGCGGGCGAACTCGATGCGGCCGAGCTGGGTCGCGCCGAGGTTGCCGCCCTCGCCGATGACCTTGGCGCGGACGTCCTGGCCGTCGACGCGGATGGCGTCGTTGGCCTTGTCGCCGACGTCCGCGTTGGACTCGACGGAGGACTTCACGTACGTGCCGATGCCGCCGTTCCACAGCAGGTCGACCGGCGACTGGAGGATCGCCTTCATCAGCTCGGCCGGGGTCATCTTGGTGATGCCGTCCTCGATGCCGAGGGCGGCCCGCATGTGCGCGTTGACCGGGATCGACTTGGCCGTGCGGGGGTGGATGCCGCCGCCGGGCGAGAGCAGCTCGGTGTTGTAGTCGGCCCAGGACGAGCGGGGCAGCTCGAAGAGGCGGCGGCGCTCGGCGTAGGAGACGGCCGCGTCCGGGTTCGGGTCGATGAAGATGTGCCGGTGGTCGAAGGCCGCGACCAGGCGGATGTGCTCGGAGAGCAGCATGCCGTTGCCGAAGACGTCGCCGGACATGTCGCCGACGCCGACGACGGTGAAGTCCTCGGTCTGGGTGTCGTGGCCGAGCTCGCGGAAGTGCCGCTTGACCGACTCCCAGGCGCCGCGGGCGGTGATGCCCATGCCCTTGTGGTCGTAGCCGGCCGAGCCGCCGGAGGCGAAGGCGTCGCCGAGCCAGAAGCCGTACGACTCCGCGACGCCGTTGGCGATGTCGGAGAAGGTGGCGGTGCCCTTGTCGGCGGCGACGACCAGGTAGGTGTCGTCCTCGTCGTGGCGGACCACGTCGACCGGCGGCACGACCTCGCCGCCGACCAGGTTGTCGGTGATGTCGAGCAGCGCCGAGATGAAGGTCTTGTACGAGGCGATGCCCTCGGCCATCCAGGCGTCGCGGTCGAGCGACGGGTCCGGAAGCTGCTTGGCGACGAAGCCGCCCTTGGCGCCGACCGGCACGATGACGGTGTTCTTCACCATCTGCGCCTTGACCAGGCCGAGGATCTCCGTACGGAAGTCCTCACGCCGGTCGGACCAGCGCAGGCCGCCTCGGGCGACCTTGCCGAAGCGCAGGTGGACGCCCTCGACGCGCGGCGAGTACACCCAGATCTCGAAGGCGGGGCGCGGGGCCGGCAGGTCGGGGATGGCCTGCGGGTCGAACTTCATCGACACGTAGGGGTGGGGCCTGCCGTCCGTGGCCTTCTGGAAGAAGTTCGTCCGCAGGGTGGCCTTGATGACGGTGAGGAAGGAGCGCAGGATGCGGTCCTCGTCGAGGGAGGCGACCTGGTCGAGGGCGCCGTCCAGCTCCTCCAGGAGCCCGTCGATCAGCTCGGTGCCGGCGCGCTGGCGCTCCGGGGCCATGCGGGCCTCGAAGAGGGAGACGAGCAGCCGGGTGGTGTGGACGTTGTTGCGGAGGGTGTCCTCCATGTAGTCCTGGCTGAACGTCGAACCGGCCTGGCGCAGGTACTTCGCGTAGGCACGCAGCACCATCGCCTCGCGCCAGGTGAGCCCGGCGGACAGGACGAGCGAGTTGAAGTTGTCGTTCTCGGCCTCGCCGTTCCAGGTGGCGGCGAATGCCTCCTGGAAGCGCTCGCGGGCGTCGTCGCCGAGGTAGTCGCCGCCGTTGGCCGTCGACTGCGGCATGCGCAGGCCGAAGTCGTAGATCCAGGCGTGGGTGCGGTCGGCGCAGCGCAGCTCGTACGGGCGCTCGTCGGTGACCTCGACGCCGAGCCGGTTGAGGACCGGCAGCACGGCGGAGAGGGAGATCTGGTCACCCGTCTTGTAGATCTTGAAGCGGCGCTCGCCGGTGCCGGAGGCGACCGGCTCGTAGAGGGAGAGCGCGAAATCCTTGTCGCTGTCGGCGAGGGCTTCCAGGTGGACCAGGTCGGAGACGGCGGCGCGCGGCGAGTGGTCGGCCTTGTAGCCCTCGGGGAAGGCGTTGCCGTAGCGGCGCAGCAGCTCGGAGGCGCGCTCCTCGCCCAGCTCGGAGTTGAGCGCCTCGGCGAAGCCGTCGGACCAGGAGCGGGCGGCGTCGGCGAGCCGGGCCTCGATGCGGTCGACGTCGGCCTCGGTGAGCTTGCTGAGCGCGGTGCCGGGCTCGACGCGGATGACGAAGTGGAGGCGGGAGAGGATCGACTCGGTGTTCCAGGCCGTGAAGTCGACGCTGGTGCCGTTCAGCTCCTCCTTCAGGATGTCGATGATCCGCAGCCGGACGCGGGTGGTGTAGCGGTCGCGCGGCAGGTAGACGAGGGCCGAGTAGTAGCGGCCGTACTCGTCCTGGCGCAGGTAGAGCCGCAGCCGGCGCCGCTCCTGGAGGTACAGGACGCTGGTGACGATGGCCTGGAGCTGGTCGACCGGGGTCTGGAACAGCTCGTCGCGCGGGTAGGTCTCCAGGATCTGGAGCAGGTCGCGGCCGTCGTGGCTGCTGGGCGAGAAGCCGGCGCCGTCCAGGACCTCCTGGACCTTGCGCTTGACGACGGGGACGCGGCGCACGGACTCGGTGTAGGCGGCCGAGGAGAACAGGCCGAGGAAGCGGCGCTCGCCGATGACGTTGCCGTCGGCGTCGAACTTCTTCACGCCCACGTAGTCGAGGTACGAGGGGCGGTGGACGGTCGCGCGGCTGTTGGCCTTCGTCAGGATGAGCAGCTTGTGCTCGCGCGCCTTGGCGCGGGCGTCGGCGGGCAGCCGGTTGAAGGACGGCGAGACGGGGTGGGCGTGGTGGTCCTCGCCGCTGTGGTGCGGGTCGGAGCGCAGGATGCCGAGGCCGGTGCCGGGGACGGCGGCCAGGGCGTCGCCGTTGACCAGCTCGTACTCGCGGTAGCCGAGGAAGGTGAAGTGGTCGTCGGCGAGCCAGCGCAGCAGCTCGCGGGCCTCCTCGACCTCGGTGGGCCGCAGGTCGGAGGCGGTGGGCTCGTCGGGCAGGCCGTCGGCGATGCGCAGCGCGGCGTCGCGCATCTTCTCCCAGTCCTCGACGGTCTCGCGGACGTCGGACAGGACGCGCAGCAGGTCGTTGGTGATCTGCTTGAGGTCGGCCTTGTCGGTCTCGCGGTCGATCTCGACGTGGATCCAGGACTCGGTGAGCGCGTCGTGCGGCAGCTCGTCCTTGGGGAGCTGCTTGGCGAGGACCTCGATGAGCCGGCCGGCAACGTCGCGGCGGACGAGGACCTGCGGGTGGATCACGACGTGGATGCCGCGGCCCTGGCGGGACAGCTCGTTGGTGACGGAGTCGACGAGGAACGGCATGTCGTCGGTGACCACCTCGACGACGGAGTGGCTGCAGGTCCAGCCGTTCTCCTCCACCGTGGGGGTGTGGACGCGGACGTTCGCGGTGCCCTGGGGGCGGTTCTCGGCGAGGCGGTAGTGCGACAGGGCGGCACCGAACACATCGACGGGGTCGCGGTCCGTGAGGTCCTCGGGCGCGGTGTGCAGGTAGTAGCGCTGGAGGTAGTCGAGCACGCTCGCGTGGTCCGGACGCTTCCCGTTCTCCGGCCCTGTCGGAAGTCGCCCCCCGACCGGGCTGTTCTCAGCTACCCGGGCAGCCCGATCGAGCAGCTCGGCCTTGGCTTCGTCCAGCTTGGTCTGCATGTCCTCTGACTCCTGTCGCGCGCCATTGCGTGACGTCGGTGGAAGAAAGGACACAACGCCACGACGCGGTGGTACCGGTCGAAGTCGACGTTATGCCGCGATGAGAGATGTCCGGGTGGTTCTCGGCCACCCGACCCTGGGGATCGGCGAACGCACCGTCGGCCCGGCCGCTGTGGCGGACCGGGCGGAAGCCGGGGGCTGCGCTGCCCCCTCGGCGTATCGCGCTGATCACGGGAAAAGCCTATCGCTGTTGCCCCCCCGGCCGTCATGAGCCTTATGTGTACAAAAGCGGGGCGTGAAGTTTGACAGAGTGGACAGCGACGCAGGGTTATCCGGGCACATCGACATCAGGGATCCAGGGATCCGACGGACCGGGGAGTCGCCATGGCGAAGATCTTGATCGTGACCGGGGACGCGGCCGAGTCGCTGGAGGTGTTGTACCCGTACCAGCGACTGATCGAAGAGGGTTACGAGGTCGACATCGCGGCCCCGGCGCGCAAGCGGCTGCGGTTCGTGGTCCACGACTTCGAGCCGGGGTACGACACCTACACGGAGAAGCCCGGCTACACCTGGCCCGCGGACCTGGCCTTCTCGGAGGTCGACCCGGGCTCCTACGCGGCCGTGGTCATCCCGGGCGGCCGCGCGCCGGAGTACCTGCGCAACGATCCCGAGCTCCGCAAGATCCTGAAGTCCTTCTTCGACGCGGACAAGCCGGTCGCCCAGATCTGCCACGGCCCCCTCCTGACGGCTGCGGTCGGCAGCCTGGAGGGCCGCCGGGTCACCGCGTACCCCGCCCTGGAGCTCGACATGCAGGCCGCGGGCGCGACCTTCCGGGACACGGCGGCGGTGGTGGACGGCCGCCTGGTGTCGTCCCGGGCGTGGCCGGACCACCCGATGTGGATGCGGGAGTTCCTGAAGGTGCTGCGGGAGGCGAAGGAGTAGGGGGGCGGACCCTCGGGAGGCCGGGGCCCGGGGAGCGGCGGGGGGCGGGCCCGAGGGGCCGGGGCCCGGGAGCGGCGGGGGCCCGGGAGGGCCGGCTTCCTAGACCAGCTCCTCCGCGACGGCGACGGCCTCTTCGAGGGAGTCGACGACGGGGACGCCGGCCGCCTCCAGGCTGCGCCGGCTGTGCGAGCCGCCGGTGAAGAGGACCGCCTTCGCCCCGACGTGCGCCGCCGCGCGGGCGTCGTCCGCCGCGTCGCCGATGACGACGATCCGCTCGGGCGCGACGCCCTCCAGGGCGGCGAGGTGCCGCACCATGTGCCCGGACTTGCCGTCCGTGGAACGGTCCGTCCGCCCGTCGACGCGCACGAACCGCTCGGCGATCCCGTGCCGCCGCACCAGCGGTACGAGCTCCGCGTGGGGCGCGAGCGAGAGCAGCGACTGGGTGAAGCCGGACGCCTGCCGGGCGGCCAGCAGCTCGGCGGCGCCGTGGGTGAGCCCGCAGGACTCGGCCCGGGTCCAGTAGTGCCGGTGGAAGGCGTCGTCCATGACGACCCACTCCTCATGGGTGGGCAGCCGTCCCATCAGGCGCTCGTAGAACTTGGGCACCGGCACGGTGTAGAGCTCGCGGTACCGCTCCAGGGTGATCGGCTCGAGCCCCAGTTCGGCGAAGGCGGCGTTGGTGGCGCCGATGACGGCGGCGATGTCGTCGAGCAGAGTGCCGTTCCAGTCCCAGACCAGGTGCTTCGCATGCTTCCCCATGGGAAGCCACGGTACCGGCAGGGTCAGCCCAGCAGCCCCGGGATTTCCTGCACCCCGTACCAGAGCAGCTCGTGGTCCTCGGCTCCGTCGACGACGAACTGCGCGTCGTCGTCGCCCTGGTCGGCGGCCCCGAGCGCGGCGGCGGCGGCCGAGACGTCCGCCTCGGCGTCGTCGGCGTCGGCGTGCACGGCGGCGGCCTTGGCCAGCGGCACGGCGGAGGCGAGGCGGACCTCGCCGAGGGCGCTCGCGTCGAGCCCGCGGTCGGGGTCGACGACGGCGTCCCGGTCGGGGACGTCCACGGCGACGACGACCCGGCGCCGGGGGGCCTCGGGGTCGCCCGCGAGGAGGCGGAGCGAGGCGGCGGCGGCGCGGTTGAGCGCGGCGTACTCGAGCTCCTCGATGTCGTCGGAGACGTACCACTCGCGCAGCGCGGGGGTGACGGCGTAGGCGGTGAGCGGCCCGGGCCCGAGCTCGCCCGCCTTGTGCGCCTGTGCGAGACCGGGGAGGGTCAGGGGGACGTACACGCGCATGGCTGGCCGCTTTCGTAGTCGGAGACGCCCTCAGGATACGCGGGGAGCGGGCGCGGGGCCCGGCTCACCCTGATAGGTGAATCACGGTGCGTGGATGTCCGGTGACGCACGGCTCTTGTCGGTGCGCGGGCCGGGCTCGTACAAGATCCCCGACGGAAGTTACCGGCGAGTAGATCGGTGACCCATCGCGACGAACGGGGACCCGCATGACCACGCACACCCGACACCCGTCCGGCCCCGCAGGCACCCGCCCGCAGGGCCGCGCGGGAACCGGCCCGCGGCGGACGCAGCCGCCGCACATCATGTTCGCCGAGCGCCTGCTCGCCGTCCTGAGCGGGGAGCGGCCGGTCCACTGGATGCTCGGCCACACGATCGGCGCGGCGTACGAACAGCTCGTCCAGCTCGCCCCGGCCACCCCCCTCCGCTCCCCCGGCCCTCGCCCGGTCCTGCGCCGCTGCTCCGCCCACCTCCCGGGCCACAAGGACGCGGTCGAAGCCTGCGCCACCATCACGACCGGCGACCGCGTCCGCGCCATGGCCTTCCGCCTCGAACGCGGCCCCGACCGCCGCTGGCGCTGCGCCGCCGTCGAACTCGACGGCCTCCCCTGGCACGGCCGCGCACCAAGGCCGTAGGGCCTCCCCCCGGCACAGCCGAAGACACCTTCACGGGCCGAGGAACCGCATCCAGCGGGTCCTCGGCCCGTTTGCGCTGCCCAGCGCCCTCGCAGACAGGCCGGAGGCGGCCCGTGCAGACCGAGCCGGCCGGCTTACGGGCCTGAAGGCCCCGGCGGGCCCCCTCCGAGCCGAGCACCAGGTCCGCCGACCGCAGCCCCCACCACCGCCCTCCGGGCCGAGAAGCCGCACCCGGCGGCCCTCGGCCCGTCCTGCTGCCCAGCGGCCCGAGGGCTGGCCGTACGCCCCAGCAGCGGGCCCGTGCGCCCAGCCGGCGGCCCTCAGCGTGACCCTTCCGGCCCCGCATCCGCGCACCAGGACCCCGACCGCCCCGACCAAAGCGGCAGCACCCCGCAGCAGCGGGGGCACCCGGCCCCGGCAGGACCGTACGGCCGCCACCGGGAGCCCACCCCCGTACCCGATCGGATGAACCACGCGGCCCATAGGTCACGGCCCCATGCCGCAGAAGGCACCCCCCAACCCCGTAGCCGCCGCGCATGCGGAAGGGCCGGGCGCCTGTCGGCGGCCGGCCCTTCCAGCGGCGGTGTCGCGGGGGTGATGCCTACTTCTTGCGGCGGCGTCCGCCCGCACTCTTCTGCGCCTTGCGGCGCTCCGCACGGGTCATGCCGTCGCCCGAGTCCGCCCCGCCGTCCGCGGCGAAGTCGCCCTCGATGACGGAGCCGTCACCGTCGACCTTGGGCGCGGAGAAGTGCAGCCGGTCCGGGCGCTGCGGGGCGTCCAGGCCCTTGGCGCGGATCTCCGGGCGGCCGGCGCCGGCCGGGACGGCGTCCTGCTTCTCCAGCGACGGGGCCGCGTCCTGCACCGGGACCTCCTCGACCTGCTGCTCGACCTGGACCTCCAGGTTGAACAGGTAGCCGACGGACTCCTCCTTGATGCCCTCCATCATCGCGGTGAACATGTCGAAGCCCTCGCGCTGGTACTCGACCAGCGGGTCCTTCTGCGCCATCGCGCGCAGGCCGATGCCCTCCTGGAGGTAGTCCATCTCGTAGAGGTGCTCGCGCCACTTGCGGTCGAGGACCGACAGCACGACCCGCCGCTCCAGCTCCCGCATGATCTCCGAGCCGAGCTGCTTCTCGCGCGCGTCGTACTGCTCGTGGATGTCGTTCTTGACCGCCTCGGCGATGAACTCGGCCGTGATGCCGGCCCGGTCGCCCGCCGCCTCCTCCAGCTCCTCGACCGTGATCTTGCACGGGTAGAGCTGCTTGAAGGCGGTCCACAGCCGGTCGAGGTCCCACTCCTCCGCGAAGCCCTCGGCGGTCTCCTGGCGGATGTAGTCGTCGATCGTGTCGTCCATGAAGTGGCGGATCTGCTCGTGCAGGTCCTCGCCCTCCAGGACGCGGCGGCGCTCGCCGTAGATGACCTCGCGCTGCCGGTTGAGGACCTCGTCGTACTTCAGGACGTTCTTACGGGTCTCGAAGTTCTGGCTCTCGACCTGCGCCTGCGCGGACGCGATGGCCCGCGTGACCATCTTGTTCTCGATCGGCACGTCGTCCGGCACGTTCGCCATGGCCATCACGCGCTCGACCATCTGCGCCTTGAACAGGCGCATCAGGTCGTCGCCCAGCGACAGGTAGAAGCGGGACTCGCCCGGGTCGCCCTGACGGCCGGAACGGCCGCGGAGCTGGTTGTCGATACGGCGGGACTCGTGGCGCTCGGTGCCCAGGACGTACAGGCCGCCGAGCTCCTTGACCTCCTCGAACTCCGCCTTCACGGCCTTCTCGGCCCGCTCCAGCGCGCCCGGAAGGGCGGCCGCCCACTCCTCGACGTGCTCGACCGGGTCCAGGCCAGCCTGCCGCAGCTCGGCCTCGGCGAGGTCGTCGGGGTTGCCGCCGAGCTTGATGTCCGTACCACGGCCGGCCATGTTCGTGGCGACGGTGACGGCGCCCTTGCGGCCCGCCTGCGCGACGATCGCGGCCTCGCGCTCGTGGTGCTTGGCGTTCAGCACCTCGTGCGGGATCCCGCGCTTGCTGAGCTGCTGCGACAGGTACTCGGACTTCTCGACCGACGTGGTACCGACGAGGACCGGCTGGCCCTTCTCGTGCTTCTCCGCGATGTCGTCGACGACGGCGGCGAACTTGGCGACCTCGGTCCGGTAGATCAGGTCCGGCTGGTCCTTGCGCTGCATGGGCCGGTTCGTCGGGATCGGCACGACGCCCAGCTTGTAGATCTGGTGGAACTCGGCCGCCTCGGTCATGGCCGTACCGGTCATGCCGGAGAGCTTGTCGTAGAGGCGGAAGAAGTTCTGGAGGGTGATCGTGGCGAGCGTCTGGTTCTCGTCCTTGATCGGCACCCCCTCCTTCGCCTCGATCGCCTGGTGCATGCCCTCGTTGTAGCGGCGGCCGGCGAGGATACGACCGGTGTGCTCGTCGACGATCATGACCTCGCCGTCGATGACGACGTAGTCCTTGTCCTTCTTGAAGAGTTCCTTGGCCTTGATGGCGTTGTTGAGGTAACCGACGAGCGGGGTGTTCACCGACTCGTACAGGTTGTCGATGCCCAGCCAGTCCTCGACTTTGGCGACGCCGGACTCGTGGATGCCGACGGTCCGCTTCTTCTCGTCGACCTCGTAGTCGCCGGTCTCCTCGATGCCCTTGAGCGGGTTGCCGGGCTCGCCCCGCTTGAGGCGGGTGACCAGCTTGGCGAAGTCGCCGTACCACTTGGTGGCCTGGTCGGCCGGGCCGGAGATGATCAGCGGCGTACGGGCCTCGTCGACGAGGATCGAGTCGACCTCGTCGACACACGCGTAGTTGTGGCCGCGCTGGACGAGCTCGTCCTGGGACCACGCCATGTTGTCGCGGAGGTAGTCGAAGCCGAACTCGTTGTTCGTGCCGTACGTGATGTCGCAGGCGTACTGCTCGCGGCGCTGGGCCGGCGTCATGTTCGCCAGGATGCAGCCGACGGTCAGGCCGAGGAACTTGTGGACGCGGCCCATCATCTCGGAGTCGCGCTCGGCCAGGTAGTCGTTCACCGTGATCAGGTGCACGCCCTTGCCGGACAGCGCGTTCAGATAGGCCGGGAGCGTGCCGACGAGGGTCTTGCCCTCACCGGTCTTCATCTCGGCGACATAGCCGAGATGAAGGGCCGCGCCGCCCATGATCTGCACGTCGTAGTGGCGCTGGCCGAGCACACGCTTGGCCGCCTCTCGGACGGTCGCGAACGCCTCCGGGAGCAGGTCGTCGAGGCTCTCGCCGTTGGCGTAGCGCTCCTTGTACTCCTCGGTGAGCGCCCGCAACTCGGCGTCGGAGAGGTTGACGAAGTCCTCTTCGATGGAGTTGACCTGGTCCGCGATGCGGTGCAGTTTGCGCAGGATCTTGCCTTCGCCTGCACGCATGAGCTTGTGGAAGACGGACACTGAGGCTGGTCTCCTTGCCGGTCGGGCCCTGGCACTGGGTCTTGTCATGACTCGGGCACGGGCACGGCAGGTGGTCCCCACCGCAACGGCCATCGTAAGCGAGACCGCCCTCGCGAAGGGAGGCCCGCAGTGCCGGAGCCCCGCGCGCGCCCGTGACGCCTCCCGTACACAGAGAACGCACGAGGCCGCCGGAAGGTGCCGCCCCACCCGAAAAGTGTTCGCATCGGCCCGGGCGGGTCACCACAATTCCGTCATGGAGCCGATCACCCTGACCACCGACCGCCTGCGCCTGCGCCCCTTCACGGCCGCGGACGTCGACGCCGTCGACGCCGCCTGCCAGGACCCCGCCATCCAGCGCTGGACCCAGGTCCCCTCGCCCTACACCCGCGCGGACGCCGAGCTGTTCGTGACCCGCCTGGTGCCGGACGGCTGGCGCGAGGACAAGGAGTACACGTTCGCGGTCGAGCCCCTGGAGGGCGGGCCGCTGATCGCCGCGGCCGGTCTGCACCTGCGGGGCGACGGCGTGCGGGAGGTCGGCTTCTGGGGCACCAAGGAGCACCGGGGCCACGGCTACATGACGGAGGCCGTCGGCGCCCTGGCCCGCTGGGCCTTCACCTCCCTCGGCGTCCACCGCCTGCTGTGGCGCGCCGAGGTCGGCAACCTGCCCTCGCGCGCGGTGGCCGAGCGCGCCGGCTTCACCATGGAGGGTGTCGAGCGGGCCGGCCTTGTCAACAAGGGCACGGCCCGCGACGCCTGGGTCGCCGCCCTCCTCCCCTCGGACCTCGGCCTGCCGTCGCCCCTGCCGTACCTGCCCGCGAAGGCCGGGGCGGAGGTCTGAGCCGGAGGCCGGCGGGCAGCGGGCCCGGGGCGGGATCTGTGGCCGGCCCGGCCTCTCGTCCGAATCCCGCACCCGTTGTCAGTGCCGCCCTCTAGGGTGCGGATCATGACGACCGCCGCCCCGCGCCCCGCCGCCGAACTGTCCGCAGACGAAGCCCGCCGGATCGCCCTGCGGGCCCAGGGATTCCTCGGAGCCCCCGACCGCCGGGGCGGCGTGCGAGGGGTGCTGCGGCATCTCGGGCAGGTCCAGTTGGACACCATCTCCGTGCTGGCCCGCTCGCACGAGCTGATCCCGTACGCGCGCCTGGGCGCCGTCGGCCGCCGCACCGTCGAGGACGCCTACTGGACGGACGGCCACGCCTTCGAGTACTGGTCGCACGCCGCCTGCATCCTGCCCGTCGAGGAGTGGCCGCTCTTCGCCTTCCGCCGCCGCGCCTACCGCGACCGCCCGCACTGGGGCCACGAGCTGGCCGACGGCGCGTACGAGGCGGTGATCGCCCAGCTCCGGGCGGAGGGCCCGCAGACCGCGACCGAGCTCGGCGGCGCCAAGAACAAGGGCGAGTGGTGGGACTGGTCCGACTCGAAGATCGCCGTCGAGCGGGCCCTGATGTACGGCGAGGTGGTGGTCACCGAGCGGCGCGGCTGGAAGCGGGTGTACGACCTGGCCGAGCGGGCCATCCCCGACGCGCTGCTCCACGACGACCTGGACGACACGGAGTGCCTGCGCCGGCTCGTACGGCAGGCGGGCGAGGCGCTCGGTGTCGGCACCCGCGCGGACATCGCCGACTACCACCGGATCAAGGCGGAGGCTTTCGACGCGGTCGTGGCGGACTCGGGTCTGGTCCCCGTGACGGTCGCGGGCTGGGGGAAGCCGGCCTGGGCCGACCCGGCCGCGCTCGCGACCGAGCCGCGCGGCCGGCACCGTACGACGCTGCTCTCGCCGTTCGACTCGCTGATCTGGGAGCGGGCCCGCACCGAGCGGATCTTCGGCTTCACCCACCGCCTGGAGGCGTATGTCCCCAAGCCGAAGCGGGTGTACGGGTATTTCGCGATGCCGGTCCTGTCCGGCGGCCGGCTGGTCGGGCGGGTGGACCCGGCGCGGGACGGCCGGACCCTGGTCGCCCGGCAGGTGTCGCTGGAGGGCGCCAAGGCGGTGCCCGCGGTGGCGCGGGCACTGCGCGAGGCCGCCGAGTGGGTGGGCTGCGACGCGGTCGCCGTGGAGCGGGTGGACTCCCCGGAGCTCGCGCCCGAGCTGGTCAAGGCCCTCGGCTGAGACCGGAAGGGCCGGGACGGGGAAGGCCGGGACGAAAAAGGCCGGGACCGGGAAGCGGGCTGCCGCTCAGCGGATCTCGAGGATCTTCTCCCGCATCGCGTAGACCACGGCTTCCATACGGGAGTGGAGCTGGAGCTTCTCCAGGATGTTCCGCACGTGGTTCTTCACGGTGTTCTCGGAGATGAACAACTCCTTGGCGATGTCCCGGTTGTTCATCCCGGTCGCGACGAGCTTGAGGACCTCCAGCTCCCGGTCGGTCAGCCGGGGCGCCGGCACGAGCCTGCGCTCGTCGGTGCGCTGGATCATCGACTTGAACTCGGTGAGCAGCTTCGAGGCCATCGAGGGGCTGATCTGCGACTGGCCGTCGGCGACCGCGCGGATGGCGGTGGCGACCTCGTCGGTGGAGATCTCCTTGAGGAGGTAGCCGGTCGCGCCCGCCTTGATCGCGTCGTAGAGGTCGGCCTCCTCGTCGCTGATCGTCAGCATGATGATCTTCGCGCTGGGGGCGACCTCCTTGATGGAGGTGCACGCCTCGATCCCGCCCCGTTTGGGCATCCGCACATCCATGAGGACGATGTCGGGAAGGAGATCCGCGGCCTTGTCGACGGCCTCGGCGCCGTCTCCGGCCTCACCGACGACCTGGATGTCCTCTTCCTGGGCGAGGACGATCTCCAGACCGCGGCGGAAAAGGGCGTGATCGTCCACGACCAGGACCCGGATCGGTTCGTCGCGCGTCGCGCCGGTGGCCGAATCCGATGCCTCCGAATTTCCCGTGTCATGGAGCTGTCGCCCGCCCTGCACCGGCCCGAAGCCGTCCGCCATCGTTCCTCCCCCTGAAGGCCGTGGCCTGAAGTCGTTGTGCTGATGCGCTTTCGGTCCCAACCGCTGCTCGGGGAGCACCGGTTGGCGTGCACGCCATGATTTCATGCCCCGGCGACCGCGGGGTGATCCTGTGGTCGCACGGGGGCGCGTACGGTCGCACAGGGGTGCCCCTGGGAGCGCGAGGGGCGCTTCAGGGGCACCGTTTCGTTGTCCGCGGTGTGTCAGGTTCGAAGTGGTGTCTCGGCTGTGGTGTGCGGTCTGCGGCCGGGGCGTCAGCCGCCGAGCGCACCGCCCACGCCGCCGCCCTCGGCGAGCGGGTCGCTCTCGAGGTGGATGACGCCGTAGTCGTACGCGTGTCGCCGGTAGACGACGCTGGGCTGCTTGGTGTCGGAGTCGACGAAGAGATAGAAGTCGTGCCCGACCAGCTCCATCTCGTAGAGCGCCTGGTCGAGCGTCATCGGTGCCGCCTTGTGGGTCTTCTCGCGGACCACCAGCGGACCTTCGCCCTGGACCTCGAGCGGGCCAACCTTCGTGGTGGGCACTTCGCCGGTCTCCTCGGGCACCACCTGGCCGCTTCCGTTGAGCGCGGCGACGCCCGGCACCACGTCGGCGACCTCGGCGGCCGACAGCCGGCCGCTGCCACGGCGGGTGAAGCGCTTGTCGTGCTGCTTGCGCAGGCGCGCCTCGAGCTTGCCGTGGGCGAGGTCGAGGGCTGCGTACGGGTCGGCTGCCGCCGCTTCCGCGCGGATCACCGGGCCTCGGGAGTGGAGGGTGATCTCCACACGGTCGGACCGGTCGGCCTGCCGCGGATTGTGCTCCTTGGACACCTCGACGTCGAGGCTGATCACCTTGCCGTCGAGCTTCTGGATCTTCTCCAGGTTCAGCTTCTCGGCCACGTGCTTCCGGAACCGCTCGGGCACCTCGGTCTTGCGGCCCTTGACGACGATGTCCACGCAGAACTCCGTTCCCGGATCACTCGATACGGCACCTTGGCCGACGAGCTTCTCCCTTTGCACCAGACTCCGGCGATTACCGGGGTCTCGGACTTGGCGACCTGACCTCCTCCTCCCCCGTCGGCAACGTCCCCACCCCACCAACCTGAGGTTAATTCGCCCTGAACTCCCGTCCGGTAGGCGCACCCGTGTATTCGGTGAGGCGTAGCATTCGCCATTCCTCACAACCGAACATAGCCCCTTCCGGCGGGTGTCGGCACCCGCTGGCGCCAGTTACCTCCATTCGGGTGTTCTCACCTCTCACCACCTGCAACGATGCAACTTCCCCAGGAGTTCCGGTTTATTTCGAACGAGGCGGGAGAAGATGCGACTACCGCCGCCACAGGCTGTTCGAATAGCGCTTCCGCTCCCCTTCCCTCCGAGCTGTCCGGTAATCCGGGAATGAACGGACGGTGTACGGAGTGACGGGCCGCCGCGAGGGCCCGCGCGGCCTCCGCGAGCGACGCCCCGGTGGTCATCAGGTCGTCCACGAGCACCACCCGTCCCCCGGCCCGCGCGGCCTCGTCCAGGAGCCGCACACCCCCGGGCGCGACCCCCAGGGCCCCGTCCAGGTTCGCGAGCCGTCCGCGCGCGCCGAGCCCCGCCTGGTCGGCCACCGGTCGGCGCTGCCGCAGCACCGGCAGCACCCGAGCGGCCCGCCCGGTCCGCCGCAGCCGCCCGGCGGCGGCGAGCGCGATCCGCCGCGTCGGGTCATGGCCGCGCGCCCGTACGGAGCGCCGGGACGAGGGCACCGGCAGGAGGAGCAGCGGCAGGTCCCCGGTCGCCCCGACGGGCCCCGTGGCGGCCTCCACGGCGTCCGCCAGCGCCTCGCCGAGCGGCCGGGCGAGCGGCAGCGCGCCGCGCTCCTTGTGGGCGAGGAGCAGGGCGCGCACGGCGCCCTCGTACGGCGCCGCGGCGTGCACCACCGGCAGCCCCGGCGGCTCGGGCGCCGGCCGCACGCGTCGCGGTCCGGTCCCGGTCAGCTCCGCCCCGCACGGCGGGCACAGCGCCGTGCGCGGTCTTCCGCAGCCTCCGCAGGAGACCGGCAGCATCAGCCCGGCGAACTCGCGCCACCACCCCCGCATGGCTCCACTGTCCTCCTGCGGGCCCGCTCCGGCCACCCCTGTGGAAAACCCTGGGGCCGGCGGCCTGGGGGCGGCCCACGGGCGGCGTCCCCGGGCCGGCCGTCAGCCCGGGTAGACCGGGTGGCCGCCCTCCTTGACCATGGGCTGCCAGTTCGTCCCGGGCGCCAGGCGCACGATGCCGTCCTGGTCCGAGTCGGCCACCACCGGGGCCTGCTCGTTGCCCGGCGCGGCGACCGCCGTGACCCCGTTGAGGCCCGGCAGGACCGACGAGGTCGACGTGGACCCGTCCGTCTGGACGTATCGCACCTGCTGCACGCCGCCCGCCTCCGTACCGACGACGACGAGACGGCTGGGGCCGGCCCAGGAGACGGCGGCGACCGACTCCAGGCGGGGCGCCGCGTTCTGCAGGTCCATGACGGAGACGGTCGCGCGGCCCTCGGCGTAGGAGCGCTCGACGCGCCCGATCTGGAGGGTCGTGCGCTTGTCCTTGGTGACGAGCAGGGCGATCCGCACGCCGTCGGCGGAGACCCGCAGCGACTCGATGCGCGCGCCGTCCTTCAGCCAGGGCGTGCTGACCTCGATCCGCTCGCCCTGGCCGCCCGGCACCATCCACAGCCGCGGCTTCACCGGGTTGCGGTCGGCGACCCACAGGTCGCCGCGGCCGTCCCAGCTCGGCGCCGACAGCCGGTCCTCGGGCCGCAGGGCGCTGCTGGTCACGACCGGAGCCGGAAGCTCCTCGTCGGCCGTGATCGAACCGACCCGCAGTTCGCGCCCCTCCTGCAGGATGCCGGCCGCGTGGCTCTCCTCGCGGTCCACCGCCGCGTACCGCAGCGGCGCCACGCCCTTGCCGAACGGTCCGGGCACCTCGGCGGGCTTGTCGGGCTGCCGCGCGCCGACGGACAGCATCCTCAGCCGGCCGTGCCCGTCGACGAAGTAGGGGTTCTCGCCGCGGCGCGGGTCGCGCACCGGCGAGTACTCCTCGATGGCCTGTCCCTTGCCCAGCAGGCACAGCGCCTTGCCGTCACTGCCCTGGATCTCGACCTGCTCGACCCGCACCGACGTCAGGTCGCCCAGGGTGAACAGGAGTTGCGCCGCCATGCCCTTGCAGGCGAGGGAGCTGACGTGGTCGGCCTTGGAGTTGAGCGGCACCTTCAGGGTGGACTGGTCGTCGGTCGTCAGCGTCCGGACACCGGCGCGCAGTTGCGTACCGGACGGGAAGCGCGAGTCGACGGCGGGGCTGAGCCAGCCCGTCGGGCCTTCGAGCAGCGCCTTGACGGTCTGGGTGACCGGGTCCATGCGGGTGACCGGGTCCTGCCGCTGCCGGATGTAGACGGGATCGGCGACGAGCCAGTTCTCGCCGGAGGCGAAGTAGTACGTGTTGACGGAACGGTAGTTGCGCAGGAAGTCGGCCTCGCCGAGGACCAGGCCCTTCGGCAGGCTGTCGATGCGCCATTCCTTGGTCTTGCCGTCGGCGGACGGCTGCTGCACGACGTGGATCGGCTGGTTGAACTCGGCCGGGGCCTGCGACTGGTACGCGCGGCTGGCGTCCACCGTCGCGATCCGCCGCCCGGAGATCGGATACGTCCGCCCCTTGCTCTCGGGGTCGGTGAGGTGATCGGCCTGGTCGCGGTCGGGGGCGTTGGTGAGCACCGTGATGCTCTCCTCGGGCCGCCAGGCGGCGGCGGCCCGCGCGGTCAGGTATTTCCGCGCCGTGGCGAAGCCGGGGTCGTCACTCGTCATCGCCTCCAGGAAGCCGTCGACGATCTCGTCCGGGTCGGCGTTCTCCCGTGGCGCGACGGCGTAGACGCGGACCTGCGAGTCGCCCGGGTTGGACGCCTTCACCGGCTGCACGTCGCCGCTGTCGGGCATGCTCGCGCAGCCGGCGACCAGCAGCGAACCGCAGACAAGCAGCACCGCGCCGCGCATCGACCGTCCCCGCCCCAGGGCCTCCCGCTTCCCTCGAAGGTCAGCGCCCACGTGTTCCGTCCTCCCGCTCGGCATGCGTCGCCGCCATCGCCTCACCACCGTCGCCGTCCGCCCCGGCCCTCCCGTCCGCGGGCCTGGCCACCACTCGGGCGCCACTGCCCGGCAGCGCCGTCGGGTCGACCGCGGCCCGCGGCACCTGCGGTGTCCTCGTCGGTCCGGGCAGGGTGGCGCGGTCGCCCCCCGGCTGCGCCGGCACCGCCGTCAGGCGCCCGGCCGTGCCGGGGCCGTCGGCGCCGTCCGCCGCACCGGCCGCCGCCTGCGCGCGGTTGCGCCGCGAGTCCTCGGGCTCCAGCGGGATCGGGGAGCCGCGCAGCGGCTCGTCCGCCGTGCGCGGCAGGGTCAGCCGGAACTGTGAGCCGCCGCCCGGCTCGCCCCACGCCTGGAGCCAGCCGCCGTGCAGCCGCGCGTCCTCCACCGCGATCGACAGGCCCAGGCCCGTACCGCCGGTGGTGCGGGCGCGTGCCGGGTCGGCGCGCCAGAAGCGGTTGAAGACGCGGGTCGCCTCGCCGGGCTTGAGGCCCACGCCGTAGTCGCGTACGGCGATGGCGACGGCGCCGCCCGCGGCGGCCAGCCGCACGATGACGTCCCGGCCCTCGCCGTGCTCGACGGCGTTCACGACCAGGTTGCGCAGCACCCGCTCGACGCGGCGGGCGTCGGCCTCGGCCACGACGGGCTGCTCGTCGCCCGTGACGACGATCCGGCAGCCCTTGCGCTCGGCCAGCGGCTCCGCGCCGCCGATGACCCGCCGGACGACCTCGCGCAGGTCTATCGGTGCGGCCTCCAGGGCCGCGGCGCCCGCGTCGAAGCGGCTGATCTCCAGCAGGTCGGACAGCAGCGACTCGAAACGGTCGAGCTGGTCGCCGAGCAGCTCCGCCGAGCGTGCGGTGACCGGGTCGAAGTCGGCCCGGGCGTCGTGGATGACGTCGGCCGCCATCCGCACGGTCGTCAGCGGGGTGCGCAGCTCGTGCGAGACGTCGGAGACGAACCGCCGCTGCATCCGGGACAGGTCCTCGAGCTGCTGGATCTTCGACTGGAGGTTCTGCGCCATCTTGTTGAACGCCTCGCCGAGGCGCGCGATGTCGTCCTCGCCGGTGACCTTCATCCGCTCCTGGAGCCGTCCGGCCGAGAGCCGCTCGGCGATCCCCGCCGCCATCCGCACGGGGGTGACGACCTGCCGCACCACCAGCCAGGCGATGGCGCCGAGCAGCACGACGACGAACAGCCCGGCGGTCGCCAGGGTGCCCTTGACCAGGGCGAGGGAGTCCTCCTCCTGCGTCAGCGGGAAGAGGTAGTACAGCTCGTACGGGATGCCGTCGGCGTCGTTGAGCCGCTTGCCGACCACCAGGCCGGGCTCGGACGCCTTGCCGCTGGTGTAGTGGATGCGGGCATAGGTCTGGAAGGTGCTGGTGCCCTGGGCGACGCTGTGCCGCAGGCCGGCGGGGATGCTCCGGGTGGGATCGACCTCGCCGGAGGCACGGGCGCCGCGGCTCGCGATGTCCCCGGTCTCCAGGGAGAGCGCGACGACGTTGAAGGCGCTCTGACCGCCGCTGGCGAGCTGCTCGACCAGGGTGGAGCGCCAGTTCACGGACACTCCGGTGCGGCCGCCGTCCTGCCCGCCGGGCGCGGGCGGCGTGGTCGCGGCCCGGTCCTGGGCGGCGGAGAACCCGCCGGCCGCCTGGCTCTGCGCGGCCTGCTCCTTGGCGTCGAGCAGGCCGTTGCGGACCTGGCCGATGACGACCAGGCCGAGGAGCAGCACCACGCCGAGCGACATGAGCAGGGTGCCCGCGACCACCCGCACCTGCAGATTGCGCCGCCACAGCCGGACGGCGGGCAGCAGCGGCCGGCGCACCCAGCGCACGAGCAGCCGGAACACCCGGCCGCCCGGGGTCCCGTCCTGCAGCAGACGGCCGAGACCCGAAGAACCCGCGCGCCCCGGCCCGGCAGCCCGCCCCGTACGGACTCCCGGGTCCCCGGGCTTCGGAGCAGTACTGCCCGCACTCATGTCAGCTCGGTCCTGCCTTGTAGCCGACACCGCGGACGGTCACGACGATCTCCGGGCGCTCGGGGTCCTTCTCGACCTTGGAGCGCAGCCGCTGGACGTGCACGTTCACCAGACGGGTGTCGGCGGCGTGCCGATAGCCCCACACCTGCTCCAGGAGCACCTCGCGGGTGAACACCTGCCACGGCTTGCGGGCCAGGGCGACGAGCAGGTCGAACTCCAGCGGCGTCAGGGCGATGGACTGCCCGTCCCGCTTCACGGAGTGCCCCGCCACGTCGATGACCAGGTCACCGATGGTGAGCTGCTCGGGCGCCGGCTCCTCGGACCTCCGCAGCCGCGCCCGGATGCGGGCGACGAGCTCCTTCGGCTTGAACGGCTTGACGATGTAGTCGTCGGCCCCGGACTCCAGGCCCACCACCACGTCGACGGTGTCGCTCTTGGCCGTGAGCATGACGATCGGCACCCCGGACTCGGCCCTGATGAGCCGGCACACCTCGATGCCGTCCCGGCCCGGCAGCATCAGATCGAGCAGCACCAGGTCGGGCTTGGCCTCGCGGAAAGCGGCGAGCGCCTTGTCGCCGTCCGCGACGAACGACGGCTCGAACCCTTCACCCCGCAGCACGATCCCGAGCATCTCGGCCAGTGCGGTGTCGTCGTCGACGACAAGAACGCGTCCCTTCATATCGACATCATCCCATTTCCGTATCAGTCTCAAGGCGGCTGGTGAGATACCTCACTGACCTGCGGCGACGCCCGTGATTGCCCGCCGTTGACCGCCGGTGTCCGTGGGTGTCGATGTCAGACGCGGATGTCACCCCCGTGGCCCCCCGTGGCCGTCCTGAACCGTACCCTGCGCAGCCCGGTACGGCCC
Source organism: Streptomyces sp. NPDC006339 (assembly GCF_040612775.1). Taxonomy (NCBI): domain Bacteria; kingdom Bacillati; phylum Actinomycetota; class Actinomycetes; order Kitasatosporales; family Streptomycetaceae; genus Streptomyces; species Streptomyces sp. NPDC006339. Next base: position 85,082 of record NZ_JBEXQW010000034.1, read on the forward strand.
ATGGGCCGGGCCGGCGGGAGCCGCGGCCGCTCCGGCGGCGGTCCCCGCGTCGGGAAGCCGGGCCTGAGCCCGCCCGTCGGCGGGCCCCGCGTGGCACGATGGCTCCCGGCCCGCCGCGCCAGGCGGTCGGCCGCAGAGACCGAGCCGGTTCGCCGATCCGGCCCCGCGACCATTCCTCGAGGTGGACGACCGTGAACGACACTCCGGGCTGGGCCTCGCCCGGATCTGCTCCCTCCGACGGCCAGGACGACGCCGGCGTGCCCCGGCCCTCCTCGCCCGGCGACGCGAACGACTCCGCCCCCCAGTGGTCCAAGGACCAGCCTCCCGCCGGCCGGTGGCAGCCGCCGACCGCGCCCGTGCAGGGCGCCTCCTCCCCGCCGCCCGCCCGCGCGCGGAGCGGCCCCGGCTGGGGCGCCCCGCCGCCGCACGGACAGTGGGGTCCGCCGCCGGCCGCGAAGCCCGGTGTGATCCCGCTGCGCCCGCTGACCCTGGGAGAGATCCTCGACGGCGCCGTAACGACGCTGCGCCGCTACTGGCAGACCGTCCTCACCGTCAGCGTCACCGTGGCCGTCGTCATGCAGGTCGCGGAGATCCTCGCCCAGCGCTACCTGGTGCCCGCGCCGGAGCCGGTCCACCCGGACGCCAGCCCGGCCGAGGCGCTCGCGCAGTCCCTCGACGCCGCGCAGGCCCAGCTCATCGGGATGGGCCCGGCCTACCTCATCATGGTGGCCGCCACCCTCGTCAGCGCCGCCCTGCTCACCGTCGTCATCAGCCGCGCCGTCCTCGGCCGTCCCGTCACCATCGGAGCCGCCTGGCAGGAGGCCCGGCCGCGGCTGCTCCAGTTGCTCGGACTGACGCTGCTGGTGCCCCTGCTGAGCGCCGTCGTCGTCTTCGTCGGCCTGCTGCCCGGCCTGCTCCTCGGCGGCCGCGCCGGCGCGGGCCTCGCCTTCATCGGCGGCACCTGCGCCTTCGTGGTCGTGATCTGGCTGACGATCCGCTTCAGCCTCGCCTCGCCCGCACTGATGCTGGAGCGCCAGGGCATCAAGAAGGCCCTGCAGCGCTCGGCCAAGTTGGTCCAGGGCTCCTGGTGGCGCATCCTCGGCATCAGCATCCTGACCCAGCTCCTGGTCTTCCTCGTGGCGATGATCGTCGCGGTGCCGTTCCTCCTCATCGCGGGCGTGGCCTCCGGCCACGGCGTCGGCGGACTGCTCGACGGCAGCGTCGCGGACAATAGCTGGTCGTTCCTCGTCATCACCGGCATCGGCGGGGTCATCACCAGCGCCATCACCTACCCGGTGTCCGCCGGTGTGGCCGTCCTCCTCTACATCGACCAGCGCATCCGCCGCGAGGCCCTCGACCTCGAACTGGCCCGCGCCGCCGGACTCCCCGGCTACGGAGGCTGATGGCGTGACGACCACGGGGGGCACGACCGGCGACGTGCCGGTGGACGTTCCCCGCGTCCCCGCCCGGGAGGCGGCGGAGCGGGAACTGTCCAAGCCGATGTACCACGAGAACGACCCCAGCCTGCTCCAGCGCGGACTCGACCGCTTCTGGGACTGGGTCGACAGCCTCTTCGACTCGGCCGCGCACGCGACGCCGGGAGGCGTCGTCGGACTGGTCGCCGTCGTCCTCGTCGTGCTCGCCCTGGTCGCCGCCCTCTGGTGGCGACTGGGCACCCCCCGCCCCGCGCCCACCGGCAGCGACTCCCTCTTCGACGACCGCCCGCGCACGGCCGCCGAACACCGGGCCGCCGCCGACCGCCACGCCTCCGCCGGCCAGTGGAACCAGGCCGTCCAGGAACGCATGCGGGCCATCGTCCGCTCCCTCGAGGAACGCACCCTGCTCGACCCGCGCCCCGGCCGCACCGCGGACGAGGCGGCGGCCGAGGCCGCCCGCTCGCTGCCCGCCCACGCCGACGCCCTGCGCTCCGCCGCCCGCGCCTTCGACGACGTCACATACGGCGGCCGCACCGCCGACGAACCCGCGTACCGCCGCATCGAACAGCTCGACACCGCCGTGGAGCGGACCAAGCCGGTCCTGGACACGGCCGCCGCCGCGCCCGCCTTCACGGAGCCGCCCCGATGACCCGGCCGGCCACGAGCACCACCTCGACCTCGCTCACGCCCCGGCAGCTCTGGACCCGCGCGCGCGGCACGCTGCTGATCCTCGCCCTGCTCCTGGTCGGCGGCGTCCTCCTGGCCACCCTGCGCTCCGGCGGCCACCACGGCCGCCTGGACCCCCGCTCCGCGACACCCCAGGGAAGCCGAGCCGTCGCCGAGCTCCTCAAGACCCAGGGCGTCACCCTCACCGTGGCCGACAGCCTCGCCGAGGCCACCGCCGCCACCGGCGCCGACACCACCCTCCTGGTCACCACCCCGGACCTGCTGACCGACGAGCAGCAGTCCACCCTGCACGCGGCGATGACCCGCTCGTCCGGCCGCACCGTCCTCCTGGGCCCCGGCACACCGTCCCTCGGGACCCTCGCCCCGGGAGTCGGCACCGACCTCAGCACCACGGTCTCCGCGCTGAAGCCCTCCTGCACCCTCCCGGCCGCCACCCGCGCCGGCAGCGTCGACCTGGGCGGCGAACGCTATGCCATCGGAACGGCCACCGCCGATGCCTGCTACCTCTCCGACGGCCTGCCCACCCTCGTGCGCCTCCCCGGCACCGGCACCGGCGACACGGTCCTCCTCGGCTCCCCCGAGCTCCTCACCAACAAGCGTCTCGCCCAGCAGGGCAACGCCTCGCTCGCTCTGCAACTCCTCGGCTCCCGCCCTCATCTCGTCTGGTACCTCCCCTCGCTCACCGACGTGCCCGCCGACCCCGACAGCGGGGACGACACCACCGGCACCTTCCTCGGACTGATCCCCTCCGGCTGGCTGTGGGGCACGCTCCAGCTCGGCGTCGCCGCCGTCCTCGCCGCGATCTGGCGCGGCCGCCGCCTCGGCCCCCTGGTGCCCGAACGCCTGCCCGTCGCCGTCCGCGCCTCCGAGGCCACCGAGGGCCGCGCCCGCCTCTACCGCAGGGCCGACGCCCGCGACCGCGCGGCCGTCGTCCTGCGCACCGCGACCCGCGGCCGGATCGCCCCGCTCCTCGGCATCCCCGCCAAGGACGCCCACTCCCCCGATCTGCTCCTCCCCGCGCTCTCCGCCCGCCTCCCCGCGGCCGCCGCGCAGCACCAGGACCTCCTCTTCGGCCCGGCTCCCGCCGACGACGCCGCCCTCATCCGCCTCGCGGACCAACTCGACGCCCTCGAAAGAGAGGTACGCACCTCATGAGCGCCCCGACCCCCGAGACCGCCACGAGCTCGGACAGCGCCCGCGCCTCCCTGGAGGCCCTGCGCACCGAGATCGGGAAGGCCGTGGTCGGCCAGGACCCCGCCGTCACCGGTCTCGTCGTCGCCCTGCTCTGCAAGGGCCACGTCCTGCTCGAGGGCGTCCCCGGCGTCGCCAAGACCCTCCTGGTCCGGGCGCTCGCCGCCGCGCTCGAACTCGACACCAAGCGCGTGCAGTTCACCCCGGACCTGATGCCGAGCGACATCACCGGCTCGCTCGTCTACGACGCCCGGACCGCCGAGTTCTCCTTCCAGCCGGGCCCGGTCTTCACCCACCTGCTGCTGGCCGACGAGATCAACCGCACGCCCCCGAAGACCCAGTCCTCGCTCCTGGAGGCCATGGAGGAGCGCCAGGTCACCGTGGACGGCACGGCCCGCCCCCTGCCGGAGCCGTTCCTCGTCGCCGCCACCCAGAACCCGGTCGAGTACGAGGGCACCTATCCGCTGCCCGAGGCCCAACTCGACCGCTTCCTGCTGAAACTGACGGTCCCGCTGCCGTCACGCGAGGACGAGATCGATGTCCTCACCCGTCACGCCCAGGGGTTCGACCCGCGCGACCTGAAGGCCGCGGGAGTGCGCCCCGTCGCCGGCCCGGCCCAGCTCGCGGCCGCCCGCGAGGCAGTGGCCAAGGTGACGGTCTCCGCCGAGATCGCCGGCTATGTCGTCGATATCTGTCGTGCCACGCGTGAATCCCCCTCGCTCACCCTCGGCGTCTCCCCCCGAGGTGCCACCGCACTTCTCTCCACGGCCCGCGCCTGGGCCTGGCTCACCGGCCGGGACTACGTCACCCCGGACGATGTGAAGGCCCTGGCCCTGCCGACCCTGCGTCATCGCGTCCAACTGCGGCCCGAGGCCGAGATGGAGGGAGTCACCTCCGACTCCGTCCTCCACTCGATCCTCGCCCACGTCCCCGTACCCCGCTGAGAACGGCGCCCCCATGGCCCTCACCGGACGAACCGCCCTGCTCGCCGCCATCGGGTCGCTCCCCGTGGGCATCCTCGCGCCCAGTTGGACGGGGATGCTCGCGGTGAACGCGCCCCTCACCCTCGCAATTCTGTGCGACTACGCCATGGCCGCGCCAGTGCGAACGCTCCGATTCACTCGAAGCGGTGATACAACTGTTCGATTGGGTGACGGTGCCGAAGTCCAGCTCACGGTCACCAACCCGTCCCGACGCCGCCTCCGCGCCCAGCTCCGCGACGCGTGGCCCCCGAGTGCCGCACAGGCCCCGGCACGCCAGAAGCTGACCGTCCCCGCCGGAGAGCGCCGCCGCGTCACGACGGCCCTGCGCCCCACCCGCCGCGGCGACCGCCGAGCCGAGCGGGTCACGGTCCGCTCCTACGGCCCCCTCGGCCTCGCCGCCCGCCAGGGCAACCACGAGGTCCCCTGGGCCGTCCGCGTCCTGCCGCCCTTCACCAGCCGCAAGCACCTGCCCTCGCGCCTGGCCCGCCTCCGCGAACTCGACGGCCGCACCAGCGTCCTCACCCGCGGCGAGGGGACCGAGTTCGACAGCCTCCGCGAGTACGTCCCCGGCGACGACACCCGCTCCATCGACTGGCGGGCCACCGCCCGCCAGACCACGGTCGCCGTCCGCACCTGGCGCCCCGAGCGCGACCGCCACATCCTCATCGTCCTCGACACCGGCCGCACCTCCGCCGGCCGCGTCGGCGACGTCCCCCGCCTCGACGCCGCGATGGACGCCGCCCTGCTCCTCACCGCCCTGGCCTCCCGCGCCGGCGACCGCGTCGACCTCCTCGCCTACGACCGCCGCCTGCGCGCCCAGGTCCAGGGCCGCTCCGCGAGCGACGTCCTGCCGGCGGTGGTGGACGCGCTGGCACCTCTCGAGCCGGAACTGGTCGAGACCGACGCCCGCGGCCTGGCGGCCACCGCCCTGGCCCGTGCCCCGCGCCGCTCCCTGATCGTCCTGCTGACCGGCCTGGACGCCGCGCCCGTCGAGGAAGGGCTCCTGCCGGTGCTGCCGCAGCTCACGCAGCGCCACACGGTCCTGGTGGCCTCTCCCTCCGACCCGCACGTCGCCCGTATGGCCACGGCCCGGGGGACGATCGAGGGCGTCTACGAGGCTGCCGCCGCGACGCAGGCCCAAGCCCAGCGCCTCCGCACCGCGGAACAGCTCCAGCGCCATGGCGTCACCGTCGTGGACGCCGCTCCCGACGACCTGGCCCCAGCCCTCGCGGACGCCTATCTGGCTCTGAAGGCGGCCGGCCGGCTCTGAGCTCGCGCGTGCGGCCCGGCGGGGCCCCGAACGCAGAAAAGCCCCGCACCATAAGGTGCGGGGCTTTCCCACAATGATTGTTCGGCGGTGTCCTACTCTCCCACAGGGTCCCCCCTGCAGTACCATCGGCGCTGAAAGGCTTAGCTTCCGGGTTCGGAATGTAACCGGGCG
>NZ_JBEXQW010000035.1:0-90711 GCF_040612775.1 Streptomyces sp. NPDC006339
AAGATGGACGGGGTATCAACTAATCTGGCGTTGATTTTTGGCACGCTGTTGAGTTCTCAAGGTGCGGACGCTTCCTTTGTACTCACCCTCGCGGGCTTTCCTCCGGGCGCTTCCTTCGTTTCCGACTCTATCAGATCTTTCCGATCCGATTTCCTCGGTGCTTTCCGGCCCCTTTCGCTTTCGCTCCGGGCCCTTCCGGCGGTTCCGACTCTATCAGATCCTTTCGGGCCTGATTCCCGGTCAGCGGGAGTTGTCTTCACGGCTGTTGGGCCGTTCCGACGAGTGAGACTTTAGCGGATTCCCCGCCCCCGACGCTAATCGGGGAGCTGCGTCCAAACCTTCGAACGCGGATTCCTCATTTCGCAAAAGCGCACGGAAAGACAAGACGGCACGACGAATCGACGCCGTCAGGCGTTGTGGTTCTTGCGGAGTGGCTGTCCGGGGCCGACCGGAGTCGGTGCTCACGTCGGACAACCCGGAGAACACTACGGTTCCGATAATCCCGTGTCAACCCCGGGCCTGGGGCGTACGCTCTGCGTATGACTACGCATGCGCACACCACCCAGTGGTGGGCCGCCTGACGGCGGCCCGTACGTACGCATGCAGACGACGGCCGCCGCCTCGGCGGCCGTTCGCGTATCCCCCTCCGGGAGTCCGGCCGACGGGCCGGCGGCGCTCGTGACGAGACGGCCAGGAGAGAGAGGGAGAACGAACGCGATGAAGCGGATCTTCAGTGGGGTCAAGCCGACCGGGCATCTGACGCTGGGCAACTACCTCGGTGCCGTGCGGCGGTGGGTCGAGGTGGACCAGCACCGGGCGGACGCGTTGTTCAGCGTCGTGGACCTGCACGCGCTGACCGTGGAGCACGATCCGGCGCGGGTGCGGCGGCTGAGCCGGCAGGCGGCGACGCTGCTGCTGGCGGCGGGGCTCGATCCGGAGCGGTGCACGGTGTTCGTGCAGAGCCATGTGGACGAGCACGCGCGGCTCTCGTATCTGATGGAGTGCGTGGCCACGGACGGCGAGATGCGCCGGATGATCCAGTACAAGGAGAAGAGCGTCCGGGCGCGCGAGGCCGGGCAGAGCGTGCGGCTGTCGCTGCTGACGTATCCGGCGCTGATGGCGGCGGACATCCTCGCGTACGGGACGGACGAGGTGCCGGTCGGCGAGGACCAGACGCAGCACGTGGAGCTGGCGCGGGATCTCGCGGTGCGGTTCAACCATCGGTACGGGCACGTGTTCACGGTGCCGAGGGCGACGAGTCCGGCGGTGGCGGCGCGGGTGATGGATCTGCAGGACCCGACGTCGAAGATGGGGAAGTCGCACGAGAACGGGTCCGGCATCGTCTATCTGCTCGACGACGCCGACACCGTGCGGCGGAAGATCATGCGGGCCGTGACGGACAGCGGGCGGGAGGTCGTCCACGACCGGGAGGCCGCTCCCGGGGTCGCGAACCTGCTGGATCTGCTGGCGGCCGCGACGGGTGGGAACCCGATCGAGCTGGCCGGTGTATATGAGTCGTACGGAGCGTTGAAGAAGGACACGGCGGAGGCCGTCGTCGAGCTGCTGCGGCCGGTGCGGGAGCGGCATGCCGAGCTCGCGGCGGACTCGGGGGAGGTGGACAGGGTGTTGCGTGAGGGAGCCGAGCGGGCGCGCGGGATGGCGCGGCCGCTGGTCGACAGGGCCTATCGGGCGATCGGACTGTTGCCGGCCGTGTGAGGGACGCGGGAGCCGACGGCGCGGCCGCGCGCGGGTGCGCGGCCGTGGCGGTCAGCCGTTGCCGGAGGCGAGCTCGCGGCTGCGGTCGCGGGCGGCTTCGAGGGCGGCGATGAGGGCGGCCCGTACGCCGTGGTTCTCGAGCTCGCGGATGGCGGAGATGGTGGTGCCGGCGGGGCTGGTGACGGCCTCGCGGAGCTTCACCGGGTGTTCGCCGCTGTCGCGGAGCATGACGGCGGCGCCGATGGCGGCCTGGACGATCAGGTCGTGGGCCTGAGCGCGGGGCAGGCCGAGGAGGATGCCGGCGTCGGTCATGGCCTCGACGAGGTAGTAGAAGTAGGCCGGGCCGGAGCCGGAGAGCGCGGTGGCGGCGTCCTGCTGGGACTCGGGGACGCGCAGGGTCTTGCCGACGCCGCCGAAGATCTCCTCGGTGTGGACGAGGTGTTCGTGGGTGGCGTGGCTGCCGGCGGAGATCACGGACATGCCCTCGTCGACCAGGACGGGGGTGTTGGGCATGACCCGGACGACGGGGGTGCCGGTGGTGAGGCGTTCCTCGATGAAGGAGGTGGGGATGCCGGCGGCGGCGCTGATGACCAGGCGGTCGGCGGCGACGTGCGGGGCGAGTTCGTCGAGGAGGCGGCCCATGTCCTGGGGCTTCACGGCGAGGATGAGGGTGTCGGCGCGCTTGGCGGCGTCGGCGTTGCTGACGGCCTCGACCCCGTAGCGGGCGTGGAGTTCTTCGGCGCGCTCGGCGCGGCGGGCGGTGACGAGGAGGTGGGCCGGGCGCCAGCCGGCGCGGATCATGCCGCTGAGGAGCGCTTCACCGATCTTGCCGGTGCCGAGGACTGCGACGGTCTGGGTCATGGCTCTGTTCACCTCGCCGGAAGGGGCTCCACGTGCAGGGCCATCCTCGCACCGGGGGCCGCCGGGTGGGGCGGGTGTCCGAGGAGCGGTCATGCCGGCGGCGGCTCAGGCGGTGCGGCGGCGGAGGGTGGCGGCACCGAGGGCGAGGACGAGGACCGCGCAGCCGGCGACGACGAGGGCGTCGCGGACGAAGTCGGCGGTGAGGTCGGGGTGGCGCAGGACCTGGTTCATGCCGTCGACGGCGTACGACATGGGCAGGAGGTCGGAGACGGCCTCCAGGGCGGGGGCCATGCGGTCGCGCGGGGTGAACAGGCCGCACAGCAGCAGTTGGGGGAAGATCACGGCCGGCATGAACTGGACGGCCTGGAACTCGGAGGCGGCGAAGGCCGAGACGAACAGGCCGAGGGCGGTGCCGAGCAGGGCGTCGAGGAGGGCGACGAGGAGCAGCAGCCAGGGGGAGCCGATGACGTCGAGGCCGAGGAGCCACAGGGCGAGGCCGGTGGCGAGGGTGGACTGGACGACGGCGAGCAGGCCGAAGGCGAGGGCGTAGCCGGCGATGAGGTCGGCCTTGCCGAGGGGCAGGGCGAGGAGGCGTTCGAGGGTGCCGGAGGTGCGTTCGCGCAGGGTGGCGATGGAGGTCACCAGGAACATGGTGATGAGGGGGAAGATGCCGAGCAGTGAGGCGCCGATGCCGTCGAACGTCCGCGGGCTTCCGTCGAAGACGTAGCGGAGCAGGACGAGCATCAGACAGGGCACGAGGAGCATCAGGGCGATCGACCGCGGGTCGTGGCGGAGCTGGCGCAGGACGCGGGCGGCGGTGGCGAGGGTGCGGGCGGTGTTCACGGGCGGGGCTCCTCACGGGGTGCTGCCGCGCGGGCGGTGGCGGCGTCGACGAGGTGGAGGAAGGCGTCCTCGACGGTGGTGGTGCCGCCCCGGCGGCGCAGGGCGTCGGGGGTGTCCTCGGCGAGGAGCCGGCCCTCGCGCAGGAGCAGCAGCCGGTGGCAGCGCTCGGCCTCGTCCATGACGTGGGAGGAGACGAGGAGCGTGGTGCCGCGGTCGGCGGCGATGCGGTGGAAGAGGTTCCACAGGTCGCGGCGGAGCACCGGGTCGAGGCCGACGGTGGGTTCGTCGAGGACGAGGAGGTCGGGGGCGCCGAGGAGGGCGACGGCGAGCGAGACGCGGCTGCGCTGGCCGCCGGAGAGCCGTCCGGCGAGGGCGTCGGCGTGGGAGGTGAGGTCGACGTCCGTGAGGGCCCGGTCGACGGCGGTGCGGCGGTCGTCGCGGTGGGCGCGGCCGGGGAGGAGGACGGCGGCGAAGTAGTCGAGGTTCTGGCGGACGGTGAGGTCGTCGTAGACGGAGGGGGCCTGGGTGACGTAGCCGATGCGGGAGCGCAGGGCGGGGTGTCCGGCGGGCCGGCCGAGCACCTCGAGGGTGCCGGTGACCTTGGCCTGGGTGCCGACGACGGCGCGCATGAGGGTGGTCTTGCCGCAGCCGGAGGGGCCGAGGAGGCCGGTGATGCGGCCGCGGGGGACGGTGAAGTCGAGGTCGCGGAGGACGGGGCGGTCGCCGCGGACGACGTGGAGGCCGGACGCGACGATCGCGGAGGGGGGCACCTCATCGCTTTTATTCACCATGTGATGAATAGTGGGCCTGGGGGTGCCGCAACGTCAAGGACCCCGGACGGCGTCCGGGGTCCTCGGGGAGACTCGGGGATCTAGCGCTTCGGCTTCTTGCGGCCGGACGGATTGCCCGTGCGGTGCGAGCGGCGCTTCTCGTAGCGGGCGACGGCCTCCTCGTACTCGGCGCGCCGCAGCTTCTCGCCCGGGGCCTCGACGAAGGAGCGGACGAACCAGGCCAGGAGCGTGCCGATGAAACCGATCGCCTTCAGGCTGCGCAGGGCGTCCTCGCGGGCCGGGTCGGCGGGGCGGCGGCCGAAGCCCTCCCACGTCTTGCGGAAGGCGATGGCGCTGCAGACCGCGAACATCACCACCACGAGCGTGTTGACGAAGCCGCCGACCGCCGCGATCTCCAGGCCCTGGAACGCGAAGCGCAGCACCAGGGCGCCCGCGACGGCGGCGGCGAGCGAGCCGACGGCCACGCCGGCCCGGCGCAGCCCGTACCGGCCGCTGTGGTCCACCCAGGTCGTCCCGAAGAAGCGGAGCTCCTCGGGCTGCGGCCCCGCCGGAGTGCCGGTCCTGCTCTGCTTGTCGTCGCTCACGGGATCGATTATCCCCGGGCGGGGCGAGGACCGCCGTCAGCCGCAGCGGCGGGCCACATAGCCGTCGGCGCCCGTCTTCACGTAGGCGTCGGACACGAACTGACCCGGGCTGATGTTGTCCCAGATGTTGGTGGTGCCGTAGGGGCCGGTGATCCATTCGCCGGGCGTCTGGCAGTAGATCTGGACCCAGGCGCCCAGGGTGAGGGTCCGGACGATCGGGTACTTGGTGCCGGGGCCCGAGCGGACGTTCACCCGGTAGCCCGGCGCGATCGGATAGGCGGTCACCTCCGCCACCGTGGCCACTCTCTCCTCCGGCGCGCCGGCCTCGGCCCGGACCGGCACGGTGCCGTCGACGTTCCCGGCCTCTGCGTTCTCGACGCTCATGACCACTCCCCCGTTTTGGCGTGAAAGCGCTGTTTCGGAAGCGCTCCGGTGAAATTCACTCTCCGCGACGCGCAGGCTAGCAAGCCCCACCGACATCGGCGGCACCATCGACTAGGCTCCGTGCGTCGCGCACGCGCGCGGACTCGACGGGGAACCACACGGGGGTTGGCGATGCCGCCGTTGCGCAGTACCGGTGCGGACCGGGAAGCGGAAGGGCCCGACTACGCGGGCGAATACCGGCTCCAGGTCTGTCTCGGCGCCGGTGGCATGGGCGTCGTCCACCTCGCCACCTCCGCCTCGGGGCTCCGGCTCGCCGTCAAGGTGGTGCACGCGCAGTACGCGAAGGACCCCGAGTTCAGGGCCCGCTTCCGCCAGGAGGTGGCCGCCGCCCGGCGGGTCAGCGGCGCGTTCACCGCACCCGTCGTGGACGCCGACCCCGACGCCGTACGCCCCTGGATGGCGACCCTCTACGTGCCCGGGCCCACGCTCGCCGACCAGGTGAAGCGGAGCGGCCCGCTGTCCCCCGCCGAGCTGCGCCGGCTCACCGCCGGGCTCGCGGAGGCGCTGCGCGACATCCACCGGGCGGGCGTGGTCCACCGGGACCTCAAGCCCAGCAACGTCCTGCTGACCGATTCCGGCCCCAAGGTCATCGACTTCGGGATCTCCCGGCCCTTCGACAGCGACCTGCACACGGAGACGGGCAAGCTGATCGGCTCGCCGCCGTTCATGGCGCCCGAGCAGTTCCAGCGGCCGAGGGAGGTCGGGCCCGCCGCCGACGTCTTCGCGCTGGGTTCGGTCCTCGTGCACGCGGCGACCGGGCACGGGCCCTTCGACTCCGACAGCCCGTACATCGTGGCGTACCAGGTCGTGCACGACGAGCCGGATCTGACGGGCGTCCCGGCCGACCTGGCGCCCCTGGTGGCCCGCTGCCTCGCGAAGGAACCGGCCGAGCGGCCGACGCCCGCCGAGATCATGGCGGCGCTGCTGCCGCCCTCGTACGAGGCGGCGGCGTTCATACCGTCGCAGCGGCGCTCCCCCGGCCCCGCCCTTTCCGCTCCGGCCCCCGCCTCGAGCTCCGCCGTCTCCGGGGCGTGGGACGCCGACACGCCGGTACGGGCGGTGCCGCCGCCCCGCAGGCGCCGACGGCTGCGGCCTCGGCTGCCCGTCACCCTGGGCCTCCTGCTCGCCCTCGCCGCCGGCGGCACCGTCGCCGTCCTCGCGGCGCGCGACGGACAGCGTCCGGCCGGTCCGGCGCGCCCGGCGGAGGCCGCCAGGGCCTTCCCCGGCTGGCAGACCCACCTCGGCAAGGCCGGCGCCGATCCGGCGGCACCCGCCTGCGCGCTGGCCGAAGGCGCGCTCTACTGCGCGGGCCCCGGGCCCGTCGTCAGCCGGCTCGACGCCACCACGGGACGAGTCGTCTGGTCCCGGCCGGCCCCCGGGACGAGCGGCGGCGGCGCCGCTCCCGCACTGCTGCCCGGCGGCACCGTCGCCGTCACCGCCGACACCGGCGAGCTGCGCACGTACGCGGCCGGGACCGGCGCCCCGGGCTGGCGCACCAGCCCGGCGGCGGCCGAGACCAACCGGCCGGCCGGCTCCGTCGTCGTCCTGGCCGGCGGCACCGGCCGGCTGCGCGCGGTCGACGGCGCCACCGGCAGGCAGGTGTGGCGCCACGGCCTGCCCGGCCACGGTGTCCCGCAGCTCGGCCCGTACGACTCCGCCTCCGGCCTGCTCACCGTCTTCGAGCCGACCGCCGACGCGACGCACACCCTCGTCAGCGCGGTGCACCCGGCGACCGGCAAGACCGTCTGGTCGCAGCGCCTGAAGGGCAACCTCACGCCGGTCGCGTACGACCAGGGCGGCGCCCTCGTCCTGTCCGCCACCTACCGCGACATGCAGACCGAGGCGCTGGTCCGCTACGACCCCGAGCGCCGTGAGGCGCGGCGCGTGCCGCTCCCGTACCGCGTCGACAGCGCGTCGATCGCCGTGGTCGGCTCCACCGCGTACCTGCTGGGCAGGCTCGGGGACCTGACCGCCGTCGACCTCGCCGGGCGGCGGGTCCTGTGGGAGCTGGAGACCGGCAGCCGTAACGTCTCCGCGCTCACGCCCGGGGACGGCGACCGGCTGTACGTCTCCGCCTCCGACGGCCGGCTCCTCGCCGTCGACACCCGCCGGGGCGTCCTCGCGGGCCAGACCCGCCCCCGCCTCGGCGACGGACGCCTCGCCTACGTCCCCTCCGTCCCCGCCCCGGCCACCTCCGGCCCCCGCGCCTACGCCACCGCCCCCGACGGTTCCGTCTTCGCGGTGGACACGCGCGACCCGGGGAGCTGGTGACGCGGGGCGTCGCAGACGCGGACGGGACGGGAATGGGCGGGGCCGCGGCCCGGAAACCCGCGGGGCTTCGCCCCGAGCGGCGACGGCCCGGCGCACGGCCGCCGGCTCCCGTCGGCCGACGCCGCGCGAGCCGAACGGCGAGCCGGGGGAGCTGGTGACGCAAGGCGTCGCGACGCGCACAGGTTGGGGCGGGGCGTCGCCCCGAGCGGCGCGGCCCGACGCACGGCTACCGGCTCCCGCCGGCCGACGCCGCGCGAGCCGAACGGCGAGCCCGGGGAGCTGGTGACGCAAGGCGTCGCGACACGCACGGGCTGGGGCGGGGCGTCGCCCCGGGCAGCGACGGCCCGACGCACGGCTACCGGCTCCCGCCGGCCGACGCCGCGCGAGCCGAACGGCAAGGCCGGGGAGCCGGTGACGCGAAGCGTCGCGACGCGGACGAGCTGGGGGGCGTCGCCCCGGGCGGCGACGGCAGGGCCTCCGTCTGGACGGACACCTTCGCCGTCGACGACCCGGCGAGCGGCCTGCGGCTCGTCTCTTACCGGCTGCGCCTCACGAGCGAACGGCAAGACACCACCGACGCCGCGACGGCGCGTGGCCGAACGCCGCACAAGCGCAACACCGCACGGCCGAAGGCCGCACAGGCGCCAGGCGCACAGGCGCAACGCCGCACAGACGTAAGGCCGCACGAGCGCAACACCGGCCGAAGGCCGCACGCGCGCACAGGCGCACGAGCGCAACGCCGCACGGCCGAAGGCCGCCCAGGCACGCCAGCGCAACGCCGCGACGGCGGTGCGGGGAAGCTCCCCGCACCGCCGTCGGGTGCGTTCAGGATCGGTCCCGGCCGGGGGCCGGCCGGGAGGGCCGGGTGTCAGCCCAGTTTGGAGACGTCGCGCACCGCGCCCTTGTCCGCGCTCGTCGCCATCGCCGCGTACGCCCGCAGCGCCGCGGAGACCTTGCGCTCGCGGTTCTTCGGGGCGTAGACGCCGTTCAGGGCCTCGCGGCGGGCGGCGAGGGTCGCGTCGTCGACGAGGAGGTCGATCGAGCGGTTCGGGATGTCGATGCGGATCCGGTCGCCGTCCTCGACGAGGGCGATCGTGCCGCCGGACGCGGCCTCCGGGGAGGCGTGGCCGATGGACAGGCCCGAGGTGCCGCCGGAGAAGCGGCCGTCGGTCACCAGCGCGCAGGTCTTGCCCAGGCCCCGGCCCTTGAGGAAGGAGGTCGGGTAGAGCATCTCCTGCATGCCGGGGCCGCCCTTGGGGCCCTCGTAACGGATGACGACGACGTCGCCGTCCTTGACCCGCTTGTTCAGGATCTTCTCGACGGCCTCCTCCTGCGACTCGCAGACGACCGCCGGACCCTCGAAGGTCCAGATCGACTCGTCGACGCCGGCCGTCTTGACCACGCACCCGTCGACCGCGAGGTTGCCGCGCAGCACGGCGAGGCCGCCGTCCTTGGAGTAGGCGTGGGCGACGTCGCGGATGCAGCCGCCGGCCGCGTCCACGTCGAGGGAGTCCCAGCGCTCCGACTGGGAGAACGCCTCGGCGGAGCGGACGCAGCCCGGGGCGGCGTGGAACAGCTCGACGGCCTCCTCGGAGGCGGAGCCGCCGCGGACGTCCCAGGTGTCCAGCCACTCCTTGATGGAGCGCGCGTGCACGGCGTGGACGTCCTCGTTGAGCAGCCCGCCCCGGTAGAGCTCGCCCAGGATCGCCGGGATGCCGCCGGCCCGGTGCACGTCCTCCATGTAGTACGTGCCGCGCGGGGCGACGTTCGGGGCGACCTTGGCCAGGCAGGGCACGCGCCGCGAGACGGCGTCCATGTCGGTCAGGCCGTAGTCCAGCTCGGCCTCCTGCGCCGCGGCGAGCAGGTGCAGGATCGTGTTGGTGGAGCCGCCCATGGCGATGTCGAGGGCCATGGCGTTCTCGAAGGCCGCGCGGGTGGCGATGTTGCGCGGCAGGACGGAGGCGTCGTCCTCGTCGTAGTAGCGGTGGGTGAGCTCGACGACCGTGCGGGCCGCGTTCTCGTACAGCGCGCGGCGGGCGGTGTGGGTGGCGAGGACGGAGCCGTTGCCGGGGAGGGAGAGGCCGATGGCCTCGGTCAGGCAGTTCATCGAGTTGGCGGTGAACATGCCGGAACAGGACCCGCAGGTCGGGCAGGCGTTCTCCTCGATGCGGAGGATGTCCTCGTCGGAGACCTTGTCGTTGACCGCCTCGGAGATCGCGTCGACCAGGTCGAGGGTGCGGACCGTGCCGTCGACCAGGGTCGCGCGGCCGGACTCCATGGGGCCGCCGGAGACGAAGACCGTCGGGATGTTGAGGCGCAGCGCGGCCATCAGCATGCCGGGGGTGATCTTGTCGCAGTTGGAGATGCAGATCAGGGCGTCGGCGCAGTGCGCCTCCACCATGTACTCCACGCTGTCGGCGATCAGGTCGCGGGACGGCAGGCTGTAGAGCATGCCGCCGTGGCCCATGGCGATGCCGTCGTCGACGGCGATCGTGTTGAACTCACGGGCGATGCCGCCGGCGGCCGTGATGGCCTCGGAGACGATCCGGCCGACCGGCTGGAGGTGGGTGTGGCCGGGCACGAACTCCGTGAAGGAGTTGGCCACGGCGATGATCGGCTTCCGCCCGATGTCGGCGCCCGGTACACCGGAGGCGCGCATCAGGGCGCGTGCGCCCGCCATATTGCGGCCGTGGGTGACAGTGCGGGACCTCAGCTCGGGCATCGTCGCTCGCTCCTCATGATGGATGTCTCTGGAGTCGAGCGTACGCTTCGACTCCAAGAGCTGGACACGATGTCCGTATGACGGACAAGTTGTTCAGTGTGCGGTCAGCCGCCCCGGCCGGTCGCGGCCGGGCCGGTCGGCCGCCGGGACCGCCTCACGGCTGGGTCAGATAGCGCTGGAGGGTCGGGGACACCTGGGCCACGATCTCCTCCGGGTCCGCCGACGCCAGCGGCTCCACCTGGATCACGTACCGCAGGATCGCGATCCCGATCATGTGCGAGGCCGCCAGCTCCGCGCGGAACTTCGGATCCGGTACGTCGAGGTCCGCGGCGATCCGTTCGAGCAGGCGCCGCAGCACGAAGCCGCGCAGCACCTTCGCCGCCGCCTCGTGGGTCAGCGCGGAACGGATGATCGCCAGCAGCGGCGCCCGGGTCGCCGGGTTCTCCCACACCGAGATGAAGAAGCGGGCCAGGCGCTCGCCGATCGCCTCGCGCGGGCCGCCCACGATGGCCGGAACGACCGTCGCCGGCTCGAAGGAGACCTCGATGGCCGCCGCGAAGACCTCGTCCTTCGTGCCGAAGTAGTGGTGGACGAGGGCCGGGTCGACGTCCGCGGCCTTCGCGATCCCTCGCACCGAGGTCTTGTCGTAGCCGCGCTCGGCGAACAGCGTCCGCGCCGCCTCCAGGATCCGCTCCCGCGCGCCCGGTCCGCTCTCCTCCGCCGCGGTACGGGAGGGGCGGCCGCGCCGCCGGGGGGACGGCTCGGTCACGGGCGCGGAGCCTCGGTCGGTGCCGCCGCCGCGGCCAGGTGCAGCCGGGTGAAGGCCAGGGCCTCGGCGAGGTCGGCCTCGCGTTCGGCGGAGGACATCGCCCTGCGGGTGTTGACCTCGATGACGACATGGCCGTCGTAGCCGGTGCGCGCCAGGTGCTCCAGGAGCTCGGCGCACGGCTGCGTGCCGCGGCCCGGCACCAGGTGCTCGTCCTTGGCGGAGCCGCGGCCGTCGGCGAGGTGGACGTGGCCGAGGCGGTCACCCATGCGGTCGAGCATGGCGAGGGTGTCGGTGCGGGCGGTCGCGGTGTGCGAGAGGTCGATCGTGAAGTGCCGGTAGTCGTCCTTGGTGACGTCCCACTCGGGGGCGTACGCGAGCATCTCGCGGTCCTTGTACCGCCACGGGTACATGTTCTCCACCGCGAACCGGACGTCCGTCTCGTCGGCCATCCGCCAGATGCCGGTCACGAAGTCCCGCGCGTAACTGCGCTGCCAGCGGAACGGCGGGTGCACGACGACCGTCGAGGCGCCCAGCTTCTCGGCGGCCGCCTGGGCGCGCTGGAGCTTGACCCACGGGTCGGTGGACCAGACGCGCTGGGTGATGAGCAGGCAGGGCGCGTGGACGGCCAGGATCGGCACCTGGTGGTAGTCCGAGAGCCGGCGCAGCGCCTCGATGTCCTGGCTGACCGGGTCGGTCCACACCATGATCTCGACCCCGTCGTAGCCGAGGCGTGCGGCGACCTCGAAGGCCGTCGCCGTCGACTCCGGATACACCGAGGCCGTCGACAGGGCGACCTTCGCATCCGGGACGCGCACCGCTGGTTCTGCCACGCAGACAGGGTACGGGGCGGGCCGGAGGACCGGGGGGTGGTTCCGGTCACCCCCGGCCCGGCCGCGGGTGGTTCCGGTCACCCCGGCCCGGCCGCCGCGGACGGACACCCCGGTCGCCCGGCCGGACACCTCCGCCGGCGCCCCCGCCCTCCCGGAGCCCTACGGCAGGTGGTCCAGGCGGCGCAGGATCACGCCCTCGCGCAGCGCCCACGGGCAGATCTCCAGCTCCTCGATGCCGAAGAGGTCCATGGCGCCCTCGGCGACCAGGGCCCCGGCGAGGAGCTGGGCGGCCCGGCCCTCGGAGACGCCCGGGAGGGCGGCGCGCTCGCCGGCGGTCATGGCGGCGAGGCGCGGGACCCACTCCTCCAGGGACTTGCGGGACAGGTTGCGCTGGACGTACAGGCCGAAGCCCGAGCCGGGGGCGCCGGCGATGCGGGCGAGCTGCTTGAAGGTCTTGGAGGTCGCCACGACGTGGTCGGGCGGCCCGAAGCGGCTGAACTCCCCGACCGTACGGGCGATCTGCGCCCGTACGTGGCGGCGCAGGGCCTTCACGTCCGTCAGCTCCGGCGGGTCGCCCGGCAGCCAGCCGGAGGTGAGGCGGCCGGCGCCGAGCGGCAGGGAGACGGCCGTGTCGGGCTCCTCGTCGATGCCGAAGGCGATCTCCAGGGAACCGCCGCCGATGTCGAGGAGGAAGAGCTTGCCCGCGGACCAGCCGAACCAGCGGCGGGCGGCCAGGAAGGTGAGCCGGGCCTCCTCCTCGCCGCTGAGGACCTGGAGCGCGATGCCGGTCTCCTCGTACACGCGGGCGAGGACCGCGTCGGCGTTGCTGGCCTCGCGCACCGCCGAGGTCGCGAACGGCAGCACCTCCTCGCAGCCCTTGTCCTCGGCGGCGGTGAGCGCCTCGCGGACCGTGGCGATCAGCCGCTCCACGCCCGCGTCGGCGATCGCGCCGCGCTCGTCGAGGAGCTCGGCGAGCCGCAGCTCCGCCTTGTGGGAGTGGGCGGGCAGCGGGCGGGCGCCGGGGTGGGCGTCCACCACGAGGAGGTGCACCGTGTTCGAACCGACGTCGAGGACTCCGAGTCTCATGGACGGAACGCTACTGCGCGCGCCCGCATACGCTTGGCGTTGTGCCAAAGACGAAAAAGGCGAAGCCGGGCAAAGACAGTGCCGCCCTCACCCCCGACCACGACGCCGCCAAGGCGGTCAGGGCCGCGCACGCGGCGAAGTCCGTGAAGGTCGGCAGGAAGCGGAGCAAGGGCGAGGAGCCCGACGAGAAGGGCCTGGACTTCCCGCGCGCCTGGGTCGAGTTCGCCGACCCGGACGACGAGGAGCAGGTCTACCGCTGCGACCTGACCTGGCTGACCTCCCGCTGGACCTGCATCTTCGGCAACGGCTGCCAGGGCATCCAGGAGGGGCGGGCCGACGACGGGTGCTGCACGCTCGGCGCGCACTTCTCCGACGAGGACGACGAGAAGCGGGTCGCCGAGCACGTGGCGCGGCTCACGCCGGAGCTGTGGCAGTTCCACGACGTCGGCACCGGGACGGGCTGGGTGCAGGTCGACGAGGACGGCGACCGGCAGACCCGCCGCTGGGAGGGCTCCTGCATCTTCCAGAACCGTCCCGGGTTCGCGGGCGGCGCCGGCTGCTCGCTGCACATCCTGGCCGTGCGGGAGGGCCGGGAGCCGCTGGAGACCAAGCCGGACGTGTGCTGGCAGCTTCCCGTGCGGCGCACCTACGACTGGATCGACCGCCCGGACGACACCAAGGTCCTCCAGGTGTCGATCGGCGAGTACGACCGGCGCGGCTGGGGCCCGGGCGGCCACGACCTGCACTGGTACTGCACGTCGGCGAGCTCGGCGCACGTCGGCCCGGAGCCGGTCTATGTCTCCTACCGGCCCGAGCTCGTCGAGATGATGGGCGAGGGGGCGTACAAGGTCCTGGTCGGGCTGTGCGAGGCGCGGCTCGCCTCGCACCTGCCGCTGGTGGCGCCGCACCCGGCCGACCCCGCGTAGCGGCCCCGGGCAGCGGCCCCGGACGTCAGGGGGACGAGGGCGCCGGATCCTCGCTCGGTGTCCCGGGCCCCGAGTCGGTGGGCGTGGGCGTGGGAGTGGGCTCGGTGGTCGGATCCGTCGTCGGCGGCGGAGTGGTCGGGTCGGTCGTCGGGGGCGGGGTGGTCGGCGGCTCGCTCGTCGGCGGCGGGGTCGTCGGCTCGGTCGTGGACGGGGGCGGGGTGGGGCCCGTGGTGGGCGGCCGCGTCGCCCCGTGGCCGTCGATCCGCACCACCGCGCCCGACGGCTCGACCCCGACCCGGGCGCTCCAGGGTCCGGCGGGCTCGCGGGAGGGGTCGACGGAGATCCGGACCGTGATCGAGCCGCCCGGACGCAGGGTGCCGGCGGCCTGGCTCACGTACAGCCAGGGGGCGTCGGACCACAGCGACCAGGCGGCGGGCGCACCGCCCTCGTTGGTGAGGGTGAGCAGGGTGGTGGCGCCGCTGCCGCGCGCGGTGACGGTGATCCGGGCGGGCGCGGGCTCTCCCGGCCGGGCCGGGGCGGCGGGCCCGCCGGGGCTGATCACCTCCACGGAGACGCCCCCGGGGGCCGCGCTGCCGCGCGGGTCGGGCGGGGCCTGGGCGTTGCCCGTGTTCTCGTAGCGCTCGTACGGGCGGCCGCCGGAGCCGCCCTGCACGGTGCCCGGCCCGTCCTGCTCGCGCGCGCTGATCCGCGCTCCGTCGTGGCCCTCCCCGGCGACGGGCGTGCCGCGGTACGAGGTCCACAGGGCGAGGACCGGGGCGGCGACGACCGCGGCGACGACGGTGGTGGTGACGGCGCGGGCGCGGAGCCGGTCGCGGCGGGCCGCGTGGTCCTTCGGGTCCAGCGGGAAGCCGGTCGGGCCGAAGCGGGGCGCGCCGGCGCGGACGCGCGGGACGTGCAGCATCGCCATGTACGCGGCGGCGCGCGGGGCCTCGACGATCGGGAGCCGCCCGGCGGGGGCGGCCAGGGTGCCCGGCCAGGGCGCGCAGGCGCCCGCGCGCTCGGCGACCCGGCGGCAGCGCGGGCAGTCGTCGACGTGCCGGACCAGCTCGGCGCGCAGGGCGGCGGACAGCAGCACCTGGTGGTCGCCGGTGAGGCGGGTCACGGTGGGGCAGTCGCCGGTCTCGACGACGGCGAGGGCGGCGCGGGTGCGTTCGACCTCGCAGCCGGCGGTGGCGAGCAGCTCGCGGGCGGCGACCGGGTCGAGCGAGAGCACGGCGGCGACCTCGCGGGGCCCCAGGCCGTGCCGCACGGACAGCTCCAGGGCCTCGCGCTGCTCGGGCGTGGTGCCCGCGGCCTCGGGCCAGGCGAGCGCGGCCAGTTCGGCGCGGCGCCGCTCGGCGACCTCCGGGGGGACCGGTCGGGGGGCGGGCGGGGTGACGGCGGGGCGGCCGGTGTGGGCGCCGTGGCGGCTGCGGCGCTGCTCGCCGAGGCTGCGCAGACAGGCCCAGCGGGCCAGGGCGTACAGCCAGGCGCGGCGGCCGGAGTCGTCGGCCGGGCAGCGGCCGTGGTGCCGCTCGGCGATGGCGAGGACGTCGCCGAGGACGGCGGTGGCCGTGTCGTGGTCGCAGAGCACCGAGAGGCAGTACGTGAAGAGGCCGTCCAGGTACTCCTCGTACCGGGCGGGGGGCCGCTGGCCCGGGGTGCGGGGGCCGCCGGTGGTTCGCGTGGGTTGTTCCAGCCTGCTGCTCGTCACCCGGCGACGGTAGGCAAGGGGGCGGGAGGTCTTCTCACCGCTTGCACACTTTTAATCCGTACGGGTGAAGCCATCACCCGAAAGGGGACACCGGACCGGTCTCCGCATGACCGGCCCGGTGCCGCCGGCGGCGGCCGGTGGGGTGCCGTCGGGGTCCGCTGTCAGTGGCGGGGGCTACGGTGGCGCCCATGGCTGCTCGTACCAAAACCGCCAAGGACCGGCCGTCCTACCGCTGCACCGAGTGCGGCTGGCAGACCGCCAAGTGGCTCGGCCGCTGCCCCGAATGCCAGGCATGGGGGACGGTGGAGGAGTACGGCGCGCCGCCCGCGGTCCGGACCACCGCCGCGGGCCGGGTGTCCACCGCCGCGCTGCCCATCGGCCAGGTCGACGGGCGGCAGGCGACCGCCCGCGGCACCGGCGTCGACGAGCTGGACCGGGTCCTCGGCGGCGGGCTCGTGCCGGGCGCGGTCGTGCTGCTCGCGGGCGAGCCGGGCGTCGGCAAGTCCACGCTGCTGCTGGACGTCGCCGCCAAGGCCGCGAGCGACGAGCACCGCACGCTGTACGTGACGGGCGAGGAGTCCGCGAGCCAGGTCCGGCTGCGCGCCGACCGGATCAACGCGCTGAGCGACCACCTCTATCTGGCGGCGGAGACCGACCTGTCGGCCGTCCTCGGGCACCTGGACGCCGTGAAGCCCTCGCTGCTCGTCCTGGACTCGGTGCAGACCGTCGCCTCGCCCGAGATCGACGGCGCCCCCGGCGGCATGGCGCAGGTCCGCGAGGTCGCCGGCGCGCTGATCCGGGCCTCCAAGGAGCGCGGCATGTCGACGCTGCTCGTGGGCCACGTCACCAAGGACGGCGCCATCGCGGGTCCCCGGCTCCTGGAGCACCTGGTCGACGTGGTGCTCCACTTCGAGGGCGACCGGCACGCGCGGCTGCGCCTGGTCCGCGGCGTGAAGAACCGGTACGGGGCGACGGACGAGGTCGGCTGCTTCGAGCTGCACGATGAGGGCATCACCGGGCTCGCCGACCCGTCGGGCCTGTTCCTGACGCGCCGCGCCGAGGCCGTGCCCGGGACCTGTCTGACGGTGACCCTGGAGGGCCGCAGGCCGCTGGTGGCCGAGGTGCAGGCGCTGACGGTCGACTCCCAGATCCCCTCGCCGCGCCGGACCACCTCCGGTCTGGAGACCTCCCGGGTGTCGATGATGCTGGCGGTCCTGGAGCAGCGCGGCCGGATCAGCGCGCTGGGCAAGCGGGACATCTACAGCGCGACCGTCGGCGGGGTGAAGCTCTCCGAGCCCGCCGCCGACCTGGCCATCGCCCTCGCGCTGGCCTCCGCCGCCAGCGACACCCCGCTGCCGAAGAACCTGGTCGCGATCGGGGAGGTCGGGCTCGCGGGCGAGGTCCGGCGGGTGACCGGCGTCCAGCGCCGGCTCGCCGAGGCGCACCGGCTCGGCTTCACGCACGCGCTGGTCCCGGCCGATCCCGGGAAGGTCCCGCCGGGCATGAAGGTCACCGAGGTCGCGGACATGGGCGAGGCCCTGGGGGTGCTGCCGCGCGGCCGCCGGGCCCGCGCGCCGCAGGAGGCGGAGGGGTAGGCCGGCACCGGGCCCGGGCCGGCTCGGGCGGGGGTTCGGGCGAGGGCGCGGGCGGGGGCTCGGGTGGGGCGCGGGGGGCGCGCGGGCGGGGGGCTTCCGGCGCGCGGCGGAGGGCGACGGGGCGGTGTCGCTAGACTTTGCCCTGGTCTCGCCCATCCGTACGAGCCGGAGGAGTGCAGTGGCAGCCAAGGACAACGAGGCACTGATGCGTGCGTCGCTCAGCGCCGTCGCCCCCGGCACCGCCCTCCGTGACGGTCTCGAACGGATTCTGCGCGGCAACACCGGCGGTCTGATCGTCCTCGGCATGGACAAGACCGTCGAGTCGATGTGCACCGGCGGCTTCGTCCTCGACGTCGAGTTCACCGCCACCCGGCTGCGCGAGCTGTGCAAGCTCGACGGGGCGCTCATCCTCGACAAGGACATCAGCAAGATCCTGCGGGCCGGCGTGCAGCTCGTCCCGGACGCGTCCATCCCCACCGAGGAGACCGGCACCCGGCACCGCACCGCGGACCGGGTCTCCAAGCAGTGCGGCTTCCCCGTGGTCTCGGTGTCCCAGTCGATGCGGCTGATCGCCCTGTACGTCAACGGCGAGCGCCGTGTCCTGGAGGAGTCGGCGGCGATCCTGTCCCGCGCCAACCAGGCCCTGGCGACCCTGGAGCGCTACAAGCTGCGCCTGGACGAGGTGGCCGGCACGCTCTCCGCCCTGGAGATCGAGGACCTGGTGACCGTCCGGGACGTCACCGCGGTCGCCCAGCGCCTGGAGATGGTGCGCCGGATCGCCACCGAGATCGCCGAGTACGTGGTGGAGCTCGGCACCGACGGCCGGCTGCTCTCGCTCCAGCTCGACGAGCTGATCGCGGGCGTGGAGCCGGAGCGCGAGCTCGTCATCCGCGACTACGTGCCCGAGCCGACGGCCAAGCGTTCCCGTACGGTCGCCGAGGCGCTGACCGAGCTGGACGCCCTGACCCACGCCGAGCTGCTCGAACTGCCGATAGTGGCCCGGGCGCTCGGCTACACCGGCTCCCCGGAGACGCTGGACTCGGCGGTCTCGCCGCGCGGTTACCGGCTGCTGGCCAAGGTGCCGCGGCTGCCGGGCGCGATCATCGAGCGTCTGGTGGAGCACTTCGGCGGACTGCAGAAGCTGCTCGCGGCGAGCGTGGACGACCTCCAGACCGTGGACGGCGTCGGCGAGGCCCGGGCGCGCAGCGTGCGCGAGGGCCTGTCGCGGCTCGCGGAGTCGTCGATCCTGGAGCGGTACGTCTAGGACGCGTCCGGGCGGTGGACCGAAGGGCCCGCAGGCCCTACGGCCGGGCGGGCGCGGGAGGCCGTACGGTCGCGGCCGCCGCCGTGGGGCGCGAGGGCCGTCGCCCGCGCGTGCCGCCCGGCCGGTCCGTCAGTCCTTGTCCAGCCGGAACGAGACCGGCGACAGCTTCACGCCCGAGACGGTCGCCTCCACCAGGTAGGTGTCCGGGCCGACCTCGCCCGCGGGGGCGGTCGCGCACTGCGGGGCGCTGCGGCGGCGGTCCCACTCCACGGTGTGCGTGATCGCCGCCCGCGCCGGGACCTTCAGGAGCAGCGGGGCCGCGACGCGCGGGCAGTCCTTCGAGGACCACAGCTCGCCCTTGGTGTCACGGATCGTCAACACCGCTGCCTTCGGCCCGAGATCGGCCTTGCAGTCGGCGGCCGAGGTGTTGTGCACGACCAGGTGGAAGCGGGGCTTCTCGCCCGGCTCGTAGGCCACCTTGGCGCTGCGGAGGGTCAACTGCAGTGCGCCGGGTGCGCAGTTCGGCAGCGGGGAATCGGCCGGAACCTGCTGTCCCGCACCCGTACCGGCACCGCCGTCGCCGCCCGCGCCGTCCGTGTCGCCGTTCTTGCCGACGCCGGAGGGACCGCCGTCCGCGCCCGCGCCGGCACCCGCGTCCGTACCGGCGTCGCCCTCGCCCGTTCCGTCACCGCCGCTGGTGTCGCCGCCGCCCGACTCCTCGCGCCCGCCCGGCTGTTGGCTGATCGCTGGGCCGGTGCCGGAGGGCCCGGGGGTGATCGAGGGCGCGGGGGAAGCGCCGTTGGAGGAGTCGTCGCTCTTCCCGCCGTCACCGCCACCCGAGGTGACGGCCCATACGGCGAGCAGCGCCAGCACGGCGATCAGGCACAGCGCGACGGCCCTCCGACGCCAGTAGATGGAGGAGGGAAGCGGCCCGACCGGATTGCGCAGAGATCCCACGCCACGAACCTTACGAGAGATCGCGGCCAACTCCCGCCCCCCATGCCGCCCCAGGCACAAGTTTTGCCGATGATCACATCCGGAATCGGATCCCGACCATCCGGCACCCCCTCCTTTCGTCGGGGACGAGGGTCGCCGATCGGCCGGGGCGGACCGGTCCGTGGGCCGGATACCGTCCTGACCATGGAAAACCTCCCTCACCTCTCCGACGGCCTGTATCTCGACATCACCGCCTTCGCCCACTCCACCCCGCACTGGTTCCAGAAACTCGCGGAGGTGTGGACGGAGCTCGGCCTGCTGCTCTTCGGGGCGCTGTTCCTGGCCGGCTGGTGGCGGAAGCGGAACGGGTCCGCCGACGCGATGGCGCTCGCGCTGCTCGCCCCGCTCGCGACGGCCTTCGGTTACGTGGTGAGCGAGGGGCTGAAGTCGCTGGTCGACGAGGAGCGTCCGTGCCGGGCGGTGGCGGGGGCGCCCGCTCCGCTGGTCGACTGCCCCGCGTACGGCGACTGGTCCTTCCCCAGCAACCACTCGGCCATCGCAGGGGCGGCCGCCGTCGCGCTCGCCCTGTCGTGGCGCGGGCTGGTCTGGCTGACCGCCCCGATGGCCCTGCTGATGGCCTTCTCCCGGGTCTTCGTCGGCGTCCACTACCCGCACGACGTGACGGTCGGCCTGCTGGTCGGCGGTGCGGTCGCGTTCGTCGTCGTGAAGGGGGCCGGGCGGCCGGTCCGGTCCCTGGTCGAGACGGCGAGGTCGAGCCGCAGCGGCGCGGTGGTGTGGTGCGTGGGGCGCGGCCCGCGCGTGCGTGCCTCCGCGCGCCCCGAGGGCGTGCGCCACGGCGCGTACTGACAGCGGGGGGAACGTGCCAGGATCGGGGGTGCCATGACTTCCACTTCCGCCACTTCCGCCCCGTCCTCCGAGACCCCGCCCGCCGCCGAGACCCCGTCCGCCGCCGTGGGCACGGCCCCCGCCGTCCCCGCGGCCCCCGTCTCGTCCTCCCCCTCCCCCTCCCCTTCCTCCGCCTCCGCCCCTTCCTTCTCCGCCGAGCTGCACGGGCCGGTCCTCGCCTGGTTCGACCGGCACGCCCGCGATCTGCCGTGGCGCCGTCCCGAGGCCGGGGCGTGGGGCGTGATGGTCAGCGAGTTCATGCTCCAGCAGACCCCGGTCGTGCGGGTGCTGCCGGTGTACGAGCAGTGGCTGGCGCGCTGGCCGCGCCCGGCCGACCTGGCCGCGGAGGCGCCGGGGGAGGCCGTCCGCGCCTGGGGCAGGCTCGGCTACCCGCGCCGGGCGCTGCGCCTGCACGCGGCGGCCGTGGCCATAACGGAGCGGCACGGCGGTGACGTACCGAGCGATCACGGGCAGTTGCTGGCGCTGCCGGGGATCGGGGAGTACACGGCGGCGGCGGTGGCCTCCTTCGCGTACGGGCAGCGGCATCCGGTCCTCGACACCAATGTGCGCCGGGTCTTCGCGCGGGCGGCCACCGGTGTGCAGTACCCGCCGAACGCCACCACCGCCGCCGAACGCCGGCTGGCTCGGGCCCTCCTGCCCGAGGACGAGGCGACGGCGGCCCGCTGGGCGGCGGCCTCCATGGAGCTGGGCGCGCTGGTGTGCACCGCGAAGAACGAGGACTGCGGGCGCTGTCCGCTGGCCGACCGGTGCGCCTGGCGCCTCGCCGGGAAGCCGGCGCACGACGGCCCGCCGCGGCGCGGCCAGACGTACGCGGGCACGGACCGGCAGGTGCGGGGCAAGCTGCTCGCCGTGCTGCGGGAGGCCGTGGACCCGGTGGAGCAGGCGGCGCTCGACGCGGTCTGGGACGAGCCGGTGCAGCGGGCCCGGGCCCTGGACGGTCTGGTCGCCGACGGACTGGTCGAGCCCCTGGAGGACGGCCGCTACCGCCTCCCGCTGTCCTGAGCCGCGCCGGGCCCCCGGCGCCCGGTGTTCGGGGCGCCGGGGGCCCGGGTCGCCTTCGATCCGAAGGATCCGGAACCTGTGGATCCGCTGTTACACAACCGATGGGTAGCCGTGCGTCCGCCGACGGCTCTCCCGCACAGCCTCGTGACAACCGCTCCGTAGCGTCGTCGACGTAAGAGATCAGGGCTGGTCACGGGGACTGGTGACGGGGATCGGAGGCGGTTCGGGATGGCGCACGGCGAGGTGCTCGATTTCGAGGAGTACGTACGCACTCGGCAGGACGCGCTGCTGCGCAGCGCCCGCCGTCTGGTGCCCGACCCGGTGGACGCCCAGGACCTGCTGCAGACCGCGCTCGCCCGGACCTACGGCCGCTGGGACGGCATCGCCGACAAGTCGCTGGCCGACGCGTACCTCCGCCGGGTCATGATCAACACCCGGACCGAGTGGTGGCGGGCCCGCAAGCTCGAAGAGGTGCCCACCGAGCAGCTTCCCGACGCGAGCGTCGAGGACGCCACCGAGCAGCACGCCGACCGGGCCCTGCTGATGGACATCCTGAAGGTGCTCGCGCCCAAGCAGCGCAGCGTGGTGGTGCTCCGTCACTGGGAGCAGATGAGCACGGAGGAGACCGCCGACGCGCTCGGCATGTCGACCGGTACGGTGAAGAGCACGCTCCACCGCGCCCTGGCCCGACTGCGCCAGGAACTGGAGAGCCGGGCCGCCGACGGCGACACCCGGGCTCTGGAGGCGGGTGTCCTGGAGCGGACGGCCAAGGCCGTACGAGGCGACGAGCGGAAGCAGGAGCGGTGCGCGGCCTGAGACCGGCCAGGACGGCCCGAGCCGGGACGGCCGGGGAGCGGGCGGCGAGTGTCACGGCGATGGCCGGGCTCGCCGCCGTCGGCGTGCTCGTGGCCGGCTGCGCGACCGGTGGTACCGGCTCCCGTGACGAGGGGGCGGCCCGCCCCGACGAGGTCGCCTCGACCCTTCCCGCCACACCGAAGCCGTCCGCCTCGCCGGGCGGCGACGGCGGGCGGGCCGCCGAGCGGGTGGACCCGATCGCCCTGCTGAAGGCCGACCCGAAGATCGGGGAGCGGCTGAAGGCCGATCTGAAGCCGTGCGCGGCGGACGCCTACCCGGTGGACACCTCCTACGGGAACCTCACCGGCTCGACCTCGCCCGACGTGGTCGTGAACGTGATGACCTGCGGGGACGCCGTCGGCATCGGCACGTACGTGTACCGCGAGGAGAACGACACCTACCGGAACGTCTTCATGGCCGAGGACGCCGCCGTGTACGGCACGATCGACCGGGGCGACCTGGTCGTCACCAAGCAGGTGTACGCGAAGGGCGACCCGGTCGCCTTCCCCTCGGGCGAGGACGTGATCACCTACCGCTGGATGGGGAACAGGTTCAGCCAGCACGACTGGGTGCACAACGACTACAGCAAGGCCGTCGGCGACGGCGGCATCGACGGTGCCGCGCCCGCGCCGAGCGAGCCGGGCTCGGACTAGGAAAGGGCGGACGGCGCACATGGCCGAGACCCATGTCCTCTTCGTCGAGGACGACGACGTCATCCGTGAGGCCACCCAGCTCGCGCTGGAGCGGGACGGCTTCACGGTGACGGCCATGCCCGACGGCCTCTCCGGCCTGGACGCCTTCCGCGCGAACCGGCCCGACATCGCCCTCCTGGACGTCATGCTGCCCGGGATGGACGGCGTCAGCCTGTGCCGGCGCATCCGCGACGAGTCCACCGTCCCCGTGATCATGCTGTCGGCGCGGGCCGACTCCATCGACGTCGTCCTCGGCCTGGAGGCCGGGGCGGACGACTACGTGACCAAGCCCTTCGACGGCTCCGTCCTCATGGCCAGGATCCGGGCCGTGCTGCGCCGCTTCGGCCACGCGGGCGGGACGGGCGCGGGCGACGGCGGGCGCGAGGACGCCGCCGCGGGCGGGGTGCTGGCCTTCGGCGACCTGGAGGTCGACACCGACGGCATGGAGGTGCGCAAGGCCGGGGCTCCGGTCGCGCTCACCCCGACGGAGATGCGGCTGCTGCTGGAGTTCTCCACGGCGCCGGGCACGGTGCTGTCCCGCGACAAGCTCCTGGAGCGGGTCTGGGACTACGGCTGGGGCGGCGACACCCGGGTGGTGGACGTCCATGTCCAGCGGCTGCGCACCAAGATCGGCCAGGACCGGATCGAGACGGTCCGGGGCTTCGGGTACAAGCTCAAGGGATGAGCGCACGCGGGAGACGGGCCCCGGTCGCCGGGGCACCAGAGATGAAGCAGGTCAGCAGGTGGTGAACGGGCTCGCCCTCCGTACGGGCGTCCGCTGGAAGATCGCCGTCGCCATCGCGGCGGTCGGCGCCCTCATCGCGGTCACGCTCAGCCTGGTCGTCCACAACGCGGCCCGCGTCTCCATGCTCGACAACGCCCGCGAGGTGCAGATGTGGCGGCTGATCTCCGCCCAGCGGGTGTACGAGAGCTCCAAGCCCAAGGAGCCGCGCTTCGGCACCAAGATCAACGACCCGGCGCTGCCGCCGGAGCTCGACCAGCTCATGCGCGACGGACGGCGCGGCACCTACATCCAGCAGCACGACGGCGGGCCGCCGGACGTGTGGGCGGCCGTGCCGCTCGCCAACGGCGACGTGCTCTCGCTGCACGTCCCCTTCGCCGACCGCAGCGCCACGATCATGAAGGACCTCGACCGGGCCCTGATCATCGGCTCGGTGTCCGTGGTCTTCGGCGGCTGCGCGCTCGGCGTGCTCATCGGCGGCCAGCTCTCGCGCCGGCTCCGCAAGGCTGCCGCCGCGGCCGGCCGGGTCGCGCAGGGCAACACCGAGGTGCGGGTCAGGGACGCCGTCGGCGGAGTCGTCCGCGACGAGACCGACGAGCTCGCCCGGGCCATCGACGCCCTTACCGACGCCCTGAACGAGCGCATCGAGGCCGAGCGGCGGGTCACCGCGGACATCGCGCACGAGCTGCGCACCCCGGTGACCGGGCTGCTCACGGCCGCCGAGCTGCTGCCGCCGGGACGGCCCACCGAGCTCGTACGGGACCGGGCGCAGGCCATGCGGACGCTGGTCGAGGACGTGCTGGAGGTGGCGCGGCTGGACAGCGCGTCGGAGCGGGCCGAGCTCCAGGAGATCGCGCTCGGCGAGTTCGTCGCGCGCCGGGTGCGGGCGCTCGACCCGGACGCGGTGGTCCGGGTGGTGCACGAGTCCTGGGTCAACACCGACCCGCGCCGCCTGGAGCGCATCCTGGGCAACCTCCTCGCCAACGCGGCCAAGCACGGCAAGGGCCCCGGCCCGGTGGAGGTCACCGTCGAGGGCCGGGTGGTCCGGGTCCGGGACCACGGTCCCGGCTTCCCCGAGGCGCTGCTCCGGGAGGGCCCGAGCCGCTTCCGTACGGGCAGCAGCGATCGCGCAGGCCAGGGCCACGGCCTGGGCCTGACCATCGCGGCCGGCCAGGCCCGGGTCCTCGGCGCCCGGCTGACCTTCCGCAACGCGGCCCCCGAGGGCACGCCGGACGGCGCGGGCGGCGCGGTCGCGGTGCTGTGGCTGCCGGAGCACGCGCCGACCAACACGGGAAGCTTCCCCGTGCTGCGGCTGGCGGACTGACCCCTTCCGCCGTTCCGCCGGCCGGCCCCGTCCGGTCCGCGCCCCGGCCGGGTCACTTCTCCTCGGGGATGCCGAGGTCCTGCGGGACCCCGAAGTCCTTGGAGAAGTCCAGTTGCTCGCTGCGCTGGGTCAGCGAGTACCAGTTGCCGTTGTCGTCGCGGAAGATCGCCTCGATCCCGTACGGCCGCTCCTGCGGCTCCTGCACGAACTCCACGCCCTTGGCCCGGAACTCCTCGTAGTCCCCGCGGCAGTCGTCGGTGCGGAACGCGCCCGCGCCGAGGACGCCCTTGCTGAGCAGCCTCTTCAGCGCGGCCGCGGACTCCTCGTCCATGGCGGGGCCGTCGGGGCTCATCAGGGCCAGCTCGACGTCCGGCTGGTCCTTGGCGCCGACGGTGACCCGGAATTGCGCTCCCGGGTATCCGGCTTCCCGCCGCCGGGCGGGCGACCGGGGAATCCGCCCGCGTACAGCAGGGCGAAGCAGCCGGGTATGAGCGCGGCGCCCCGGCCGACGTGCCGGGCGCGGTACTCGGTCGGGGTGAGGCCGGTGAGCTGCTTGAAGCGGGTGGAGAAGGTGCCGAGGCTGCTGAAGCCGACCAGGCCGCAGATCTCGGTCACGCTCAGGTCCGCCGTACGCAGCAGCTCCTGGGCCCGCTCGATGCGGCGGCGGGAAAGATACTGGCCGGGGGGCTCCCCGTAGGCCGCCTTGAAGGCGCGGACGAAGTGGAACCGCGAATAGCCGGCATGCCGGGCCACCGCGTCCAGGTCGAGCGGCTCGCCCCAGTCGCGGTCCATGGCGTCCTTGGCGAGGCGCAGCCGGCGGAGCAGGGCCAGCCGCGCACCCTCGGGGGTGCCGGTCTCCACGTCTCCGAGGTTCGCACGCCGCACTGACAACGGCCCCCGCCGTCCCCAGGGGGCGGCGAGGGCCGTCGCGGACCGGTCTACTCGGTGGGGCCGGCGGGGCCGGTGCCGCGCAGCGGCTCCTCCTTGACCAGGAAGGCGAGGACGAAGCCGAGGACGGCGACGGCCGAGCCGACCAGGAAGGCGGAGTGGGTGCCGGCGGCCACCGCGTGCTGGTACGCCTCGCGGAGCGCGTCCGGCAGCTTGGCCAGGCTCGCCGCGTCGAGCTGGGCCGAGTGGGCGGTCGCGCCGCCGCCGCCACGGGCGGCCATCTCGTCCTGGACCCGGTGGTTGAACAGGGCGCCCATGACCGCGACGCCGAAGGACGAGCCGAGGGTCCGGAAGAGGGTGGTCGAGGAGGAGGCGACGCCCATGTCCTTCATCTCGACGCTGTTCTGCGCGACCAGCATCGTGATCTGCATCAGGAAGCCCATGCCGGCGCCGAGCAGCGCCATGTAGAGGCCGGAGGTGAGCCGCGAGGTGCCGGTGTCCATCTGGGCGAGCAGGAACAGGCCGGCGACCATGAGCGCCGAGCCGACGATCGGAAAGATCTTGTACTTGCCGCTGTTGGTGGTGATGCGGCCGGAGATCATCGAGACGACCATCATCGACAGGAGCATCGGCAGGAGCAGCAGCCCCGAGTTGGTCGCGGAGGCGCCCTGCACGGACTGCTGGAACAGCGGCAGGAAGAGCACCGCGCCGAACATCACGAAGCCGACGAGGAAGCCGATCACGGACATCAGCGTGAAGTTGCGGCTGCGGAAGATGTGCAGCGGCACGATCGGGTCGCTCGCGCGGGTCTCCACGAAGAGGAAGGCCACGAGGGCGAGGACGCCGCCGGCCGCGAGTCCGACGATGGTGGCCGAGCCCCAGGCGTACTCGGTGCCGCCCCAGGTGGTGACGAGGACGATCGCGGTGATGCCGAGGGTGAGCAGGGCCGCGCCGAGGAAGTCGATGCGGGTGCCGGCGGTGCGCTGCCGCTTCGGCAGGTGGAGCACGGTGGTGACCATCGCGAGGGCGACGGCGCCGAGCGGCAGGTTGATGTAGAAGGACCAGCGCCAGCCCCAGTGGTCGGTGATGGTGCCGCCGACCAGCGGTCCGCCGATCATGGCGAGGGCCATGACGCCGGCCATCATGCCCTGGTACTTGCCCCGGTCGCGGGGCGGGATCAGGTCGCCGATGATCGCCATGACGCCGACCATGAGACCGCCCGCGCCCAGGCCCTGGACGGCGCGGAAGCCGATGAGCTGCCCCATGTCCTGGGCCATGCCGCTGAGGGCGGAGCCGATGAGGAAGAGGACGATCGAGCCGAGGAAGACGCCCTTGCGGCCGTACATGTCGCCGAGCTTGCCCCAGATGGGCGTGGAGGCGGCGGTGGCCAGGGTGTAGGCGGTGACGACCCAGGAGAGGTGCTCCAGGCCGCCGAGCTCACCGACGATCGTCGGCATCGCGGTGCCGATGATCATGTTGTCCAGCATCGCGAGCAGCATCGCGATCATGAGGGCGAGGAGGACGACGCGGACACTGCGCGGCCGTATCGACCCGGTCTCCGCCCGCTTCTCCGCCTCCTCCTTCCCCGTCGTCCCGTTCTCCGTGGTCACGGGTGTTCTCGGTGCGGTGGTCGCCATGTCGTTCCCTTACTTGCCGCCCGGCTAGTTACTACACTGGGGGACGGTAGACCCGTCACTAGCCGGGCGTCAAGTAAGTTTGTGCGTGGAGAGCGAGCAGATCATGGCCAGAGGCAACACCCGTCAGCGCATCCAGGACGTGGCCCTCGAACTCTTCGCCGAGCAGGGGTACGAGAAGACCTCGCTGCGCGAGATCGCGGAGCGCCTCGACGTCACCAAGGCCGCGCTCTACTACCACTTCAAGACCAAGGAAGACATCCTGATCAGCGTCTTCCAGGACCTCACCCGCCCCATGGACGAGCTGATCGCCTGGGCCGGCGAGCAGCCGCGCACCCTGGAGACCAAGCGGGAGATCCTCCGCCGCTACCAGCGGGCGCTGCTCGCCGCGGCCCCGCTCTTCCGCTTCATGCAGGACAACCAGGCCGCGGTGAGCAAGCTGAGCGTCGGACTGACCTTCAAGGAGCGCATGATCGCGCTGACGGGCCTCGTCCAGGAGCCGGACCTCTCGATGGCGGACAAGGTCCGCTCCATCAGCGCGATCTTCACGCTGCACGCCGGCACGTTCTTCATGCAGAACGTCGAGGGCGACCCCGAGGAGAAGCACGAAGCCGTCCTCGAGGTCGCCCTCGATCTGATCGAGCAGGCCCATCGGGCCTGACGGACCCGGTGGGTCAGATGGAGACGCCGTGGGACCGCAGGAAGGCGGCCGGGTTCACGGCGGAACCGTAGTTCGGGGTGGTGCGGATCTCGAAGTGGAGGTGCGGGCCGGAGGAGTTGCCGGTGTTGCCCGAGAGGGCGATCTGCTGACCGGCGGCGACCTTCTGGCCGATGCCGACCTTGATCTTCGAGAGGTGGGCGTACTGCGAGTACGTGCCGTTGGCGTGCTTCACGACGATCGCGTTGCCGTACGCGGGACCGTCGCCGCCGCCGTACGGGCCGGCCTTCACGACGGTGCCGGCGCCGGCCGCCTTGACCGGGGTGCCGACCGGAACGGCGAAGTCCTGGCCGGAGTGCTTGTGGGCCCACATGGCGCCGCCCTGGTTGTAGCTGGCGGTCAGCGTGTAGCCGGCGACCGGCTTGACCCAGGCCGCCTTCTTGGCGGCCTTCTTGACGGCGGCGGCCTTCTTCACGGCGGCCTGCTTGGCGGCGGCCTGCTTCTGGGCGGCGGCCTTGGCGGCGGCGGCCTTCACCTGCGCGGCCACCTGGGCGGCGGCCTCGGCCTGGACGTCGGCCTGCTTGGCGACGGCGGCGGACGCGGCGACGGCCTGCGTGTTGGCGACGGCGGCCTTGCCCTCGGCGGCGAACGCGGAGCCGCCTCCGGCCACCAGCGACGCTCCCAGACCCGCGGCGGCGAGGGCGACGGCGGTGGTACGGATGCTGGGCTTCATGACGCGCTTCGACATACGGGGGAGAACCTCCGGGCAGAACGGGACCCGGCGCCAGAGTGGTGAGCGCCGGGCTTGCTCATCCTTGGTAACCCGGACCCCCATCCCGGCCAAAACACCCCATCTACGACATCACGTCGTAGCGATCTCCCGGGAAGTTCACCTCTTGACGACCCGAGCCGGGGCGTACGAAATCGGACAAAGCAGCCCGCGTAGACCCGTTTAATCGCAGGTCGCCGATCCCCGAACGGCCCAAATGGCCGCAGCTCGCCCGCTTCGGGACCCTCCGGGACCAAAGTCCCGACGGTTCAGCCCTGAACGTCCCGAATCCGGACCAAAAGTCGCCACTATTCCCCCTAGTACCGTCCGAAACGCCTGTGCGCCTTGTCACCACGGCCGGCCCGCGAATGCGAGCTGGGTCACGCGAGCAGGGCCTGCGGACACCCCTCCCGCACTACGCTGACGGCTTCGGAGACGTACGCGGAGAACGCGGGGGGACGCACATGGATCCGGCACTCATCGGCACCCGGCTCGCCGGCACGGTGATCGGCCCGCTGCTGAGGAAACTGCTGGTCAGCGACGGTCCGGGAGCCGGCCTCACCGGCGGGGCCCGCAAGGTGCGGCTCTCCGGCCTCGTCTCCTTCCGCGGCGAGAGGCGCACGCTCACCGAGAAGGACGTCCGCAAGCTCGCCACCACCCTCGTGGAACGGGCCGCCACCGGCCCCGGCGAGCCCCCGTTCCCCGCCGGCGAGACCGAGGCCGTCGCCGCCGCCCTCGCGGCCCGCCTCCTCGCCCTCGGCGACCTCGACATGGACGACGTCCAGGCCGCGGCGCTCGGCCCCCAGGCCCTCGCCCGCCGCCTGCGCGCCGCCGCCCCGCCCGCCGACGGCCTCGCCACCGCCTCCGTGCTCTTCCTGGACGCCGTCACGGAGGCCGCCTGCCGCCACATCCTGGAGTTCTTCACCCAGCGCTCCACCTTCGTGGCCCGCACCCTCGTGGAGCAGAGCCGCGGCCAGGCCGAGCTGGGCGAGAAGCTCGACCGCCTGACCGACCGGGTCCCGCACCCCGACGTCCGGGACGCCGACTTCGAACGGCGCTACCTGGCCCACCTGGCCAAGAAGCACGGCCGGCTCACCATCTACGGCATCGACCTGCACCACTCGCCGGACGAGTGGCCCCTGGACATGGCGTATCTGTCGCTGGAGGCGACGGGTCCGGCGGAGACCGGCGAGGCGTGGGACGAGCTGAGCACCACGGAGCAGCTCTTCCGGCTCCGGCACCCCGGCCCCGCCACCCTCCCCGCCGACCGGGCTCTGGCGGAACACTCCCGCATCCTGCTGCGCGGCCTCGCCGGCTCCGGCAAGACCACCCTCGTGCAGTGGCTGACCGTCTCGGCCGCCGCCCACGGCCGCGCGGAGGGCATGGCCTACCTGCACGGCCGCATCCCCTTCGTCCTGCCCCTGCGGACCCTCACCCGGCACGGCGAGCGGCTGCCGGCCGCCGCGCACTTCCTCTCCGCCGCCGGCTGCCCCCTCACCGCCCCCGACGGCTGGGCCGACCGGGTCCTCGCCGCCGGACGCGGCCTGATCCTCGTCGACGGCATCGACGAGATCCCCGAGGCCGAACGCGGCCGCGCCCGCACCTGGCTCCGCGACCTCCTCGCCGCCTACGGCGACGGCAACCGCTGGCTCGTCACCTCGCGCCCCAGCGCCGTGGGCGACGACTGGCTGGCCCGGGACGGCTTCACCGAGCTGACCCTCTCCCCCATGTCCCGTGCCGAGGTGGCCACCTTCGTACGCCGCTGGCACCGGGCCGCGGGCCCGGACGCCGCCCCGTACGAGCAGCCGCTGCTCGACGCCCTGCGCACCACCGAACACGTCGCCCAGCTCGCCACCAACCCCCTGATGTGCGGCCTGATCTGCGCGCTCCACCGCGACCGCCGCGGCTATCTCCCGCGCGGCCGCAAGGCGCTCTACGAGGCCGCCCTGTCCATGCTGCTGACCCGCCGTGACCGGGAGCGGGACATGGGCGCCCCGTACGGCGTCGCGCTCGACGAGGCCCCGCAGATCCAGCTCATCCAGCGCCTCGCGTACTGGCTCACCCTGAACGGCCGGCTCCAGATGGACCGTGCCCACGCCGAGACGATCGTCACCGAGGCCGTCCCCGCCGTCATGGACGCGTCGGCCCACGCGCCCGGCACGGTCTTCACCCACCTCCTGCACCGCAGCGGTCTGCTGCGCGAGCCCACCGCCGACACGGTCGACTTCGTCCACCGCACCTTCCAGGACTACCTGGCCGCCAAGGCCCTCGTGGACCACTGGGACATCGGCGTCCTGGTCTCCCACGCCGCCGACGACCAGTGGGAGGACGTCATCCGCATGGCGGTCGGCCACGCCCGCCCGCGCGAGTGCGCCGAGATCCTGCGCGAGCTGCTCGCCGCCGCGGACCGGGCCGAGAACCGGCGTACCCGCCTCCGTCTCGTGCTCCTCGCGGCGAGCGCGCTGGAACACGCCACGGAGGTCGATCCCCGGACCCGCGAGGACGTGCTCGCCCGGACGGGAGAGCTGATCCCGCCCCGCACCCCGGACGAGGCCCGCGAACTGGCCGGGGTCGGCCGCCTCCTGCTCGACCTTCTGCCCGCCCCCGAGGGGCTCGGCGACGAGGAGGCCGAGATGGTCGTGGTGGCCGCGAGCCATGTCACCGTCGACGCGGCCATTCCCTACCTGGCCCGCTTCGCCCGCCACCCGGCCCTGGACGTCCGGGCCCAGCTCGTGTGGGCCTGGCAGCGCTTCCCGACCCGCCCGTACGCCGAGGCCGTCATCGCCCGCCTGGACCTCACCGAGCTGCGCCTGCTCGTCCTCGACGACGAACAGGCGGCCGAACTCCTGCGCCTCGGCGTCGTCGCGGAACGGCTGGAGATCGACGAGGAGGTGTCGGACGCCCGTACGGCCGCCCTCCTCGCCCGGGGCGGCCTGCGCGGCCTCGTGCTGTCCCGGGGCGCCGGAGGCCGGCTGCCGGCGGAGCTCGCGGCGCTGGGAGAACTCGACACCCTCTCCGTGCTGCTGGACGACGCCACCCCGTGGAGCCTCGGCGAGCTCCCGGCCGCGGCGCCGCTCACCCGCCTGTTCTTCGCCCACCCGCCGACGGAGGGCGTGGCCGGGCTGGGCCGCTACGAGGACCTGGTCCACCTCTCGATGGCCCAGGCCGAGCCGACCGCCGAGGACTGGCGGGAGCTGGCCGCCCTCCCGCGCCTCGTCTCGCTCGTCGCCGGCCTCGACAGCCTGGCCACCTGCCCGGCCGGCGTCGCCCTGCCCGGGATCACCGTCCTCAATCTGGTCCTGAACCGACAGCGGCCACGGTCCCTGACGCGCGTGGCCGAGGTCTTCCCCGCCGTACGCCGTCTCACCCTCTCCCTCATCACCGTCGAGGGAGAGGTGCTCGACGTGGCTCCCGTCGCGGCCCTGCCCGAGCTGTCGGTGCTCCGGGTCCGTGACGTCCCCCTCACCGGCACCGAGCACCTCCCGCCGACCGTCCGGATCCTCACCTGACCGCACGCACCCGCCCACACAAAGGGGCGGCCCCGGAACCGTCAGGTTCCAGGGCCGCCCCTTCAGCGCTTCAGGAGCAGCGCGACGTCAGGTCACGCGTCCTTCGACAGGTTCGGACCCGCGCCGCCCGCCGCCTCCACCGGAGGGACGTCCGGCAGGGCCGACTTCTCCTCGCCGCGGAAGGTGAACTTGCGCTCCTCGCCGTCGCCCTCCGTGTCCACGACCACGATGTGGCCGGGCCGCAGGTCGCCGAAGAGGATCTTCTCGGACAGGGTGTCCTCGATCTCGCGCTGGATCGTCCGGCGCAGCGGACGGGCGCCGAGCACCGGGTCGTAACCCTTCTTCGCGAGCAGCTCCTTCGCGGACTGGGAGAGCTCGATGCCCATGTCCCGGTCCTTCAGGCGCTCGTCGACGCGGCCGATCATCAGGTCGACGATCTGGAGGATGTCGTCCTGAGTGAGCTGCGGGAAGACGATGATGTCGTCCACACGGTTGAGGAACTCCGGGCGGAAGTGCTGCTTCAGCTCGTCGCTGACCTTCGCCTTCATCCGCTCGTAGTTGGACTTCGTGTCGCCCTGGGCCGCGAAGCCGAGGTTGAAGCCCTTCGAGATGTCCCTGGTCCCGAGGTTGGTCGTCATGATGATGACCGTGTTCTTGAAGTCCACGACCCGGCCCTGGGAGTCGGTCAGACGACCGTCCTCCAGGATCTGGAGAAGGGAATTGAAGATATCGGGGTGGGCCTTCTCGACCTCGTCGAAGAGGACCACGGAGAACGGCTTGCGGCGCACCTTCTCGGTGAGCTGGCCGCCCTCTTCGTAGCCGACGTATCCGGGCGGAGAACCGAAGAGGCGGGAGACCGTGTGCTTCTCGCTGAACTCCGACATGTCGAGGGAGATCATCGCGTCCTCGTCGCCGAAGAGGAATTCGGCGAGCGCCTTGGACAGCTCGGTCTTACCGACACCGGACGGGCCGGCGAAGATGAACGAGCCACCGGGGCGCTTCGGGTCCTTCAGACCCGCACGCGTACGCCGGATGGCGCGCGAGAGGCCGATGACGGCGTCCTTCTGGCCGATGACGCGCTTGTGGAGCTCGTCCTCCATGCGGAGCAGACGCGAGGACTCCTCCTCGGTCAGCTTGAAGACCGGAATGCCGGTGGCGGTCGCGAGGACCTCGGCGATCAGCTCGCCGTCGACCTCGGCGACGACGTCCATGTCGCCGGCCTTCCACTCCTTCTCCCGCTTGGTCTTCGCGGCGAGGAGCTGCTTCTCCTTGTCGCGCAGGGAGGCGGCCTTCTCGAAGTCCTGCGAGTCGATCGCGGACTCCTTGTCCCGGCGGACGGCGGCGATCTTCTCGTCGAACTCGCGGAGGTCCGGCGGCGCGGTCATCCGGCGGATGCGCATCCGGGAGCCGGCCTCGTCGATCAGGTCGATCGCCTTGTCCGGCAGGAAGCGGTCCGAGATGTAGCGGTCGGCCAGGGTCGCGGCCTGGACGAGGGCCTCGTCGGTGATGGAGACCCGGTGGTGGGCCTCGTACCGGTCGCGCAGACCCTTGAGGATCTCGATCGTGTGCGGCAGCGACGGCTCGGCGACCTGGATCGGCTGGAAGCGGCGCTCGAGGGCCGCGTCCTTCTCCAGGTACTTCCGGTACTCGTCGAGCGTGGTGGCACCGATGGTCTGGAGCTCACCGCGGGCCAGCATCGGCTTGAGGATGCTGGCGGCGTCGATCGCGCCCTCGGCGGCACCCGCACCCACCAGGGTGTGGAGCTCGTCGATGAACAGGATGATGTCGCCGCGGGTGCGGATCTCCTTGAGGACCTTCTTCAGGCGCTCCTCGAAGTCACCGCGGTACCGGGAGCCGGCGACCAGCGCGCCGAGGTCCAGGGTGTAGAGGTGCTTGTCCTTGAGGGTCTCGGGCACCTCGCCCTTGACGATGGCCTGCGCCAGGCCCTCGACGACGGCGGTCTTGCCGACGCCGGGCTCGCCGATGAGGACCGGGTTGTTCTTGGTCCGGCGGGACAGCACCTGCATGACCCGCTCGATCTCCTTCTCGCGCCCGATGACCGGGTCGAGCTTGGACTCGCGGGCCGCCTGGGTGAGGTTGCGGCCGAACTGGTCGAGGACCAGGGACGTCGAGGGCGTGCCCTCGGCAGGACCGCCGGCGGTGGCGGCTTCCTTGCCCTGGTAGCCGGAGAGCAACTGGATGACCTGCTGCCGCACCCGGTTGAGATCGGCGCCCAGCTTCACGAGGACCTGGGCGGCGACGCCCTCGCCCTCGCGGATCAGGCCGAGCAGGATGTGCTCGGTGCCGATGTAGTTGTGGCCGAGCTGGAGGGCCTCCCGGAGCGACAGCTCCAGGACCTTCTTGGCACGAGGGGTGAAGGGGATGTGCCCGGACGGGGCCTGCTGGCCCTGGCCGATGATCTCCTCCACCTGCTGGCGGACCGCCTCGAGCGAAATCCCGAGGCTCTCCAGGGCCTTAGCGGCGACACCCTCACCCTCGTGGATAAGGCCCAGGAGGATGTGCTCGGTGCCGATGTAGTTGTGGTTGAGCATCCGGGCTTCTTCCTGAGCCAGGACGACAACCCGCCGCGCGCGGTCGGTGAACCTCTCGAACATCGTTAATCGCTCCTCAGAGCGGTCAGTCAGTTAGGGGTCGATCCCCTCCCTGTCCTTCCGCAGCTTAGTCCCGCAAGCGGGGACCGCTCATTCCAACTGCCGACATCCGTCCGGATCACCCCCTCACTTCTCGGGGAGACCTGCTGCCGAACAGCCGACAAATGCTCCAACTCGATGGTGCGAGACGATGTTCCCGCAGGCCAAGCTGTTAGCCACGGCTCCAGTACGCCGATGGCGAACGTGAGACGCTTCCGCCCGCGAGACGCCCCTCCTCACATGGAATGTCTTACCCGGAAGTACCGACACTCCATGCGGCGCACCCCGGTTCCCTCCGCTACGGGCGAACAACCTTGCGCGGTCGAATGCACCCGTACGCCCCCATCCTGGACACCCGGTGCTCCCGGGCGGGGACTCCCGGTCACCGTTTCCCGTAACCCGCCGGGTCCCGGAGGCGTTCCCCCGGTATGGCCCTCACCGTCCCGCCGCCCCGTTCGCCGATCGACGGCGGCCTGGCCCGGTGGTACGAGCACGAGCTGGGCTGGGCGACCGCGGCCGGGCCACCGGTGCAACTGGTGACGGGCCTGCGGTTCGACGTCCTGGAGCTGCCGGCGGCGGCCGGCCGCGGTGTGCTGCGCCGGATGGGCGCCGCCGTCGGTCCGGTGGCCCTCATGGGGCGGCGGATGCGGCTGCTCGTGGCCGCGGGGAGCGCGGAGGAGCTTCCCGGGCTGCTCGACTGGCTGGAATGGGGCGGGATCTCACTGGATCTGGCGATGCTGGGCACCGACGGCCGGATGACCGCCCCCGTGCCTCCCGGCCGGAGATCCGCCGGTCGGAGCGGTTCCGGCCCGCCGGAGGCCGCGGTGTGGCTGAGGGCCCCGGAGCCGGGGCGCGAGGTCGAGCCCTCGCTGCCGGCCCTGCGGCCCTCGCTGCGGGGACGGGCCGCCGCCGAGGCGGACGCCCCCTGTCTGGTGCGGCTGGTCGCCACCGCGGCCGCCGAGTGCCACCGGGTGCGGCTGCTGAGTGCTGCCGCCCGGGGCCGCCGGCCGGAGCCGGAGGCGGGGGCGGCCGCTCAGCAGCGAGGCGCTCAGCGGTTCGCGTCCTCGTAGGCGGCCTTGATCTCGGCGGGCACCCGGCCGCGGTCGTTCACGTTGTAGCCGTTCTCCTTGGCCCACGCGCGGATCTTGGCGGTGTCCGGGCTGCCGCCCGAGGCCGCGACGCGGCCCTTGCCGCGGGCGCCGGTGCCGCGGCCACCGGTGCGACGGCCGTTCTTGGTGTACGGCTCGAGCAGGTCGCGGAGCTTGTCCGCGTTGGCGGTGGTGAGGTCGATCTCGTAGGACTTGCCGTCCAGAGCGAACGTCACGGTCTCGTCCGCCTCGCCGCCGTCGAGGTCATCGACAAGAAGGACCTGAACCTTCTGTGCCACCGGATTTCCTTTCATCGAAAATGCAGTACGCGGAAAGGAAACCGCTTTTCCCGGAAAAACACAAACCCCTGGGAGAGGTTCAGAACCCCGGCAACGCGGGAAACGTGCGCGATTCGGACATAGACACTCCGAAGAGGCCGCCATCCGCCCGCCCGGTCACAGGTGCAGAAGCATCCGGCTGTTGCCCAAAGTGTTCGGCTTCACTCGTTCGAGACCCAGGAACTCGGCGACGCCCTCGTCATAGGAACGCAGGAGCTCGCTGTAGACATCTCCGTCGACCGGAGTCTCGCCGATCTCGACGAAGCCGTGCTTCGCGAAGAAGTCGACTTCGAAGGTGAGGCAGAAAACCCGGCGGACACCGAGCCATCGCGCGGTGTGCAGCAACTTGTCGAGCACCTGATGTCCCACTCCGGCGCCCTTGAAGTCGGGATCGACGGCGAGAGTGCGCACTTCGGCCAGGTCTTCCCACATCACGTGGAGGGCGCCGCAGCCGACCACCGTGGCGTCGTCGTCGCGTTCCGCGACCCAGAACTCCTGGATGTCCTCGTAAAGCGTCACGGGCGCCTTCTCGAGGAGGATGCCGCGGCGCGCGTAGGGCTCGACGAG
Source organism: Streptomyces sp. NPDC006339 (assembly GCF_040612775.1). Classification (NCBI taxonomy): domain Bacteria; kingdom Bacillati; phylum Actinomycetota; class Actinomycetes; order Kitasatosporales; family Streptomycetaceae; genus Streptomyces; species Streptomyces sp. NPDC006339. Next base: position 36,997 of record NZ_JBEXQW010000035.1, read on the forward strand.
ACGGCGCAGCGCGGCGACGTCGGAGGTGCGGGCCCGGCGTACGGTGACGGCGTTGGCGGATGCGGAAGGCATGGGGGGACGTTATCGCCCGGGCCCGCCCGCCCCCTCGCCGCCCTCGGGCGTTTCGGCGGGCGGCGGGGCCGCCTCGGGGGTGTCGCGCCGGGCGATTCGGACGGCGTCCTCCAGCGCCTCGCGCTGTTCGGGCGACATCATCCCGAAGAAGGCGACGAGGGCCGCGGCGGGGTTGTCGCTCTGCGCCCAGGCTTCGTTCATCAGTGCGGCCGAGTAGGCGGCCCGGGTGGAGACCGCCGTATATCGATAGGCGCGGCCTTCGACTTCCCTGCGCACCCAGCCCTTCTGATGGAGATTGTCCAATACCGTCATGACGGTGGTGTAGGCGATGGACCGTTCCTGCTGGAGATCCTCCAGGACTTCCCGGACGGTCACCGGCCGGTTCCATTGCCAGACGCGGGTCATGACGGCGTCTTCGAGCTCTCCCAATTGACGGGGCACAGCGCCACCTTAGTGCGAGACCGGCGAATACACAGCCATTCCCGGACGAAACGCCCCTGAAGACAGCAAAAAGGACGTACGGCCTGACGGCGGTCGTACGTCCTCGGGGCCCCGGGCTGCTACGGGGCGGTGCTGCCGCTCTGCTGGCGGGTGGCCTCGGCGCGGGCGAGGGCGGCGTCCACGGCGGCGTCCTCCTTGGCCTTGTTGGGGCCGCCCTGGCTCTTGACGATCACGACGATGAGGGCGGTGAAGAACACGGCCATCACGACGGGGGGCAGGAGCGCGGATACGTATTCCATGGCGTCCAGAGTAGCTATCCGGCGGCGCGTTCCTCGGGCGGGGGCGGCGGTACGGGGCGCCGGCGCGGCGGGAACACCTCGGAGGGCTTGGGCACCGGGCGCTCGCCGGGCTCCGGCGGTTTCGGCCCGGGTCGTCCCGGGCCGTCCGGCGCGGGCGCCCTCGGGCCCTCCTCGGCGGCGCGGCCGCCGGGCAGGGCGAGCAGCCGGGTGCGCGGCGCGGGCGCGGTCCCGGCCGGGGCCGGGACGGGGGTCCGGGCGGGGGTCCGCGGCCGGGCGGAGCCGGGGGCGGGGAGCGGTGCGCGGGTGCCGGCCTGGGCGACGCGGGCCAGGCGGGCGCGGACGGATCGTTCCGCCAGGACCTGGCAGCGGGCCAGCAGCGCGGCGGCCGCCGGGTTGCCGCGCAGGGCGCGCAGGGCGGCGAGGTCGTCGGCGCCGGGGTCGTAGCCGGCGGCCAGGGCGTCCCGGAGGAGCTCCAGATAGCCGGGCAGGGCGGCGGGCAGGGCCTGGCGGTAGCGCACCAGGTCGGCGAGGAGGAAGGCGCGCTGCCGGGCTGCCTCGCGCACCGCCTCGTCCACGGAATCGGCCAGGCGCAGGCAGTCCTGGACGTCGTCGTCCTGAAGGGGGGCAGGGTTGAGGGCGGTGGCGAGGGCGCGTCGGAGCACACGCAGCTCGTCCGCGCTGAACGCCATGCCGCCGCGGGGTCCGTAGGGCGTGGGCATGGGCCGACGATACGCGCTAATCGGACAAATCTCCCGTTTCTCGATCTTCCCGGCGGGTCGGTACGCCGATCGGGTCGAGAACTCGCCCGCCCGGCCCTACATCCGCGACACGTTCCGCTCGTAGACCATCCGCAGGCCGATCAGCGTCAGCCACGGCTCGTGCGCGTCGATCTCCTGGGAGTCCGCCAGGACCATCGGCGCCAGACCGCCGGTCGCGATGACCGTCACGGCCGACGGGTCCCCGTTCGGGCCGGCCAGCTCCCGCTTCATCCGCGCGACCACGCCGTCCACCTGACCCGCGTAGCCGAAGACGATGCCGGACTGCATCGCCTCGACCGTGTTCTTGCCGATCACGCTGCGCGGGCGGGCCAGCTCGATCTTGCGGAGCATGGCGCCCTTCACCCCGAGCGCCTCGACCGAGATCTCGATGCCCGGGGCGATCGCGCCGCCCGCGTACTCGCCGCGCGCGGTGACCGCGTCGTACGTGGTCGCCGTGCCGAAGTCGACGACGATCGCCGGACCGCCGTACAGCTCGACCGCCGCGACCGCGTTGATGACGCGGTCGGCGCCGACCTCCTTGGGGTTGTCCGTGAGGACCGGGACGCCCGTCTTGACGCCCGGCTCCACCAGGACCGCCGGGACGTCCCCGTAATAGCGCCGCGTCACCTCGCGCAGCTCGTGCAGCACCGAGGGGACCGTGGCGCAGATCGCGATCCCCCCGATGCCGTCGCTCAGCTCGACGCCGAGCAGCGGATGCATGCCCATGAGGCCCTGCAGCAGGACCGCCCACTCGTCGGCGGTGCGCCGCGGGTCGGTGGAGATGCGCCAGTGCTCGACGATCTCCTCCCCGTCGAAGAGACCGAGCACCGTCTGCGTGTTGCCGACGTCGATGGTGAGCAGCATCAGGCCCGCACCTCGCGCAGGTCGAGGCCGATGTCGAGGATCGGGGAGGAGTGCGTGAGGCCGCCCACCGCCAGGTAGTCCACGCCGGTCGCCGCGTACGCCGCCGCGTTCTCCAGGGTGAGCCGGCCGGAGGACTCCAGGACCGCCCGGCCGGCGACCAGGGCGACCGCCTCCTCCGTCTCCGCCGGCGTGAAGTTGTCGAGCAGGATCAGATCGGCGCCCGCGTCCAGGACCTCGCGGACCTGGTGCATGGTGTCGACCTCGACCTCGATCGGCACGTCCGGGAACTGCTCCCGCACGGCCTTGAACGCCTCCGCGACGCCGCCGGCCGCCACCACGTGGTTGTCCTTGACCAGGGCCGCGTCGGACAGCGACATGCGGTGGTTGACGCCGCCGCCGCAGCGCACCGCGTACTTCTCCAGGGCACGCAGGCCCGGCGTCGTCTTGCGGGTGTCGCGGACCTTCGCCTTCGTGCCCTCCAGGGCGTCCGCCCACGCGCGCGTGGCGGTGGCGATGCCGGACAGGCGGCACAGGATGTTCAGCGCGCTGCGCTCGCCGGTGAGCAGGTCGCGGGTGCGGGCGGTGACGCTGAGCAGCGTGTCGCCGGCCTCGACCCGCGCGCCGTCCTCGACGTGCCGCTCGACCTCGAACTCGTCGGTGCAGACGATCGACAGGACCGCCTCGGCGACCCGGAGACCGGCCACCACACCGGCCTCGCGGGCGGTGAAGTCGGCGGTCGCGACGGCGTCCTCGGGGACGGTCGCCACCGTCGTCACGTCCACGCCGCCGTCGAGGTCCTCGGCGATGGCCAGGTGGGCGATGTCCTCCACCTGCACCGGGTCGAGCCCGGCGTCGGCGAGGAGCCCGGCGAGCGCCGGGTCGAGACCGCACTCGTACGCGTCGGCCTCCCCGCAGCCGCAGCCGTCGCCGCAGCCGCCACCGGCCTCGGCCGGGGCGTTGATCTGGATCAGGGGCACGTCCACGGGCTCCGGACGTGCTTCTTCGGGCGTGCTCACGGCTTCGGCTCCCTGGGTGCGTCGGGGGTTACGGGCGGAAAGTCTGCGGTGGCGGTGCGGTGCACCACCAGTCGCCGGTCGGGCGTCAGCCGTACGACCAGATGCCGGCGCCAGGACGCGTCGTCCCGGTCGGGCCGGTCCTCGCGCCAGTGGCAGCCGCGGGTCTCCTCGCGGGCCTGCGCCGAGGCCACCAGGACCCGGGCGACGACCAGCAGATTGGCGGTCTCCCACGCCTCGACGCCGGGCTCGGCGGCCTTGGGGCCGTCCCGCTCCGCGTCGAGCTCCGCGAGGCGCTGCAGCCCCTCCAGGGCGTCGGCCGCGTCGCCGAGGCTCGCGGCGGACCGCAGCACGCCCGCACCGGCCGTCATGATCCGCTGGATCTCCCGGCGCTCCTCGGGCGGCAGCAGGGTCTGTACGGAGCCGGAGGCGGCGGCGGCCGGCGGCAGGCCCTCGCGGTGCGGGCCGTGCGCCGTGATGTCGTCGGCGATCCGCTCGGCGAAGACCAGGCCCTCCAGGAGGGAGTTCGAGGCCAGGCGGTTCGCGCCGTGCACACCCGTGCAGGCGACCTCGCCGCACGCGTACAGGCCGGGCACCGTCGTACGGCCGCGCAGGTCGGTGCGGACACCGCCGGAGGCGTAGTGGGCGGCCGGGGCGACCGGGATCGGCTCGGTGACCGGGTCGATGCCGTGGGCGCGGCAGGCCGCCAGGATGGTCGGGAAGCGCCGCTCCCACATCTCGGCGCCGAAGTGGCGGGCGTCGAGATACATGTGCTCGGTGCCCTGCTCCCGCATCCGGCGCATGATCGCCTTGGCGACGATGTCCCGGGGCGCCAGCTCGGCCAGCTCGTGCTGCCCGAGCATGAAACGGACCCCGTCGGCGTCGACGAGATGGGCGCCCTCGCCCCGTACCGCCTCGGAGACCAGCGGCTGCTGGCCCTCGGAGCCCGCGCCCAGGAACAGCACCGTCGGGTGGAACTGGACGAACTCCAGGTCGGACACCTCGGCGCCGGCCCGGAGCGCGAGCGCCACGCCGTCGCCGGTGGAGACGGCCGGGTTGGTGGTGGCGGAGAAGACCTGGCCCATGCCGCCGGTGGCGAGGACCACGGCGGGGGCGTGGACGGCGCCGACGCCGTCGTGCTGGCCCTCGCCCATGACGTGCAGGGTGACACCGGCCGTGCGGCCCTCGGCGTCCTTGAGGAGGTCGAGGACGAGGGCGTGCTCGATGAAGCGCACGCCCCCGTCGCGTATCGCCTCCACCAGGGCGCGGGAGATCTCGGCGCCGGTCGCGTCGCCGCCGGCGTGCGCGATCCGGCGGCGGTGGTGGCCGCCCTCACGGGTGAGGGCGATCTCGCCGTCGTCGGTCCGGTCGAAGTCGGCCCCGGTGGCGATGAGCCGCCGGACCGCGCCCGGACCCTCGGTGACCAGGGCGCGCACGGCCTGCTCGTCGCAGAGCCCGGCGCCCGCGACGAGCGTGTCGTCGAGGTGCTGCTCGGGGGTGTCGCCCTCGCCCAGCGCGGCGGCGATGCCGCCCTGCGCCCAGCGGGTGGAGCCGTCGTCGAGCCGGGCCTTGGTGACGACGACCGTGCGCAGCCCGGCGGAGGTGCAGCGCAGGGCCGCGGTCAGACCCGCGACGCCGGAGCCGACCACGACGACGTCCGCGTCGATGGACCAGCCCGGGGCGGGGGCGTGCAGCCGTATTCCGGTCACTTCGTGACTCCGAAGGTCAGGGGGAGGTTGTCGATGAGCCGCGTGGTCCCCACCCGCGCGGCGACGGCGAGGATCGCCTCTCCGTCGTGGTCGTCGGCGACCTCGGTGAAGTCGGCCGGATCGACCAGGGCCAGATAGTCCAGAGAGAGCGGCGGATCGGCCTTCGCCGCGTCGTCCAGGACGGCCTGGGCGGCGGCCCGCACGGCCTCGGCGCCCCCGCCCTCGGCGGCCTGCGCCACCGCGTGCGCGTCGGCCGCGGCGCGGGCCTCGCCCAGCCGGGACAGCGCCTCGGCACGGGTCTCGGCCCGCCCCTGCGCGCCGGGCAGGGCGGCGGCCCGGGCGCGCAGCGCCTCCTGGGCGGCGAGCCGGTCACGGGCGGCGAACAGCGCGCGGGAGAGCGCCAGGGCCGTACGGCGCTCCCCGGACGACAGGTAGCGGTTGCGGCTGGACAGGGCGAGGCCGTCGCTCTCGCGCACGGTCGGCACGCCGACGATCTCGACCGGGAAGTTCAGGTCGCGGACCATGCGGCGGATCAGCGCCAGTTGCTGGGCGTCCTTCTGGCCGAAGAACGCCAGGTCCGGGGCCGTCAGGTGGAGGAGCTTGGCGACGACGGTGAGCATGCCGTCGAAGTGGCCGGGCCGGGAGGCGCCTTCGAGGCGCGCGCCCATGGGGCCGGCGGTGATCCGCACCTGCGGCTCCCCGCCCGGGTAGACCTCGTCGACGGAGGGCGCGAAGACGGCGTCCGCGCCGGCCGCCTCGGCGACCTCCAGATCGGCGTCCAGGGTGCGGGGATAGCGGTCGAGGTCCTCGCCCGCGCCGAACTGGAGCGGGTTGACGAAGACGGTGACGACGACGGTGCCGTCCGGGCCGACCCGCTCGCGGGCGGTGCGGACCAGGGTGGCGTGGCCGTCGTGCAGGGCGCCCATCGTCATGACGACGGCGCGGCGGCCCGCGCTCCCCAGAGCGTGGAGCTCGGCGGCCGTACGGACCGGCGTGAGAGTCATCGGCGGGTGTCCCCCTCGGCGAGCACGCCCAGCAGGTCCTGAGCCAGCTCGGGCTTGAGCAGTCCGTGCGCGAGCGCGCGGTCGGCGGTGGCGCGCGCCATCGCCAGATAACCGGCGACGGTGCCCGGCGCGTGCTTGTGGAGCTCGGCGACATGGGCGGCGACGGTCCCGGCGTCGCCGCGGGCGACGGGCCCGGTCAGGGCGGCGTCACCGGACCGCAGCGCGTTGTCCAGGGCGGCGCCGAGCAGCGGGCCGAGCATCCGGTCGGGGGCGGCGACCCCGGCGGAGCGGAGCAGCTCCATGGCCTGGGCGACCAGGGTCACCAGGTGGTTCGCCCCGAGGGCGAGGGCCGCGTGGTAGAGCGGCCGGCTCTCCTCGGCGATCCACTCCGGCTCGCCGCCCATCTCGATGACGAGGGCCTCGGCGGCCAGCCGCAGCTCCTCGGGGGCGGTGACGCCGAAGGAGCAGCCGGCGAGCCGCTGGACGTCCACGGAGGTGCCGGTGAAGGTCATCGCGGGATGCAGGGCCAGCGGCAGGGCGCCGGCCCGGCGGGCCGGGTCGAGGACCCGCACGCCGTACCGCCCGGAGGTGTGCACCAGGAGCTGTCCTGGGCGCACCGCGCCGGTGTCGGCGAGGCCCTCGACGAGACCGGGCAGGGCGTCGTCGGGGACGGTGAGCAGGACCAGGTCCGCGAGGGCGAGCACCTGCGCGGGCTCGACGACGGGGACGTCGGGCAGCAGGTCGGCGGCACGGCGCCGGGAGGCGTCGGAGACCGCCGAGACGGCCACCGGGCGGTGTCCGGCGAGCTGGAGGGAGGCGGCGAGGGCGGGGCCCACGCGGCCCGCGCCGACGACCCCGACGGTGAGCCTGGCGGGACGGTCCTCGGCCCGGTCGGGCTGCTGCCGGGGCTCTGCTGGTGCGTTCACGATGTGGGTCGGCCTTCCGTTCCAGTCCTCGGCGGGTACCGGACGATTTCTGGTCATGCTACGCCAGCGTTTCGCGCTCTCCCCCGACTGTCCACAGGGTGTGGGCGGCAGTGTGACGATCATTCCGGGCCTGTGGACGACTCGGTGAGGCGTCTCGCCCCATGGACGATGATCGGGCCATGGAATCCGATCAGCACAGCAGCGAGGAATCGGCCCGCGAGTACCGCGCCCGGGTATGGGGCGGCGCCGCGCGCCGACTGTGGGAGACCTCGATGGACGGCACCACCGGCGGGCGCCTGCGTGAGCTGGCCGACTGGGCGGCGACGACGCCGTACGGGGCCGGGCCGGTCGACACGTACGGCGACGCGGTCGTCGAGGAGCTGGAGCGGCGGGTCGCCGAGGAGCTGGGCCTTCCCGCCGCCGCCTTCTTCCCCACCGGGACGATGGCCCAGCAGGTCGCGCTGCGCTGCTGGGCCGGCCGGACGGGGAACGCGGTGGTCGCCCTGCACCCGCTCGCCCACCCCGAGCTGCACGAGAACGGGGCCTTCGAGACGGTCGCCGGTCTGCGCACGGTCCATCTGACGGACGAGCCGCGCCTGCCGACCGCCGAGGAGGTGCGGGACCACCCGGAGCCCTTCGGGGCGCTGATGGTGGAGCTGCCGCTGCGGGACGCGGGCTTCGTGCTGCCGAGCTGGGAGGAGCTCGTGGAGGTGGTGGAGGCGGCCCGCGAGCGGGACGCGGTGGTCCACTTCGACGGGGCGCGGCTGTGGGACTGCCCGACGCATCTGGGTCGCGGGCTGCCGGAGATCGCGGGTCTCGCGGACAGCGTCTACGTGTCGTTCTACAAGTCGCTGGGCGGCCTGTCGGGCGCGGCCCTCGCCGGCCCGGCCGAGCTGGTGGAGGAGGCCCGCCTGTGGCGCCACCGCTACGGCGGCCAGGTCTTCCAGCAGTACCCGGCGGCCCTGTCCGCCCTGCGCGGCCTGGAGACGGAGCTGCCCCGGCTGCCCTCGTACGTGGCGCACGCGCGCGTGGTCGCCGCCGCGATGGGGGAGGCCCTGGCCGAGGCGGGCGTGCCCTGGTTCCGGGTCCACCCGGAGATACCGCACACCCACCAGTTCCGCGTCTGGCTGCCGTACGACCCGGACTCCCTCACGTCCGCCGCGCTGTCCCTCACCGAGGACACCGGCACCGCCCTCTTCCGCCGCTGGTCCCCCGCCCCGGCGGGCGGCCCGCCGGGCCTGGCGGTGACCGAGGTGACGGTCAACGCACCGGGCCTGACCTGGTCCGCCCAGGACGTGAAGGAGGCGGTACGGAGCTTCTTGAGCCGGCGATAGCGGCCGACGGAAGCGGGGGCCGTGCAGGGGGCCGCGTTCGGGACGTAAAGCGTGATTTGTGGCGCGGAACGAGGGGCCGCGCCTGGCAGGTCGGGGTTTCCGCGCCGTAAATCATGCAGTCCCGAACGCGGCCCCCGGAACGGCCCCCGCGCACCCACCCCCTACCCCCACTTGGACCCCGGTCGCAACCGACGCAGCCGGCGCCGCAGGTGCCCGCGGATCACCCGCAGCGCCGCCAGCTCGTGGGTGCCGGGCGCCGGCGGGCGCGGTTCGCCGAGCCGGGCGGCCCGGTAGCTGTCCAGAAGGTGCTGCTGCAGTGCGTCCATGTCCCCACCGTGCGCCCACCCCGCCCCACCCGGCCCGCCGATTGACGGCCCTCGTCAAACGGCACGACACCGCCCCCACCGGCCCCCGCACCATAGGAGGGTGAGCGTGACCATCGACATCACCGGACTGCCGCACGAGCGGATCGCCTTCTCCCCCTCGCCGCTGGCCGAGCTGGGCAACGCCCTGCACGCCCTGGCCGAGCCGGCCCACCACCCGCGCGTGCACGGGTGGACGACGGCGACGGCGGCCGGGCTGAAGCCGGAGCTCGCCGAGCGGCTCCATGAGGCGGACTTCATGTGGCGGTCCACCCGCTCCGACTTCCTGCTGCCCGCCCGTCCCCGCGAGACCCTCGCCGAGGAGCTGGACGACCTGGACCGCATGGACGACGAGACGTTCGTCGGCGCGGCCCTGGAGATCTCGTGCAGCAGCCGCTATTCGGACGGCATCCCGTCTCCGCTGGTCGACGAGCGGTCCCGCCGCCGCGCCCTGGATCTGGCGGCGGCGCGCGGCCCGCGCCAGGCCGCCTTCGTGGAGCGGATGCTGGCCGAGCCCGCCGCGACCCGCGCGTGGATCCGCCGGCTCCTGGAGGACTGCGACGACGCGTTCTTCGCCGACACCTGGCGGCGGGTCCGGGTCCAGCTCGCGACGGACGCCCGCCACAAGACGGAGCTGCTGCGCCGCAAGGGCCTGGCCGAGGCCCTGACGGCGGCCTCCCCGGCGCTGTCCCTGGAGGCGGACGGGCGCGGCTCCCGGATCGTGGTCGACAAGCTGGGGCACGGCCGCACGGAGGCCCACGGCTCCGCCGTGACGCTGATCCCGACCGTGTTCGGCTGGCCGCATCTGTTCGCGCTGTGCGCGCCCGGCTGGCAGCCGGTGATCCAGTATCCGGCCGCGGCCCACGAGGTCGGCGGGGCGGAGTCGGTCGAGGCGGTCAAGCTGCGTCTGGAGGCCATCGCCCACCCGATGCGGATGCGTCTGTGCCGGAGCCTGGCGCGCGGCCCGTACGCGACGAGCGAGCTGGCCGACGCGTACGGCATCACCGCCCCGGAGGTGTCCCGTCACCTCTCCGTCCTGAAGAAGGCGGGCCTGCTCACGACCCAGCGCCGGGGCCGCTATGTGCTGCACGAGCTGGACTTCTCGGTCGTGGCCCGGCTGGGCAGCGACTTCCTGGAGTCGGTCCTGCGCTAGGGAGGCGCCCGGCCCGCCCCGGGCGTTCAAGGGAGGCGCCCGGCCCGCCCCGGCGAGTTCAGTCGAAGCGGATGTGCGACAGCCCGACCCGGATCCGCCGCAGCCGGTGCCGCAGCGGACCGTCCGTGTTCGGCGCGAGCCGCAGCCCGGCGAGCTCCGCGATCCGGTCGGCGACCTGCGGCACGGTCAGCGCGTCCGTGCGGATGTGGTGGGCGAAGGCGGGGGCGGCGAGCCGTTCCAGGCAGCCGTCGAGTTTCCGTACGGCGAAGCTCTCCCGTTTGAGGCCGCGTCCGAGGCCCCGCTCGCTCAGCCGCCGCAGCACGGTCTCCCGCTCCGCGAGCAGGGCGACGTGCCGCACGCGTTCCTCCCCGTGCGTCTCCCGCAGCCGGCCGACCGTCTCGGCGAAGTACGCGGGCTCGACGACGGTCATCGGCGCGATAACCACTCCGTCGTGCCGCCGCAGCGCCAGGTCGAGCACCTCGTACACGCCTTGGCGCCACGCCGCCAGGTCCTGGAAGTCGCCCCGCAGTCCCGGCGGCAGGGTGCGGTGCAGGCCGAAGCCCACGTGTTCGGGGTCGCAGACGACGCTGCCGGGCAGGCGGCGGCGCAGTTCGTACGCGGTCTGGGTCTTGCCGCCGCCGAAGGGCCCGTTGAGCCAGAGCAGCACGGCCGGTCAGACCGCTCCGCCGCCGGCCCGGACCAGGCCGGTCTCGTACGCGAGGACGACGACCTGCACGCGGTCGCGCAGGCCCAGTTTGGTGAGGATGCGGCCCACGTGGGTCTTCACGGTGGCTTCGGACAGCACCAGCCGGGCGGCGATCTCGCCGTTCGACAGGCCCTGGGCCACCAGCATCATGACCTCGCGTTCCCGGTCGGTGAGCCGGTCGAGCTCCTTCTGGCGCGGCTCGGGGCCGGCCGAGGGCAGCATCGGGGAGAAGCGGTCGAGGAGGCGGCGGGTGGTGGACGGCGCGACGACCGCGTCGCCGCTGTGGACGGAGCGGATCGCCCCGAGGAGTTCGCCGGGCGGCACGTCCTTGAGCATGAAGCCGCTCGCGCCCGCCTTGAGGCCGGAGAAGGCGTATTCGTCGAGGTCGAAGGTGGTGAGGATGAGCACTTTCGGGGCGTCGGGCTGCGAGCAGATCCGCCGGGTCGTCTCCACCCCGTCCAGCTTGGGCATGCGCACGTCCATCAGGACCACGTCGACCGCGGTCCCGCGCAGCACCTCCAGGGCCTCCACGCCGTCGCCCGCCTCCGCCACGACCTCCATGTCCGGCTGGGCGGCGAGCACCATGCGGAAGCCGGTGCGCAGCAGCACCTGGTCGTCGACGAGCATCACGCGGATGGACATGCGGGTTCCTTCAGGGTCAGTGAGCGGGTTTGAGGGGGAGCAGGGCACTGATGCGGAAGCCGCCGCCGGGGCGCGGTCCGGCGTCCAGGGTGCCGCCGACCATGCCGACGCGCTCGCGCATGCCGATCAGTCCGTGGCCGCGGCCGTCGGCGCCGCCGTCCTCGTACATCTCCTGTGGCGCGCCGCGCCCGTCGTCCTCGACGAGCAGCCCGAGGCCGTCGTCGAAGTAGACGAGGCGGACGCTGGCGCCGGCTTCGGGGCCGCCGTGCTTGCGCGTGTTGGTGAGGGCCTCCTGGACGATCCGGTAGGCGGTGAGCTCGACGCCGCTGGGCAGCGGGCGCGGGGTGCCCTCGATCTTGAAGTCGACGGCGAGGCCGGCGCCGCGGACCTGCTCGACGAGGTCCCCGATCTGCTGGACGTCGGGCTGCGGCACGTATTCGCCGGCCTCCTGGTGCTCGCCGGTGCGGAGGATGCCGAGCAGCCGGCGCATCTCGGCGAGGGCCTGGCGGCCGGTGCCGGAGATGGTCTCCAGGGCCTGCTTGGCGGTCTCGGGCGAGGAGTCCATGACGTACGCGGCGCCGTCGGCCTGCACCACCATCACGGAGACGTTGTGGGCGACGACGTCGTGCAGCTCGCGGGCGATCCGGGCGCGTTCGGCGGCGACGGCGACCTTGGCCTGCGCCTCGCGTTCCTTCTCCAGGCGGGAGGCGCGCTCCTCCAACTGGGCGAAGTAGGCGCGGCGGGTGCGCAGGGAGTCGCCGAGGACCCAGGCGAGCGCGAACGGCACGGTCATGATGACGGTGAAGAAGATCTTGGCGCCGAGCGAGTCGCTGCCGTCCTGCACCGGCCAGCGCAACTGGGAGAGGGTGCTGGCGCTCAGCCCGCCGGCGAGGGCGAGCCGGGAGGCCCAGCGGGCGCCGTCGTGCGCGGCGACCGTGTAGATGATCACGAGCATGGCGAAGTCCGCCATGAAGGGGACGATCCCGAGGGCGAGCTGGACGAGGCCGAGGCCGACGGCGAGCAGCAGCATCTTCTCGGGCATGCGTCGGCGCAGGGCGACGACCAGGGAGAACAGCGCGGCGACCAGGCCGTACGCGGCGGGCGCCCCGCTGTTCGGCACCGGCTCCGAGGCCACCCACAGCAGGGAGAACCCGAAGAGGACGACGGCCCAGAAGGTGTCGACGCCCGTCGGGTGTCTGCGGAGGAAGTCGTAGAGGCGCTGCACGTGCCCAGCGTAGGGAACGGGGATAGGTGCATGGGTCAACCGTGGGGTCGATCCTTCCCGTGAGGCCCCTACTCCCCAAGGTGGAGACTGGGGCCTGTGACGGATGAGACGTGTCAATGGCAGGGGTGGCGGGACGCCATGGAGCGGGCGCTGTACGGCCCCGGGGGCTTCTTCCTGCGGCCCGAGGGGCCGGCCGGCCACTTCCGTACGTCGGTGCACGCCTCGCCCCTGTTCGCGGGCGCGGTGGCGCGGCTGCTGGTGCGGTCGGCCGAGGAGCTGGGGGCGGACGAGGTCGCGTTCGTGGACGTGGGCGCGGGGCGGGGCGAGCTGCTGACGGGGGTGCTCGCGGCGGTGCCGCCGGGGCTGCGGGTCCGCCCGTACGGGGTGGAGCGCGCGGCCCGCCCGGAGGGCCTGGATCCGCGGATCACGTGGACCGGGCGGCTGCCGGACGGGGAGCGGGGGCTGCTGTTCGCGAACGAGTGGCTGGACAACGTGCCGGTGGAGGTGGCGCAGGTCGACGAGGCGGGGGCGGTGCGGTACGTGGAGGTGGACGGGGCCGGCCGGGAGCGACTGGGCGGGGTGGTGGCGGGGCCGGACGCGGAGTGGCTGGAGCGGTGGTGGCCGCTGCGGGAGCCCGGCGCCCGCGCGGAGATCGGCCGCCCGCGCGACGCGGCCTGGGCGGCGGCGGTGGCCTCGCTCGCGGCGGGCACGGCGGTGGCCGTCGACTACGCCCACCTCTCCGCCGCCCGCCCCCTCTTCGGCACCCTCACCGGTTTCCGCGCCGGCCGCGAGGTCCCCCCGGTCCCGGACGGCACCTGCGACCTGACGGCCCACGTGGCCCTGGACGCGTGCGGGGCGGCGGGAGCGGCCGTCGCGGGCCCGGGCCGGCCCGGAGCCGGGCCCTCCGCGCCCGAACCGGTCACCCAGCGCGAGGCGCTGCGGGCCCTCGGTGTGTCCGGGGAGCGGCCGTCCCTGGCGCTGGCCTCGACCGACCCCGTCGGCTACGTCCGGGCGCTGGCCTCCGCGGGCGAGGCGGCGGAGCTCACCGCGCCGGGCGGCCTCGGCGACTTCCTCTGGTTGGTCCAGCGCGTGGGATGACCGAGCGCCCCCCGCCCCGCCGGAGGGCCGCCCGCGCCGTCGGAGGCGTAACGCGCGCGAGGGATACTGTCCCGCATGACGGAGACGACGGTCGGCATCGGTGGCGCGGCGGAGAGCACCGACATGGTGCTCAACATCGGGCCCCAGCATCCCTCCACGCACGGTGTGCTCCGGTTGCGGCTCGTGCTCGACGGCGAGGTGGTGCGCGAGGCCGAGCCGGTGGTCGGCTATATGCACCGGGGCGCCGAGAAGCTGTTCGAGGCGCGGGACTACCGGCAGATCATCATGCTGGCCAACCGGCACGACTGGCTCTCCGCGTTCTCCAACGAGCTCGGGGTCGTCATGGCCGTCGAGCGGATGCTGGGCATGGAGGTCCCGGAGCGGGCCGTGTGGACGCGGACGCTGCTCGCCGAGCTGAACCGGGTGCTCAACCACCTGATGTTCCTCGGCTCGTATCCGCTCGAGCTCGGCGGCATCACGCCCGTCTTCCACGCCTTCCGCGAGCGCGAGGAGCTCCAGACCGTCATGGAGGAGGTCTCCGGCGGGCGGATGCACTACATGTTCAACCGGGTCGGCGGCCTCAAGGAGGACCTGCCGGCCGGCTGGCTGGGCCGGGCCCGGCAGGCCGTCGCGGACGTGCGGTCGCGGATGGACGTGTACGACCGGCTGGTGCTCGGCAACGAGATCTTCCGGGGGCGGACCCGCGGGGTCGGCGTCCTGTCGCAGGAGACGGCGCACGCGTACGGGGTGTCGGGGCCCATCGCCCGCGCCTCGGGCGTCGACTTCGACCTGCGCCGGGACGAGCCGTATCTCGCGTACGGGGAGCTCGGGGACACCCTGCGCGTGGTGACCCGGACCGAGGGCGACTGCCTGGCCCGCTTCGAGTGCCTCCTGGACCAGACCCACAACTCCCTGGAGCTCGCCGACGCCTGTCTGGACCGGATCGAGGAGCTGCCGCAGGGGCCCATCAACCAGCGGCTGCCGAAGGTCCTCAAGGCACCGGAGGGGCACACCTACGCCTGGACCGAGAACCCGCTCGGCATCAACGGCTACTACCTGGTGTCCAAGGGCGAGAAGACCCCGTACCGGCTGAAGCTGCGCTCGGCCTCGTACAACAACATCCAGGCGCTGACCGAGCTGCTGCCCGGGACGCTGGTCGCCGACATGGTGGCGATCCTCGGTTCGCTCTTCTTCGTCGTCGGCGACATCGACAAGTAGCCCCGCGCCCGCCCGCGCTGCCGCGCCCCGCGCCGCGACGCCGGACGGCTCCGGGGGCGGTCAGGAGTTGACGGCGCCGCGCAGCTCCACCACGTCGAGCTGCTCCGTCTCGTCGTGCGCGGTCAGGTCGATGACCTGGCCGATCGCCCGCTGCTCGGGGGCGGCCGGCCTCGCGGCATCGGCGAGGACCTCCTCGCCCACGACGTCGGCGAGGTCCGCGTTCTGCACGGCCTCGATCGCGGCGGCCGCCTTCTTCGCGCCCAGCGCGGCCTGCGGGCCGGACGCGCTCTGCGTACCGAAGTAGTCGAATCCGCCCGTGGGCCGCTGGACGGGCCGGCGGGCGGCGTACGGGGCGATCGCGGCCGCGGCGGGCACGGTGCGCAGAGCGGCGGCCCCGGACGTCTTCCCGTGCTGCTCGTTCCGCGCGTCCGCCCCGGGCCGCCCGTCCTCCCCGTGCTGCTCCGGCGGCCCGTCCTGCTGCCGGGCGGCCGCCGGCTCGGGCTCCTTGTCCGCGTCGGCCGCGCTCTCGGCCTCCGTCGCCGGTTCCGCCTTCTGTTCCGCCTTCGCCGTCAGGTTGCGCAGGGCCTCCGCGGCCCTGCGGTACGCCTCCGGGGTCGGGGTGGAGCCGGCCGCGGGCAGGGACTTCGGGCCGGCGGACGCGCTCGTCTCCAGGGCGAGCACGCGGCGGCCCTCCAGCGCGCTGGCCCGCTCGGTCTCCGCGGTGGCGTAGCGGCGCAGCAGGTCGGCGTGCTCGCTGCGGAGGCCGGCCAGCTCGACGCGCTTGGCGCGCAGCTTGGCGTCGAGGCGGGCCCGCAGCTCGCGGGACTCCTCGAGGTCGGACTCCAGTTCGGCGATCCGCTCCTCGGTCTTCCACTGGTCGGCGGTGCGGGCCCGGTTCAGCTCGGCGACCTGACGGCCGGCGCTGCGGTCCCAACTGCGCATGAGGACGGCGCCGGTGACGGCCGCGGCCGCCGCGGCGGCGACGAGGAGCCGTAGCACCACGGGATCACCGAGCAGCCAGGCGCCCGCGGCACAGACGACCGAAGCCCCGGCGACCGCGGAGGGCGGCAGGAGCTTGTGCAGAGGTGGGGAATGGCGGTGGCGTCCACGTGGCATGGCCTGAAATTTACCGTGCGTAGGCGCCGTATGGGGGGTCGGCCCGGCAATCTCTTGGCGAGTTCTCGACGTCGCCGAGCCGGGCCGTCGCCATTCCCGGGCGGGCCCGGCCGACTCCCCTTACCCGGCGCCTACTTCTTGAGCAGCCCCTTCGACTCCAGATAGGCCCTCGCCACGTCCTGCGGCTTCGCCCGCTCGGCATCGACCTTGCGGTTGAGTTCGGCGAGATCCTCCGTCGTCAGCACCTTCGTGATCTTGTCGAGGGCGGCGGCTATCTCCGGGGAACCGGCGTCCTTCGCATTGACGACGGGCAGCACGTTGTCCGCGTTCTGCAGCTTCTTGTCGTCGTCGAGGAAGACGAGTCCGAAGGACTCGAGGGTGGCGTCCGTGGTCGTGGTGAGGACGAGCTGGTCGACCCCGTCCTTCACGGCCTGCTTGGCCTGCGGGGTGCCGACTCCCTTGGGGTCGACGCCGATGACGTCGATCCCGTAGGTCTTCTTCAGGCCCGGCGCGCAGAAGGGCCGGATCTCGCATTCGTCGCCGGCCGCGATCTTCACCTTCAGCTTGGCGCGGCCGAGATCGGAAAGCGTCCTCAGCTTGTTCTTCTCCGCGAATTCCCTGCTCACGGCGAAGGCGTTCTGGTCGACGGCCTCACCGACGGCGAGCACCTTCAGTCCGCGCGGCTCGGCGAGCTTCTTCAGCGCCTCGGTGGTGGCGACCGGGTCCGCGGAGGCGACCGGCTTCTCCTCGGGCGCCTTGGGCCCGTTCACCTTCGCGTTGAGGAATTCCGCGAGCGTCGCCGCGTATTCCGGTACGACGTCGATCTCGCCCTTCTCCAGGGACGGTTCATAGAGCTCGCGATTCTTCACCGTGGTGACGCTCGCGGAGTATCCGGCGTCGTCGAGGATCTGGGCGTAGAGCTCGGCCAGGACCTTCGACTCGGTGAACGCGGCGGCTCCGACGACGATCGCGCCCTTGCCGCCGCCCGCGCCCCCGTCGGGGGCCGCGCCGGGCTTCGTCTTCTCCAGGCTGTCGCCGCCTGCGCACGCGGCCAGCGAGACGGCGAGTGCCGCCGCGCCCAGTGCCGTACCCGTGATGCGCGAGGTCCTGCCCACTAGATCATCCCTTCAGTCGTCCGGCGCGGCCGAGGAGCCGGTCCGCGGCCACCAGGAGCGCCTCCACGAGGAGGGCCAGCAGGGCCACGAGCACGGCGCCGGCGACCACCTGCGGTGTGTCGTACGTGTGGAATCCGGCGGTGATGATGCGGCCGAGGCCGCCCTGGCCGACCATGGCGGCGATCGTCGCCGTGGCGACCACCTGCACAGCCGCCGAGCGCAGACCCGCCATCAGCATCGACCGGGCGAGGGGGAGTTCCACCCCGCGGAAGAGCTGGCCGCCGGACATGCCCATGCCCCGGGCGGCCTCCACGACGGCGCGGTCCACCTCCCGCACGCCCACGTAGGCGTGGGTGAGCAGCGGGGGTATCGCGAACAGCACGAGGGCGGTGACGGTCGGCACGTAACCGGCGTTGCGCAGCGGCGAGACCATGAACAGGGCGAGGACGGCGAAGACGGGGATCGCCCGGCCCGCGTTGGAGACGTTGACGGCGACGGCGCCGCCCCGGCCCAGGTGCCCCAGCCACAGGCCGAGCGGCAGGGCGAGGGCGCAGGCCAGGAGCAGGGCGGTCCCGCTCACGTACAGGTGCTCGGCGAGCCGGTGCGCGATGCCGCTCTCGCCCGACCAGTGGGCACCGGTGGTCAGCCAGCTCCAAGTGTCCGCGACGACCGTCATCCCCGCCGCCTCCCGTCGCCCGCCCGCCGGGCCGGCGTCCGCGTCCAGGGCGTGAGGAGCCGCTGGAGGCCGAGGAGCAGCAGGTCGGCGATGACGGCGAGCAGCACGCACAGCACGGAGGCGGCGAGCACCTGGGCCTTGAAGAAGGTGGGCAGCGCGTCCTCGATGAGGTTGCCGAGACCGCCGCGGCCGACGAGGGAGCCGACCGTGGTGAGCGCGATCGTGGACACGGTCGCGATCCGTACGCCGGCCATCAGGGCGGGCAGCGCGAGCGGCAGCTCGACCTCCCACAGCAGCCGGCCCGCCCCGTATCCCATGCCCCGGGCGGCCTCGCGGGTCTCCGCGGGCACGGCCGCGAGCCCGGCGAGGACGCCCCGCACCAGGATGGTCAGCGAATACAGCACGAGCCCGGTCACCACGAGCGCCGACGACAGGCCGAGGAAGGGCAGGAGCAGCGAGAACATCGCGAGCGACGGGATCGTGTAGAGCAGGGTGGTGAGCCCGAGGACGGGGCCGGCGAGCCGTGGTCTGGCCCGCACGAGCAGGGCGAGGGGGAAGGAGACGGCGAGGCCGAGCAGCACCGACGTCACGGTGATGCCGACGTGTTGGAGGGTGGCGTCGGTCAACTCCTGGGAGCGCGTGCGCAGATACTCGCCGCAGATCCAGTCGTTCGTCACCAGGCAGTTCGCCGCGGCCATGCGCACCCCCTTCCCCCCACGCGTCCGTCGAACATCCGTCTGACGACCCTAGCCCCCGCCACCGACAATCGGCCGACGATCACCACGAAGCGCCACGATGTGGCAATACTTCCTTCACACATACCCGGTCGCGACGGGCCAGAATGGGGAACCATGATCCGGTTCGAGCACGTGACCAAGCGGTACGAGGACGGCACGACCGCCGTCGACGACCTCTCCTTCGAGGTCGCCGAAGGCGAACTGGTCACCCTCGTCGGCCCGTCCGGCTGCGGCAAGACGACCACCATGAAGATGGTGAACCGGCTCGTCGAACCCACCGAGGGCCGGATCCTGCTCGGCGGCGAGGACGTCTCCGCCGTCGACCCCGTCCGACTGCGCCGCACCATCGGCTACGTCATCCAGCAGGTCGGCCTCTTCCCGCACCGCACCGTCCTCGACAACACGGCCACCGTCCCGGCCCTGCTCGGCTGGAAGAAGGCCAGGGCCCGCGCACGCGCCGCCGAACTCCTCGACCTCGTCGGCCTCGACCCCACCACCTACGGCCACCGCTACCCCGAGCAGCTCTCCGGCGGCCAGCGCCAGCGCGTCGGCGTGGCCCGCGCCCTCGCCGCCGATCCGCCGGTCCTCCTCATGGACGAGCCCTTCGGCGCCGTCGACCCGGTCGTCCGCGAACGCCTCCAGACGGAGTTCCTGCACCTCCAGGCCACCGTCCGCAAGACGGTGCTGCTCGTCACCCACGACCTGGAGGAGGCGGTCCGGCTCGGCGACCGGATCGCCGTCTACGGGCAGGGCCGCATCGAGCAGTTCGACACCCCCGCCACCGTCCTCGGCGCCCCCGCCACCCCGTACGTCGCCGACTTCGTCGGAGCCGACCGCGGCCTCAAGCGGCTCGCCGTCACCCCCGTCACCGAGGCCGACCTCGAACCGGCCGACGGCCCCACCGGCGCCACGGGCCCCGCCGGGCCGACCGGCGCCACCGACCCCGCCGGGCCGACCGGCGCCACGGGCCAGGACCTCGTTCCCCTCCCCCTCGGCGCCTCCCTCAAGGACGCCCTCGCCGTCCTCCTCCAGCACGACGCCGGCCGGCTCGCCGTGCACGCCCCCGGCGACCCCGCGCGCGTCCTCGGCACCCTCACGACCGAGGGCGTCCACCGCGCCCTGCGCCGTACGACACCCCCGGAGACACCCCTCAGCTCGCGCTGAGCCGCCCGCTCATCCACACCAGACCCGGCGGGATCTCCCGGTTCCAGGTGTTGAAGTTGTGGCCACCGCTGTCCAGCGTGATGGACGAGACCCGCGCCGGCGCCTTCACCTTCTTGATGAACTCCCGCGTCCCCTTGAGGTTCCCCTCACCCTGCTTCGACGTCGTCACCAGGAACGACGAGTTCCCCTGCGGCAGGTGGTCCAGGCTCCACAGCAGGTTCGCCCGCTTGCGCGCCTTGTCGTCGCCGTGGAACAGATCACCGGTCGTCACGTCCTCGGCCGCCTTGTAGTACGCGGAGAAGCCCGCGCCCGCCGCGAACCGGTCCGGGTGGTGCAGCGCGATCTTCAGCGCGCAGTAGCCGCCGGTCGAGTTCCCCATGAAGCCCCAGTTCCGCGGCTTCGTGCCCACCCGGTAGGTCTCCGAGATCGCCTTCGGCAGATCCTCGGCGAAGAACGTCTCCGTCTGCGGCCCGCCCGGGATGTTCACGCACTCCGTGTCCCGCGGCGGCGCGACCGTCGGCCGCAGCATCACCAGGATCATCGGCTGCATCTTCTTGTCCTTGGCCTGCTGGAAGGCCGTCTTCGGGTACTTCAGGCCCTTCAGCAGGTTCTCCGCCGTGCCCGGGTAGCCGGTCAGCACCACGGAGGCCGGAAAGGTGGACTTCGCGTACCGGCCCTGGAAGTACTCCGGCGGCAGGTACACATACGCCGGCGAGTCGATTCTCGACTTCTCACCGGCTATGACGACCTTCTGGATCTGCCCGCCGACCGACGGACGCCCGCCGCCCGGCACGTCCAGCGCCTGCGTGCCGACGACCTTCACGTCCTTCGAACCGGCCGAGTGGTCCACCACCACGCCCATGTCCTGCTCCTGACCGAACAGGTCCGCCCAGGAGCCGTAGAAGAGGAACGAATTGTTCGCCGCCAGACCGACCGAGGCGAACAGGGCGAGCTGCGTGGCCAGCAGCAGCCCGATCCGCCCCAGGACGGACTTCCAGCCACCACGCGCGAGCCTCGGCCACAGCCAGATCGTGGCGACGAAGAACACCACGGCCAGCGCGACCGCCAGAGCGAGGACCTTGTTGCTGGTGAGACCCATGAGACGTCCGAGCCTTCTTCCTGATCTTTCCCTGAAAATTTCCCTGACGGCGAGTGAACCCGCCCCATCGTCGCTCCGTCCTAGAGGGCGCACACCTCCGGTACGCCCGCCCGACCAGCGTGGCCCACCGGATCAACGATCTCTTGCGGAGTCACGGGAAGCACGGGAAACGATGTCTGTCACGGTAGATGGGGACAAATCAGGATCGGTTCCGGATCGCGTACGCCGGATTCTGCGCGGACCACGCCCCGAGAAGGTCCCCGCGCTCGTCGGAACGGCCTGCACGCTCATCGGCCTGATCGACATCGCCGCCGGCGTCTTCCCGCGCTTCCGCACCAGCCGCATGCACGCCCTCGCCGAAGTCCTCCCCGGCACCCTCGGACCGCTCTCCGCGGCCCTCTCCCTCAGCGCCGGCGTCCTGCTGCTGCTCCTCGCCCACGGCCTCAAGCGCAACAAGCGCCGCGCCTGGCGCGCCGCCGTCGTCCTCCTCCCGATCGGCGCCGTCGCCCAGTTCGTCTGGCGCCACTCCCTCGCCGGCGCCCTGCTCTCCCTCGCCCTGCTGGCCCTCCTCGTCCGCCACCGCGACGAGTTCGCCGCCCTGCCCGACCCCCGCAGCCGCTGGCGCGCACTCGCCAACTTCGTCGTCATGGGCGCCGGATCCATCGCCCTCGGCCTCGTCATCGTCAGCGCCCACCCCCGCCGCGTCATCGGCAGCCCCAGCCTCACCGACCGCCTCGAACACGTCCTCTACGGCCTCTTCGGCTTCGAAGGCCCCGTCGCCTACACCGGCGGCGTCGACTGGACCGTCGGATACTCCCTCGGCGCCCTCGGCATGCTGACCGCCCTCACCACCATCTACCTCGCCTTCCGCCCCGAGCACCCCGCCGCCCGGCTCACCGAGGACGACGAGACCAAGCTGCGCGCCCTCCTCGACAAGCACGGCGCCCGCGACTCCCTCGGCCACTTCGCCCTCCGCCGCGACAAGGGCGTCGTCTTCTCCCCCAGCGGCAAGGCCGCCGTCTGCTACCGCGTCGTCTCCGGCGTCATGCTCGCCAGCGGCGACCCCATCGGCGACGTCGAGGCATGGCCCGGCGCCATCGAACGCTTCATGGACGAGGCCAAGGCCCACTCCTGGACCCCCGCCGTCATGGGCTGCTCCGAGACCGGCGGCCACGTCTGGACCCGCGAGACCGGACTCGACGCCCTCGAACTCGGCGACGAGGCCATCGTCGACGTCGCCGACTTCTCCCTCACCGGCCGCGCCATGCGCAACGTACGCCAGATGGTCAAGCGCATCGAACGCAACGGCTACACCACCAAGGTCCGCCGCGTCGCCGACCTCAGCGACGGCGAACTCGAGCGCATCCGCCGCGCCGCCGACGACTGGCGCGGCACCGACACCGAACGCGGCTTCTCCATGGCCCTCGGCCGCATCGGCGACCCCGGCGACGGCGAGGCGGTCATAGCGACCGCCCACAAAGAGGACGACCCCGACACCCCCGGCGCCGACTCCCCCTACGGCGACCTGAAGGCGATCATCCACTTCGTCCCCTGGGGCCCCGACGGCATGTCCCTGGAACTCATGCGCCGCGACCGCGCCGCCGACCCCGGCATGAACGAGCTCCTCATCGTCGCCGCCCTCCAGAACGCCCCCCGCCTCGGCATCAAGCACGTCTCCCTCAACTTCGCCATGTTCCGTGCCGCCCTCGCGCGCGGCGAGAAGATCGGCGCCGGACCCGTCCTGCGCCTGTGGCGCGGACTCCTCGTCTTCCTCTCCCGCTGGTTCCAGATCGAGTCCCTCTACAAGTTCAACGCCAAATTCCAGCCCCGCTGGGAACCCCGCTTCGTCGTCTACCGCAAAAGCCGCGACCTCCCCCGCATCGGCTTCGCCGCCATGCAGGCCGAAGGATTCGTGAACCTCTCCCTGCCCCGCCCCCTCGCCCGCCTCACCCGGCGCACCCGCACCACCGCACCCCGCCCCTGCGCCCACATCGTCCCCTCCCAGGCCGAGCACGAGGTCCGCGCGGCCTGAGCTCCCCCCGGGCCTCAGGGGGTGTCTCGCCGATCATGCCGGATCAGGGAGCGGCGTCTGGTGCCGTGGATCGCAAGGCGGAGGAGGGAGTCCATGCGGAGCATCGGCGACCGACGACAACGCGGCGAGGCGCGGTGCGCATGGGGGCACCTCCCAGGCGAAGCTCTGGGGGAGTCGCGAGCCCGGCATGATCGGCGAGACACCCCCTACGCTGGACGCATGAGTACGACGAACGACCGCGGCACCGCACTCGGCCTGCCGGAGTGGGACCGCTGCGCGGTCATGGGCGTGGTCAACGTGACCCCCGACTCCTTCTCCGACGGCGGCCGCTGGTTCGACACCACGGCCGCCGTCAAGCACGGCCTCGACCTCGTCGCCGAAGGCGCCGACCTCGTCGACGTCGGCGGTGAATCCACCCGCCCCGGCGCCAGCCGCGTCGACGAGGACGAAGAACTCCGCCGCGTCATCCCCGTCGTCCGCGGCCTCGCCGCCGAAGGCGTCACCGTCTCCGTCGACACCATGCGCGCCACCGTCGCCGCCCGCGCCGTCGAAGCCGGCGCCGCACTCGTCAACGACGTCAGCGGCGGCCTCGCCGACCCCGCCATGGTCCCCGCCGTCGCCGCCGCCGAAGTCCCCTTCGTCGTCATGCACTGGCGCGGCTTCAGCAAGGACATGAACAGCCTCGCCGTCTACGACGACGTCGTCACCGAAGTCCTCACCGAACTCCGCACCCGCATGGAAGCCGTCATCGACGGCGGCATCGCCCCCGAACGCATCGTCGTCGACCCCGGCCTCGGCTTCGCCAAACTCGCCCCCCACGACCTCGCCCTCGTCGCCCACCTCCCGGCGCTCCGCGCCCTCGGCCGCCCCCTCCTCGTCGCCGCCTCCCGCAAACGCTTCCTCGGCCACGTCCTCGCCCACGACGGCGCCGCCCCGCCCCCCGCCCGCGAACGCGACGCCGCCACCGCCGCCGTCTCCGCCATCGCCGCCCACGAAGGCGCCTGGGCCGTCCGCGTCCACGAGGTCCGCGCCACCGCCGACGCCGTACGAGTCGCCAGAGCCGTCGAAGGAGCCAGGTGACCCACCCCGCCGCCCACCAGGCCGACCGCACCGCCGTCGAAGCCGCCAACACCGCCTACTACGAGGCGATGGAACAGGGAGACTTCGACACCGTCACCGACCTCTGGCTCGACGAGGACGCCACCCCCATCACCTGCGTCCACCCCGGCTGGCCCGTCCTCACCGGCCGCGGCGAGGTGCTCCGCTCGTACGCCCTGATCATGGCGAACACCGACTACATCCAGTTCTTCCTCACCGACGTCGAGATCTCCCTCGCCGGCGACGTGGCGGTCGTCACCTGCACCGAGAACATCCTCAGCGGCGGCCCCGCCGAGGACGGCGCCGCACTCGGCCCCCTCGTCGGCGAGCTCGTCGTCGCCACCAACGTCTTCCGCCGCACGCCGGACGGCTGGCGCATCTGGTCCCACCACGCCTCCCCCGTCCTCCCCGAGAACGACCCCGACGACGCGCCCGACACCGACGACTGAACCCCCCCGCCCCGGCGCCCGACCAGAGGCGCCGACCCGGCTGTCGGTGCCCGCAGGTAGATTCGATGGTGGACACCCGGCCGTCCGCACCCGGCTGCGTGGCCAACCGAACTACGACAGCAGGAGTGATTCGCGTGGATCGTGTCGCGCTGCGCGGCCTCAAGGCCCGAGGACACCACGGCGTCTTCCCCAAGGAACGCGAGGAGGGCCAGACCTTCATCGTCGACCTCACCCTCGGCCTGGACACCCGCGCCGCGGCCGCCGACGACGACCTGACGAAGACCGTCCACTACGGCGTCGTCGCCGAGGAAGTCGTCGACGTCGTCCAGGGCGAACCGGTCGACCTCATCGAGACGCTCGCCGAGCGCATCGCCCAGCAGTGCCTCAAGCACGCCGGCGTCCAGGAGGTCGAGGTCGTCGTCCACAAGCCGGACGCCCCCATCACCGTCCCCTTCGACGACGTCACCGTCACCATCACCCGGAGCCGCGCATGAAGCCCCAGCACAGCGACCCCACCGTGCAGCCCGTACCGGCCGCGGTGACCGCCGCCGTCGACGCGGCCGACGTCACCCTCTCCAACCCCAAATGGGCCGTCCTCGCCCTCGGCGCCAACCTCGGCAACCGCCTGGAGACCCTCCAGGGCGCCGTCGACGCCCTCGAAGACACCCCCGGCCTGCGCGTCAAGGCCGTCTCCCCCGTCTACGAGACCGAGCCCTGGGGCGTCGACCCCGACACCCAGCCCTCGTACCTCAACGCCGTCGTCCTCGTGAAGACCACCCTTCCCCCGGCCTCCCTGCTGGAGCGGGCCCACGCCGTCGAGGAGGCGTTCCACCGCGTCCGCGAAGAGCGCTGGGGCGCCCGCACCATAGACGTCGACATCATCACCTACGCCGAGGTCGTCTCCGACGACCCCGTCCTCACCCTCCCCCACCCCCGCGCCCACCAGCGCGCCTTCGTCCTCGCCCCCTGGCACGACGTCGACCCCGAAGCCCAGCTCCCCGGCCACGGCACCGTCACCGACCTCCTCGCCGGCCTCGGCCACGAAGGCGTCGCGCCGCGCACCGACCTGGAACTCCGACTCCCCGAGTAGTCGTTACGCTCCTCAGAGAGAACACGGACAGGCGCTCGGACCACACGAAGGACACCCGGTGAAACAACTGCGGCTCAAGGTGCTCGCCGGACTGTTCCTCGCGGCCGGCATCCTCTCCTGGGGCGGCGCCCGGCTCTGGGACTCGATCGGCACGCTGCCCAGCGTGCCGCTCGCCGCCCCCATCGTGCTCGCCGCCATCGCCGCCGTCCTCACCGCCACGGCCCTCTCCCTGCGCACCCGCCTCAAGGCCCAGCGCGAGCGCCGCCCCGACGCCAAGGGCGTCGAACCCCTGATGGCGGCCCGCGCGGTCGTCTTCGGCCAGGCGAGCGCCCTGGTCGCCGCCCTGGTCGCCGGCATGTACGGCGGCACGGGCGTCTTCCTCCTCGGCTCCCTCGACGTCCCGGCCCGCCGCGACCAGGCCCTCTACGCCGCCTTCGCGGTCCTCGCCGCCTTCGCCGTCATCGCCGCCGCCCTCTTCCTGGAACACGTCTGCAAGCTCCCGGAGGACGGCGACGACAACGACAGCGGCCGCGCCCCGGCGGCCTAGCCCGCCCGTGGCTACCAGGGCTCCCGCACCAGGTGCCCGTTCACCAGGAACGTCGGGTGCGGGGCGAGCTTGTAGCTGTAGAACGTGAAGGGCTTCGCCCCGAGAGCGGGACGGGGGCGGACCTCTCGGACCTGGACCCAGGAGGACTCGGGCGGGAGGAGGGAGTGGTGCTCGGGGATGAAGGTGCCACGGCTCTGCCAGCGGTCGGACACGACAAGCTGGGAGGCCCCGCCGCGCTTGGCCGGCGTGAACCGTGCTCCGATGATCGGAGCGATCTCCGCCAGGAACGGGACATTGGCGCTGACGATCATCCGCGCTGGCCATCGCTTGATGCGGCAGCCGTCGCCGTCGATGTATCCGTCGAGAAACCCACTGAACGTATCGATGTCACGCAGCACCACTCGCGGAAAGCGCTGCCGCATGTGGTGAGCGTCCCCGCCTACGTAGTGCCTCAGCGCGTCCGAGAGGTACGAGGAGACCACCCGGACCCGGAAGCCCGCCAGGTCTCGCTTCAAGTACCCAGACGGCCGACTGACCGCCTCCAGCCTCGCAGGGAGCCCCGTGCAGGCCGTCAGGGCGGTCGCGTAGCGGGCCGCGAAGTCCTGCTCGTTCACGACCAGCGATACGTAGTTCTTGCCGACCGTCCCGTCGGCGCAGGTAGCCCCCACGAAGTAGCCGAACTCGTATCCCGGCCGGATCATGAACCGCTCCCGGCGCAGCTTCCGAGCCGGCGTCCAGGCGACCGTCGTCCCCGCCGCGTCCTTCGCATGCGTCCAACCGCCCGGCGTCGCCAGCAACAGATCCCGGCTGGCGGTGAAGGTCATGTGGTCCGTGACCACGTCGACGGCGTCGCGGCCCTTCACCGCCGTCACCCCGACAACCGTGGTCTCCGCCGTCCGGTCGCCGTCCAGCGTCCACACGGCGCTGCCGGGCGCCACGTTCTTAGCCTGGACGCAGCCGTCCACCAGGTTCACCAGCATCTTGCTGGGAAGCCCGTACCCCATACCGATCCCCCTTGATCAGCGATCAACTCGACTGATCGGGGACGGTATGGAGCAAGGCGGACAGCCCGCTACTAACGGGCCAATATCAGGGACATAGCCTCAGCTCGTGTAGTAGCGTCACGAAGTTGGCCACGCACCGCCGAGGTCGTCGTCTTCGCACCCGGCTTCCGGATGCCGCGCAGCGACATGCACATGT
Organism: Streptomyces sp. NPDC006339; assembly: GCF_040612775.1. NCBI lineage: Bacteria > Bacillati > Actinomycetota > Actinomycetes > Kitasatosporales > Streptomycetaceae > Streptomyces > Streptomyces sp. NPDC006339. The sequence goes on from NZ_JBEXQW010000035.1 coordinate 64,144, forward strand.
GCTCGGCCTCGATCACGACGATCGCGCCCCGCGCCTCCAGGATTTTCATCAGCGAATCGGCGATCTGGGTCGTCAGCCGCTCCTGCACCTGCGGCCGACGCGCGAAGACATCGACAAGCCGGGCGAGCTTCGACAGCCCCGTGATCTTCCCAGTCTCCGCAGGGATGTAGCCCACGTGAGCCACCCCGTGGAACGGGAGCAAATGATGTTCGCAGAAGCTAACGAGTTCGATGTCCTTTACGAGGACCATTTCATCATGGCCGAGGTCAAAAGTGGTGGTCAGGACATCCTCAGGTGCCTGACGCATACCCGACAAGAGTTCTCTGTATGCACGCGCAACGCGCGCGGGCGTCTCCTTGAGCCCCTCGCGGTCGGGGTCCTCGCCGACCGCGATCAGCAGCTCCCGTACGGCGTTCTCGGCGCGCTTCTCGTCGAACTCGCCGATCGTGCCCTCGCCGTCCAGCGTCACCGGGTCGGTCATCTGTGCCTCGTTCCGTCTGTCTGACATGACGCGAAAAAACCGCGCCCCCACAGGCTAGAACCTGCGGGGGCGCGGCTCGCATTCCGGGCCCGTCGCCGGGCCTGGGGAGCCTCAGGGCTCCGGGGTGTCCTCGGGGGCTACCTCGATGGCCTTGGTGGTGTCCACCGAGGGGGTCGTCGAGGAGGAGCCGTTGGCACTGTTGGTCAGGGCCAGCTCCTTCGGGGAGAGGACGGGCGGGCGGGTGGAGGGGGTCCGGCGGGAGGAGCCGGTCCAGGCCGGGCGGGCCGGGCGCTTGACGATGGGGGCGAAGATCTCGGCGATCTCCTCCTTGCCCAGCGTCTCCTTCTCCAGCAGGGCGAGGACGAGGTTGTCGAGGACGTCGCGGTTCTCGACGAGGATCTCCCATGCCTCGTTGTGCGCGGCCTCGATGAGCTTCTTGACCTCTTCGTCGACCAGCGCGGCGACCTCTTCGGAGTAGTCGCGCTGGTGCGCCATCTCGCGGCCGAGGAAGGGCTCGGTGTTGTCGCCGCCGAACTTGATGGCGCCGAGCCGCTCGGTCATGCCGTACTGGGTGACCATCGCGCGGGCCGTGGCGGTGGCCTTCTCGATGTCGTTGGCGGCGCCGGTGGTCGGGTCGTGGAAGACCAGTTCCTCGGCGGCGCGTCCGCCCAGCATGTAGGCCAACTGGTCGAGCATCTCGTTGCGGGTCGTGGAGTACTTGTCCTCGTCGGGGAGGACCATGGTGTAGCCCAGGGCCCGGCCGCGGGACAGGATGGTGATCTTGTGGACCGGGTCGGAGTTCGGCGAGGCCGCCGCGACCAGGGCGTGGCCGCCCTCGTGGTACGCGGTGATCTTCTTTTCCTTGTCCGACATGATCCGGGTCCGCTTCTGCGGGCCGGCGACGACGCGGTCGATCGCCTCGTCGAGCGCCTTGTTGTCGATCAGCTTCTTGTCCGAGCGGGCGGTGAGCAGCGCCGCCTCGTTGAGGACGTTGGAGAGATCGGCACCCGTGAAGCCGGGGGTGCGGCGGGCGACGGCGCCGAGGTCGACGTCCGGTGCGACCGGCTTGCCCTTCTGGTGGACCTTGAGGATCTCCAGGCGGCCCTGCATGTCGGGGCGGTCGACGGCGATCTGCCGGTCGAAGCGGCCGGGGCGCAGGAGGGCGGGGTCGAGGATGTCGGGCCGGTTGGTGGCGGCGATGAGGATGACGCCGCCCTTCACGTCGAAGCCGTCCATCTCGACGAGGAGCTGGTTGAGGGTCTGCTCGCGCTCGTCGTGGCCGCCGCCGAGGCCGGCGCCGCGGTGGCGGCCGACCGCGTCGATCTCGTCGACGAAGACGATGGCGGGGGCGTTGGCCTTGGCCTGCTCGAAGAGGTCGCGGACGCGGGAGGCGCCGACGCCGACGAACATCTCGACGAAGTCGGAGCCGGAGATCGAGTAGAACGGCACTCCGGCCTCGCCGGCGACGGCGCGGGCGAGGAGGGTCTTGCCGGTTCCGGGCGGGCCGTAGAGCAGCACGCCCTTGGGGATCTTGGCGCCGACGGCCTGGAACTTGGCCGGCTCCTGGAGGAATTCCTTGATCTCGTGGAGTTCCTCGACGGCCTCGTCGGAGCCCGCGACGTCCGCGAAGGTCGTCTTGGGGGTGTCCTTGGTGATGAGCTTGGCCTTGGACTTCCCGAAGTTCATGACGCGGGAGCCGCCGCCCTGCATCTGGTTCATCAGGAAGAGGAAGACGACCACGATGAGGACGAAGGGCAGCAGGGAGAACAGGACGGAGAGGAAGGGGGACTGCTTCTCGGGGGAGACGGTGTAGCCGCCCTCGATCTGCCCTGCCTCGAACTTCTCCTGGAGCTTGTCGGCCAGGTCGGCGCCCTGGGTGCCGATGTAGCTGGCCTGGACCTTGCTGCTCTTGTCGATCTTCTGGCCGTCGATGAGCTCGATCTTGACGACCTGCTCGTCACCGGTGGTGAGCTTTGCGGATTTGACCTGGTTCTTGTCGATCGCCTGGACGACCTTGCCGGTGTCCACCGTCTTGTAGCCCTCGGACGAGCCGACGACCTGCATCAGCACGACCACGGCGAGGACGGCCAGCACGATCCACATGACCGGCCCGCGGAAGTATCGCTTCACGTCCATCCATACGGGGCGCGCTCGGCGCCCCGTCCCTCCTGCCCGTAGGTGAATGCTGCTGTGTGAGAAAAGAACTGTTCTTCGGACGGTACCCCAGCATTGTCGCCCGGGACCGTCTTCCCTTGGTTCAACGGTGGGAAGACGGTTCGGGTTCCCTTGGGTCAGCCGCCGTAGACGTGGGGGGCGAGGGTACCGACGAAGGGGAGATTGCGGTACTTCTCGGCGTAGTCGAGGCCGTAGCCGACGACGAACTCGTTGGGGATGTCGAAGCCGATCCACTTGACGTCGATGGCGACCTTGGCGGCGTCCGGCTTGCGCAGGAGGGTGCAGACCTCGAGGGAGGCCGGCTCGCGGGAGCCGAGGTTGGACAGGAGCCAGGAGAGGGTCAGGCCCGAGTCGATGATGTCCTCGACGATCAGGACGTGCTTGCCCTTGATGTCGGTGTCGAGGTCCTTGAGGATGCGGACCACGCCGGAGGACTGGGTGCCGGCGCCGTAGGAGGAGACGGCCATCCAGTCCATGGTGACGGGGGTGGACAGCGCGCGCGCCAGGTCCGCCATCACCATCACGGCTCCCTTGAGGACGCCGACGATGAGCAGGTCCTTGCCCGCGTACTCCGCGTCGATCTTCGCGGCCAGTTCGGCCAGCTTCGCGTCGATCTCTTCCTTGGTGATGAGCACCGACTTGAGGTCGGTGCCCATGTCCTTCTCGTTCACCCGGGTCACTTTCGTTGCAGCCTTGCGTCAGCCTTGCCGAATGACCAGTCTGCCACCCTGGCGGCGCGCTTCGACGCGGCCGGGCAGGTTGATGGCTCCTTGGCCGCGCCAGCCGGTGACGAGCCGGTCGAGTTCTTCGATGTGGCGGGCGAAGAGGGAGCCGGCGGGGGCGCCCTCGGCGATGACGGCGCGGCGCAGGACGCGGCGGCGTACGGCGGGGGGCAGGCCGAAGAGCTTGGCGCATTCGAGGCGGCCGGCTTCGTCGCGTACGGCGGCTTCGGCGTCGGCGGCCCAGGAGTCGAGGGCGTCGGCGTCGTCGCGGGAGAGCTGGGCCGTGCGGGCGAGGGCTTCGACGACGCCTTTGCCGAGGGCTTTCTCGAGGGCGGGGAGGCCCTCGTGGCGGAGCCGGGAGCGGGTGTAGGCGGGGTCGCTGTTGTGGGGGTCGTCCCAGACGGCGAGTTCCTGGGCGATGCATGCCTTGCGTACGGTCTGCCGGTCGAGCTCCAGGAAGGGGCGGCGGTAGCGGCGGGCGGTGCCGGATACGGCGGCCATGCCGGAGAGGGAGCGGATGCCGGAGCCGCGGGCGAGGCCGAGGAGGACGGTTTCGGCTTGGTCGTCGCGGGTGTGGCCGAGGAGGACGGCGGTGGCGCCGTGGCGTTCGGCGGCGGCGTCGAGGGCGGCGTAGCGGGCGTCGCGGGCGGCGGCTTCGGGGCCTCCGTCGCGTCCGACGGTGACGGCGATGGCTTCGACGGGGTCGAGGCCGAGGGCGGTCATGCGGTCGGCGACTTCGGCGGCGCGCTGGTCGGAGCCCTGCTGGAGGCCGTGGTCGACGGTGATGCCGCCGGCGCGGAGGTCGAGTTTGCGGGCTTCGAAGGCGAGCGCGGAGGCGAGGGCCATGGAGTCGGCGCCGCCGGAGCAGGCGACGAGGACGAGGGGCTGTGCGCCGGGTGTGCCGCTCGGGGTGGTGTCGGGGGTGGTGTTCCGGTGTTCGGTGAGGACGTCGTGGAGTACGCGGCGGACCGCCAGGCGTATCGCCGCGACCGCAGGATGGGGACCCATGTCCGGTGCCCTTCGTGGAGAGTGTGCAGTGCCTCGGTCGGAGTCTTAACGGTCGGAAGTGGGGGTTCGGTCACTCAGAGTGCGTCGATGGTGACAGAACCTGGCCGTTACCCGAGCATTGCACGCCTTACCCGCCGTCTACGGTCCCTCGGATGGGTGATGGGTGGGGTGTTCTTCGGTCATCCGACTCACCTGTCTCAGGAGTCTGCCTTACGGTGCACCCTCGCCACCCAGTCGGCCGGTTTGGCGATCTCGGACTTGGTGGGGAGCGTGTTGGGGGAGGTCCACACGCGGTTGAAGCCGTCCATGCCGACCTGGTCGACGACGGCGCGGACGAAGCGTTCGCCGTCGCGGTACTGGCGGAGTTTGGCGTCGAGGCCGAGGAGCTTGCGCAGGGCGAGGTCGAGGCGGGAGGCGCCGCGGGCGCGGCGCTGCTGGAACTTCTCGCGGATCTCGGCGACGGAGGGCACGACGTCGGGGCCGACGCCGTCCATGACGTAGTCGGCGTGGCCTTCGAGGAGGGACATGACGGCGGTGAGGCGGCCGAGGATCTCGCGCTGTTCGGGGGTCTGGACGATTTCGACGAGGGAGGGGGCGGGTTCGCCCTGTTCGCCTTCGGGGCGGCCGCCGACGAGGGCCTGGGCGGCTTCGCGGAGGCGTTCGACGACGGTGGAGGGGTCGACGTCGGTGGCGGCGAGGAATGACTGGATCTCGCCCTGGAGGTGGTCGCGGAGCCAGGGGACGCCGGTGAACTGGGTGCGGTGGGTCTCCTCGTGGAGGCAGACCCAGAGCCGGAAGTCGTGGGGGGAGACTTCGAGCTCGCGTTCGACGTGGACGATGTTGGGGGCGACGAGGAGGAGGCGTCCGCCGCCGTCGGTGCCGGCGGGCAGTTCGCGGGTGGCGGGGGCGAAGGTCTCGTACTGGCCGAGGATGCGGCTGGCGAGGAAGGACAGCAGCATGCCGAGCTCGACGCCGGTGACCTTGCCGCCGACGGCGCTGAGGACGGTGCCGCCGGGGGTGTTGGCGCGGCGTTCCCGCATCTTGTCGAGGAGCGGGGAGAGCAGTTCGCGGAAGCCGGCGACGTTGGCCTTGATCCAGCCGGCGCGGTCGACGACGAGGACGGGTGTGTCGTCGGGCTGGTGGCCGTCGGGGATCATCCGGGTGTAGGCGCGGACGTGTTCCTCGGCGGCTTTGGCGTGTTCGCGGAGTTCGGCGACGACCGCGCGGGCCTCTTCCCTGGTGACCTCGGGGCCCGGCCGCACCAGGCGGGTCGCCGTCGCGACGGCGAGATTCCAGTCGACCATCCCCGATGTGCCTGCACCACCGATGCTCGTCATGCGTCAACCGTACGTTCTCGGCGCCCGTTCGGTGAGGGTTCGTGCGGATGCCGGGCCGGGTGGGTCGGGGAGGGTGCCTGGGCCGGCGCCGGTCAGGGGTGTGCGGCGAGGGCGGCGGGGAGGCGGTCGAGGGCGGGTCGGGCGGTGTACGGGGAGCTGGTGCGGCCGGCGAGGAAGGCGAAGGCGAGGAGGCGGCCGTCGGGGGTGACGACGGTGCCGGCGAGGGTGTCGACGCCTTTGAGGGTGCCGGTCTTGGCGCGGACGGTGCCGGCGCCGGGGGCGGTGGCGGGGTCGTCGTAGCGGCCGGCGAGGGTGCCGCTGAAGCCGCCGACGGGCAGTCCGGTGAGGAGGGGCCGCAGGTGGGGGCGGGCGGGGTCGGCCGCGCGGGTGAGGATGCCGGTGAGGAGGGCGGCGGAGACGCGGTCGCGGCGGTCGAGGCCGCTGCCGTCGGCGAAGCGGCTGCCGGCGAGGGGGAGGCGGAGGCGGGCGAGCTCGTCGTGGACGGCCTTGGCGGCGCCGGCGAAGCCGGCGGGTTGCCGGTGGGCGAGGGCGGTCTGCCGGGCGAGGGCTTCGGCGAGGTCGTTGTCGCTGTGGGTGAGGGTGCGTTCGACGAGGTCGGCGAGGGGTGCGGAGTCGGTACGGGCGAGGGGCACGGCCCGGTCGCCCTGGGGGGCCTTGCCGGGGGTGGGGGCGCCCTGGACGGTGACGCCGGCCCGGTGGAGGAGGTCGGCGAAGGCGGTGGCGGTGTCGCGGGCCGGGTCGCCGCTGCGGGGGGCGGTTCCGCTGTGGCTGTCGTCGAGCCGGCCGGCGTTCGTCATGAGGGCGGTGACGGGGGCCAGGTTCTCGTTGGGGCCGATGGGGTGGAGGACGGGGCCCTGGTAGAGGCCGGTGTCGTAGGCGAGGCGTACGGAGGTGGCGCCGTGGGTCTTGAGGGCGCGGGCGGTGGCGTCGGCGAGGGCCGCGAGGCGGGTCGTGTCGAGGGTGGGGTCGCCGCCGCCGACGAGGGTGACGGTGCGCCGGTCGGGGCCGGTGGTCGTGGTGGTGGCGATGCGGTGGTCGGGGCCGAGGGCGGAGAGCGCGGCGGCCGCGGTGGCGATCTTGATGGTGGAGGCGGGGGTCATGGGGGTGCCGGCGCCTTCGCCGTAGAGCTGCCGGCCGGTGGTGGCGTCGACGACGGAGGCGGTGCGCAGGGGGCCGAGGCCGGGGTCGGCCAGGAGGGGGACGAGGGTGGCGGCGAGGTCGTCGCCCGGTCGGGTGGTCGTGCCGGTGGTCCCGGCGGCGCCGAGGGCGCGGAGCACTCCGGCGGCGCTGGGGGCGGGTGCGGGGCGGCGCGGGGCGGTGGTGCCGGGGGCGCCGGCGTGATGTGCGCCACCTGTCGTTGCGAGGGTGACCGCTCGGGCCCGCTCGGCCTTACGCTGACCCGTGTCCCACGGGCCGGCCGCGGCCACCGCTCCGGCGGCCAGGGCCAGACCGAGCACGGCGGAGCCCGCCGCGAGCTGCCAGGTTCTCGGCTCCGGCATGTGATGACCAGCCCCTTTCGCGATCAAGACCCTGCGTGAGGGACACTTAACCACCGCGCGTCGTCGCGAGCATTGACATGTGTTGATTCAGGAGGAGATCCACCCGTGGAGTTCGACGTCACCATCGAGATCCCCAAGGGGTCGCGGAACAAGTACGAGGTCGACCACGAGACCGGTCGGATCCGCCTGGACCGCCGTCTCTTCACCTCGACCGCCTACCCGACGGACTACGGCTTCGTCGAGAACACGCTCGGTGAGGACGGTGACCCGCTGGACGCGCTCGTGATCCTGGACGAGCCGACGTTCCCGGGCTGCCTCATCAAGTGCCGTGCCATCGGCATGTTCCGCATGACGGACGAGGCCGGCGGCGACGACAAGCTGCTGTGCGTCCCGGCGACGGACCCGCGCATGGAGCACCTGCGCGACATCCACCACGTGCCGGAGTTCGACCGCCTGGAGATCCAGCACTTCTTCGAGGTCTACAAGGACCTGGAGCCCGGCAAGTCCGTCGAGGGCGCCGACTGGGTCGGCCGCGCCGAGGCCGAGGCCGAGATCGAGAAGTCGTACGCGCGCTTCAAGGAGCAGGGCGGCCACTGAGCCCCTGTCCGGCTGAGCCTGTGAGGGCGGCGCACCTGCTGAGGTGCGCCGCCCTTCGCGCGTCCATACTGGCGGGAGTCGGGCTCGTATGGGGCCCGGACGTGCGGGTACCAGGCCGGAATGAGGGCGAGCAGAGTGGTGGCGAGGCCGGACGGGCCCGAGGAGGCTCCGGAGGACCGGAAGCCGCCGTCGGACGAGGCGCGGAGCGCGTTCGTCCCGCCGGCCGGTGTGGAGCCGCCCGAGCCGGTGGAGGACGAGCACCCGACGTCGGAGTTCGCGCTGCCCGAGGGGCTGGCGCCGGAGCCGCCGGTGGAGCAGGAAGGTTCCGCCTTCGCGCCGCCCTCGACGTATTCGGTCAAGGACTCGCCGCCGGCCTTCACTCCCGCGTACGGCGTCCCGCTGGTCAAGATGGCGCAGGACGCGCCGTGGCAGGACCGGATGCGGACCATGCTGCGGCTGCCGGTGGGCGAGCGGCCGGTGCCGGAGGCGCCGCGCAAGGCGGACGAGGGCGGTCCGCCGGTGCCGCGCGTGCTCGACCTGACCCTGCGTATCGGCGAGCTGCTGCTCGCGGGCGGCCAGGGCGCGGAGGACGTCGAGGCGGCGATGTTCGCGATCTGCCGTTCGTACGGTCTCGACCGCTGCGAGCCGACGGTGACGTTCACGCTGCTGTCGATCACGTACCAGCCGTCGCTGGTGGACGATCCGGTGACCGCGAACCGTACGGTGCGGCGGCGGGGCACCGACTACACCCGTCTGGAGGCGGTCTACCAGCTCCTCGCGGACATCAACGACCCGGACCACGAGGTGTCGCCGGAGGAGGCGTACCGGCGGCTGGCGGAGATCCGGCGCAACCGGCATCCGTATCCGGGCTGGGTCCTGACGAGCGCGGCCGGGGCCCTGGCGGGGGCGGCGTCGGTGCTGGTGGGCGGTGGCGCCACGGTGTTCTTCGTGGCGGCGCTCGGCGCGATGCTGGGCGACCGGCTGGCGTGGCTGTGCGCGGGGCGCGGGCTGCCGGAGTTCTACCAGTTCCTGGTGGCGGCGATGCCGCCGGCGGCGCTGGGGGTGGCGCTGACGGTGCTGCACGCGGATCTGCGGCCCTCGGCGGTGATCACGGGTGGGCTGTTCGCGCTGATCCCGGGGCGGGCGCTGGTGGCGGCCGTGCAGGACGGTCTGACCGGTTTCTACATCACGGCCTCGGCCCGGCTGCTGGAGGTCGGCTACTTCTTCGTGGCGATCGTGGTGGGCGTGCTGTCGGTGCTGTACATCGCCGTGCAGTTCGACGCCCAGCTCAATCCGGAGGGGGTGCTCAGTCCGGTCGAGCGGCCGGTGGTGCAGATCGCGGCGTCGATGGTGCTGTGCGCGACCTTCGCGATCCTGCTGCAGCAGTCGCGGGCGACGGTGCTGTTCGCGACGCTGAACGGCGGGGTGGCGTGGGTGATCTACGCGTCGATCGCGGTGACGGCGGGCGGTTCGACGGTGATGGCGACGGCGGTGGCGGCCGGTCTGGTGGGCCTGTTCGGGCAGTTGATCGCCCGTTACCACCACACGTCGTCCCTGCCGTACGTGACGGCGGCGATCGGGCCGCTGCTGCCCGGTTCGGCGACCTACTTCGGGGTGCTCTCGATCGCCCAGAACAACCTGGACCAGGGCTTCGCCTACCTGGCGAAGGCGTCGGCCCTGGCCCTGGCGATCGCCATCGGCGTGAACCTGGGAGGCGAGCTGGCCCGCCTCTTCATGCAGTCCCCGGGCGCGGCGGCGGCCCGCCGCGCGGCGAAGCGGACCCGAGGCTTCTGACCGGAGTCCTCCCTAGCGCTTGGCGTGGCGGCCGCGCTCGGTCGGGGGGTTGGGGGAGCCGGGGGCGTCGTGCTCGTCGTTCCGCTGCTGCTTCTTCGACTGGGAGCGGGCGCGCAGGTACTCGATCACGATCGGGATCACGGAGATCAGCACGATGAGGATGAGGATGGCCTCGATGTGCTTGTGGACGAAGTCCACCTTGCCGAGGGACGCGCCGAGCAGCGTCACGCCCGCGCCCCACAGCACGCCGCCGATGACGTTGAAGATGATGAAGGAGCGGTAGTTCATCCGGCTGACGCCGGCGATGATCGGCGTGAACGTGCGGACGATCGGCACGAAGCGGGCCAGGATCAGGGACTTCGGGCCGTGCTTCTCGAAGAAGTCGTGGGCCTTCTCGACGTTCTCCTGCTTGAAGAGCTTGGAGTCGGGGCGCTTGAAGAGGGCCGGTCCGACCTTGCGGCCGAAGAGGTAGCCCACCTGGTCGCCGATGATGGCGGCGGCGACGATCAGGGTGCACACCAGCCACAGCGGCTGGTCCAGCTTGCCGGTGGTGACGAGCAGGCCGGTGGTGAAGAGCAGGGAGTCACCGGGCAGGAAGAAGCCGATGAGGAGTCCGGACTCGGCGAAGACGATGACGAGGACACCGATCAGACCGAAGGTCTGGATCAGATAGTCCGGGTCCAGCCAGCTCGGTCCGAGGGCAAGCGTGTTCACGGGTTCCGGGCTCCTGCGGTCGGTGGGGGCGGGAAGGGCACGTGGGGGATTGTCGTACGGGACTGCCGCCCCAAGCTATCAACGAGAGGTGAACGCCCCGGGTTCCACCCGGCTCCTTCCCGCCCCTCTCGGGCCTGTCCCCCGCCTCCGACGCGGCTTTCCAACCGGCTCCCTCCCGGATGCGCGCGGGCCTGGAGGGCCCCAGGCTGAGGCGCAGGAGGTGGATGCGCATGGGCATCGACGAGTACGGCGGCGGCCAGGTGGCCCAGTCGGACGTGCTGGTGGTCACCACGAACGACGTGCCGGGATACGACGTGCGGGAGGTGATCGGCGAGGTGTTCGGGCTGACCGTCCGCTCGCGGCATCTGGGCAGTCAGATCGGCGCGGGCCTGAAGTCGATGATCGGCGGGGAGCTGAAGGGGCTGACGAAGACCCTGGTGGAGACCCGTAACCAGGCGATGGAGCGTCTGGTCGAGCAGGCGCGGGCGCGCGGCGCGAACGCGGTGCTGATGTTCCGCTTCGACGTGACGGAGGCCGCCGACGTGGGCACGGAGGTGTGCGCCTACGGCACCGCCGTGGTCATCACGCCGCGCGCCTAGGACGGCCCGTACCCGTCTGTCCGGTCCTCGCAGGCGAGGCGGAACTCCGACCAGCGCAGCCCGTCGCGCGTCGTCGCGTACCCGCAGCGGTCGCCGGCCTCCCGCAGGAGGCCGAGCCCGGTCCGCCGGACCCAGGAGGTCCCCCTGTCGGTGGCCTGGAACGTGCGGCCGCCGTCCTCGCTCGCGTACTGCCGCAGCTCCGCGTCGATCCGCACGCGGCCGCCGGGGCCCGGCACCGGCAGGCCCAGGAGGCTGCGCGGCTCCGCGACGGGGCCCGTGGTCCACATCCGGGTCCAGGTGCGGCCGCCGTCGAGCGAGCGGTGCAGGGCCCGCAGCGGGTTCTTCACCGGCTCGCCGCCGTCCGGCTCGCCCAGCTCCGCCGCGTAGACCGCGTCGGGGCCGACCGCGACCACCGCCCCGTGCCCGGGCGGGGTGCCCGTGCCCGGCGGCCGGCTGCTCGGCAGCGGGCTCGGGGTCCAGTTGCGGCCCGCGTCCCGGGAGACGGCGAGCGTGGTCGCGCCCGTGGCCGGGTCGGTGCCGGACACCCACCACGAGCCGTCCGGCTCCGCCACGGGCGCCGGCCGCGGGTGCGCCCCGAGGGCCGGCACCCGGGCCAGCGCCCGGCGCCGCCCGTCCTGCGGCGAGATGACGACCAGCCGCTCCCGGGCGCACTCGTCGGGCGAGGGCCCGGTGGGTGCCACGCACGCGGTGGTCAGGACCGCACCGGCGGGTATCAGCGGGGTCGTGCCGACTGTGCGCCGGTCGACCGCGCGCCAGCCGCGCCCCCCGTCCCCGGTGAACCAGGTCCGCTCCGGCTCCTCCCCGCCGCCGTCCTCGATCAGTGCCCGCCCCGGCCCGAGCACCGTCAGCCCCGCGGAGACGCCCCGCGACGGCGGTATGTCGGGCAGCGGTGTGGGCCGCAGCGCCCAGGACCGCGCGCCCCGGTCGAGGGCGGCGACCTGCTGGCGGCAGAAGCCGCTCTCCGGCCGCGCCGCGTCCGTGACGCACTGGACGAGGAGCACGAAGCCGCTGCCGTCGGCGGCGAAGCCCAGGCTGTGCGCCCACCCGGGAAGCCCCGGCGCGGACGGTATCCGCGCCGGAGCCCCGTAGGGCCCGGGAGCCGTGGCGGACGCCGGCCCGCCGCCCGGGCCGGTCGGGCCCGCCGGTCCGGCCGGCCGGGGCGGCGACCCCGTACAGGCCGCGAGCAGCATCAGAAGCAGGACGGCACAGGCCGCCGTCCGGGAACCGCGCATCGAACTCCCCCTGTCCTCGGTCCCGCGGTCCCCCGGCCCGTCCGCCGTGAAGACCCGCTGCCTCTGTTACACCGCTCACCGCCTCCGGGTTCCCACCTCCGCCCCGCTATTTCCCCAGCCGGCCGAAGCGCCGTACCGCCAGCGGGAAGAACACCGCCGTCAGGACCAGCGGCCACACCACCGCGGCCCCCACCCAGCCCGGCTCGCCGCCCGGGCCGCCGCACAGGTCCCGTACGGCCGTCGCCGTCGCCGACATCGGGTTCCACTCCACGACCGCGCCCAGCCAGCCCGGCATGGCGTCGGGCGAGGCGAAGGCGTTGGAGAGGAAGCCGACCGGCCAGACCAGGATCTGCACCGCCTGCACGAGCTCCGCGCGCCCCGCGACCAGGGCCAGGTAGATCCCGATCCACAGCATCGCGAACCGCAGCAGGAGCAGCAGCCCCATCGCCCCCAGGAAGGCCCCGAGGCCGCCGTGCGCCCGCCAGCCGATCGCGTGGCCGACGCCCGTCATCAGGAGCAGGCCCACCGTCGACTGGAGCATGTCGGCGGCGGCCCGCCCCACGAGCACGGCGCCGTCGGTCATCGGCATGGACCGGAAGCGGTCGATCACTCCCTTGTCCAGGTCCCGCGTCACCGCCGTCATGGTGCCTTCGAGCCCGAACACCATGGTCAGGGTGAGCATGCCGGGCACGAGGAAGTCGACGTAGTCGCCCTCGATCGCCCGGCCGCCGCCGACCAGATAGCCGAACATCAGCAGCATCATCACCGGGAACACGAGCCCGACCACGACCTGCACGGGCTGCCGCGCCCAGTGGGCCAGCTCACGCCGGGTCATGGTCCAGCAGTCACTCACCGCGTACGCCGCGCTCATGCCGCCACCTCCGTCTCGCGCCCACCGGTCAGATGCAGGAAGACCTCGTCGAGCGTCGGGCGCCGCAGGGCGATGTCCTCCGCCTCGATGCCGGCCGCCTCCAGGGCCCGTACCGTCTCGGCGAGGGCGGCCATCCGGTCGTCCACGGGCGCGCTGACGCGCCGCCGGTCGCGGTCGACCTCCGCCTCCCCCGGCCCGAACGGGAGCGCCTTCACCGCCTCGTCGAGCCGTGCCCCGTCCCGTACGACCACGTCGACGCGGTCCCGCCCGACGCGGGTCTTCAGTTGGTCCGGTGTGCCGTCGGCGACCACCCGGCCGCGGTCGACGACCGAGATCCGGTCGGCGAGCTGGTCCGCCTCCTCCAGGTACTGGGTGGTCAGCAGCACCGTCGTCCCTCCGCCGACCAGGGAGCGCACGGAGTCCCACACCTCACCGCGCCCGCGCGGGTCGAGTCCGGTGGTCGGCTCGTCGAGGAAGAGCACCTCCGGTTCGGTGATCAGCGACGCGGCCAGGTCGAGCCGCCGCCGCATGCCGCCGCTGTAGCTCCGTACGGGCTTGCGGCCCGTGTCGGCGAGCCCGAAGCGCTCCAGGAGCTCGTCCGCGCGCCGCCCCGCGCCCCGGGCGCCCAGGTGGTGCAGCCGTCCGAACATCTCCAGGTTCTGCCGCCCGGACAGGTCCTCGTCGAGGGCCGCGTGCTGCCCGAGCAGTCCGATCCGCCGCCGCACCTCGGCGGCCTCCCGGCGTACGTCGTGGCCGGCGACCCGCACCACGCCCTCGTCGTGGCGCAGGAGGGTGGCCAGGACCCGGACGGTCGTGGTCTTCCCGGCGCCGTTGGGGCCGAGCAGGCCGTGCACCGTGCCGCGCCGGACGGTCAGGTCCAGGCCGTCGAGCGCCTTCTTCTCTCCGTAGCGCTTGCGCGCGCCCTCCACGAGGATCGCGTGCTCCGCGTGCACCGACATCCCTGTTCCTCCCGAAAAATCCGTAGTCAAATTTGACCACTTGCCCGCGCCGGAGGGTATGCCCCGGGGCTCGGTTAGTCAAACTTGATTAGCTGTCGCGGTCCGGCGCCTGCGCGCTGTCCGTCGCGTACGGGTTCTCCTGGCCCTCCGCGAGGATCCCGACGAAGGGCTCGCCGCCCTCCCCCGCGAAGGAGTACGCCCCCGCCTCGATCCGCTCGATCAGCCCGAGCGTCCACTCCCGGCCCGCGTCGGCCGAGTGCACCCAGAGGTGCATGATCTCCCCGATGTGGCCGAGCTGCTCCGGGCCGCCCTCCGGCGTGTAGTACTCGGTGACCGAAGCGCGCCACTCGTCCAGGCCGCGCACCCGGGCCCGGAGCAGCTCCACGGCCTCCGCGCGGGGCAGGTCCACGATGAAGCCGATGGCCGAGGACAGCACGTCCATCTGCTGGTCGTACGTGGACAGGGCCTCGCGCAGCAGCCGCAGATACTCCTCCCGGCCCGCCTCCGTGATCTCGTACTCGACCCTCGGCGGGCCCCCCGCCGTGCTCGGCGCGATCTCGTCGGCGGCCAGCAGTCCCTGCTTGGCCATCTGCTTGAGCGCGTGGTAGATCGAGCCGGGCTTGGCGTTGGACCACTCGTGCGCGCCCCAGAACTCCAGGTCGTTGCGCACCTGGTAGCCGTGGGCGCGGCCGTGCTGCTTGACCGCACCGAGGACGAGAAGACGGATCGCTGACATGCCCCGAGTCTAGTGAGGCACTGGTCAACCTTGACTAGGAAGCGGTCCCCCGGACCCCCGAGCCCTCGCCCGCGGCCTTCTCCATCTCGATCAGCTCGAAGGACCCCTTGCCGTCCAGGGACTCCCGGACGATGTCGGCGTGGCCCGCGTGCCGGCCCATCTCCTGCACCAGGTGGAGCAGCATCCAGCGGACCGAGACCCGCCCGTCCTTGGGGAACCAGGGCGCCGGGGGCAGCGGGAAGGTGTCGTCCAGGCTCGGCACGCCCCGGACGAACTCCTCGGTCTCCTTGGCCACGCCCTCCCAGAAGGCCAGCGTCTCCGGGACGGTCTCGCCGTCCACGAGCCGGAACGCCTCGTCCCAGGTCTCCTGGGTCCGCTGCCGCTCGTTCGGCCGCTGCTGGGCGAGCCGCAGCCAGTTGAGCTCGACCTCGGCGCAGTGCTTGATCAGGCCGGAGAGCGTCAGCTCGCTGGCGCTGGGGCGGCTCGCCGCCTGCTCCTCGGTCAGTCCGAGCGCGGCCCGGACGACGGCGGCCCGCTGCGCCTCGACGAAGTTGAGGAACGCGCCGCGCTCGTCGCCGGGAGCCTCCGCGGGAACAAGAGCAACCATGGTGTCCACCTTCCGTAAGTGGCCTTCTCGACCTCGACACCGACCACGCTACGGGCCCTTGCGGACAGCCACGGTCCTAAAAGGGAAACCGGCTGCGACCGTGCTGGATCGAGATCCACTTCCGGGTGGTGAACGCCTCGATCATCGCGTCGCCGTTGAGCCGGCCCATGCCCGACCGCCCCTCGCCGCCGAACGGCACGATCGGCTCGTCGTGCACGGTCCCGTCGTTGATGTGGATCATTCCGGTGCGGATGCGCCGGGCGATCCGCACGCCCCGCTCGATGTCGCCCGTGTGCACGGCGCCGCTCAGCCCGTACGGGGTGTCGTTGGCGATCCGTACGGCCTCGTCCTCGCCGTCGAACGGCACGATCAGGGCGACCGGGCCGAAGATCTCCTGGCTCAGGACGGGCGCGTCGGGGGCGATGCCGGTGAGGACGGACGGGGAGACGAGGCTGCCGTCGACCGAGCCGCGCAGCAGCGCCGTCGCACCGGCGGCGACGGTCTGCTCGACGACCGAGGAGACGGCCTCCGCCTGCTGGGAGTTGATGAGCGGGCCGATGTGGGTGGCGGGATCGGCCGGGTCGCCGACCCGCAGCGTCCTCACCTTCGCGACGAACTTCTCGGTGAACTCCGCCTCCAGGGAGCGGTCCACCAGGATCCGGTTGGCGGCCATGCAGACCTGCCCCTGGTGCACGAAACGGCTGAAGACCGCCGCGTCCACCGCGTAGTCGACGTCGGCGTCGTCGAGGACGATCAGGGCGCTGTTGCCGCCGAGTTCGAGCACGGCGTGCTTGAAGTGCTGGGCGCAGACGGTGGCGACGTGGCGGCCGGTGCGGTCGGAGCCGGTGAAGGAGATGACCTTCGGGACCGGGTGGGTGAGGAGCGCGTCGCCGATCTCGGCGATGTCGGTGACGACGACGTTGAGCAGCCCGGCGGGCAGTCCCGCGTCCTCCAGGACCTTGGCGACGAGGGTGCCGCCGCAGATCGGGGTGTTCTGGTGGGGCTTGAGCACGACGGCGTTGCCGAGGGCGAGGGCCGCGGCCACCGACTTGACCGACAGGAGGAAGGGGAAGTTGAAGGGGGAGATCACGCCGACGACGCCGACGGGGAGGCGATAGACCCGGTTCTCCTTGCCGTCGACCGGGGAGGGCAGGATGCGGCCCTCGGGCCGCAGCGCCAACTGGATCGCCTCGCGCAGGAACTCCTTGGCCAGGTGCAGCTCGAAGGCGGCCTTCAGCCGCGTCCCGCCGAGCTCGGCGACGATCGCCTCGGCGATCTCCTCCTCGCGCTCCTCGACGATCCGCAGCGCCCGCTCGAAGACGAGCCGGCGGGTGTACGGGTTGGTCTCGGCCCACGCGGCCTGGGCGCGCTCGGCGGCCCGGTAGGCTCGGTCGACCTCACCGGCCGTGGCCACGGTGATGGCGGCCAGCTTCTCCCCGGTGTACGGGTTGAAGTCGATGATGTCCCACGAGCCGCTGCCGGGCTTCCACTCGCCGTCGATGTACTGGTGGGCGAGCTCGGAGAAGTAGTCCCTGGACGGGGAGGACGGTGCCATGGAACGAGACCCCTTACCCGCGGTGGCGGACGTCGGCACGGACGACTGCCGCGTCACAGCCGCCTCACTGATGTCCCGTCATCGTACTGACGTATCAGCACAGTTGTAGTGCCTGTGGACAAGCGGCTGTGGACAAGTGACTTCGGTCAAGAGACTGCGGACAAGGGAGCTCGGGCGGCCGGTGCGCCTCAGGAGAGCTGGAGGAGTCCCCGGAGCAGGTCGCGGCTCTCCGCGGGGTCCGGGCTGTCCTTCTGCAGCCGCTCCATCACGCGCGCGTACTGCGCGACCTCCTCGCGCTTGTCGAGGTAGAGGGCGCTGGTGAGCTGCTCCAGGTAGACGACGTCGGAGAGGTCGGACTCGGGGAAGCTCAGCATGGCGAAGGCGCCGCTCTCGCCCGCGTGCCCGCCGAAGCTGAAGGGCATGACCTGGAGGGTGATGTGGGGGTGCTCGGAGACCTCGATGAGGTGCCGCAACTGCCCCCGCATCACGGAGCGGTCGCCGTACGGGCGGCGCAACGCGGCCTCGTCGAGGACGGCGTGCAGGTGCGGCGCGTTCTCGGAGACGAGGACCTTCTGGCGCTCCAGGCGCAGCGCGACGCGGCGCTCGATCTCGGCGCGCGGGGCGTCGGGCATGCCGCGGGTGACGACGGCGTGGGCGTACGCCTCGGTCTGCAACAGGCCGTGGACGAACTGCACTTCGTAGATGCGGATGAGGGAGGCGGCACCCTCCAGGCCGATGTACGTCTGGAACCAGCCCGGCAGCACGTCGCCGAAGCTGTGCCACCAGCCGGCGACGTTGGCCTCGCGGGCCAGCCCGAGGAGCGAGCCTCGCTCGGCCTCGTCGGTGACCCCGTAGAGCGTGAGCAGGTCCTCGACGTCCCTGGCCTTGAAGCTCACCCTTCCCAACTCCATACGGCTGATCTTGGATTCGGACGCCCGGATCGAATAGCCGGCCGCCTCCCGGGTGATGCCACGGGACTCGCGCAGTCGCCTCAACTGGGAGCCCAGCAGGATGCGGCGCACCACACTCCCGCTCGCCCCGCTCGATTCGCCTGCCGTCACGGCTCCAGCCTCCCCTTCGCGGTGCTGCTCTCGCTCTCGAGCCCCCGTCGAGCCCCGGATTCTGCCACTAAACGCTTCAGCGCGTACACATTCGATTACGGATAGACGGCGGGTTCCGGGCATCCTCCGCGCAATGCGTGGACGACTTATGCACAGATTCGGCACGGGGACGGACAGGTCCGGCGCGTGCACGTGCATCTGCCCTTGCATCCCTTGGACGCATTCGGAACCATGGTGCTCGCGCAGCCGCGTACTCGCGCGGTGCCGCACCGCTTTCCGCACCGCTCTTCGCACCGCCTTGTCGCACCGCCGCACCGCCTTGTCGCACCACCGCCGCGATTCCCGGGAGTGCCTCGCATGGGACCGAATGGATCCACCATGCTCGAGCCGTTACGGCAGGGGCTTCCGCCGATCGATCCCGCGACCGTCTCCAACTCGGCCTCCTGCGCCCTGCCACCGCGTTACGACGCGGTGCGCGGCGCGCGGAAGTTCACCAGCCAGACGCTCAGCAACTGGGATCTCGCCGACCGCTTCGACGATGTCGCCCTGGTCGTCTCCGAGCTCGTCACCAACGCGCTGCGCCACGCGCTGCCCGGGGACGCGGCGGACGGCACGGACCACGGCGCCGAGGAGGGCCTGAATCCGCCCGTCCGGCTGCACCTGATGCGCTGGGCCTCACGCCTGGTGTGCGCCGTGCGCGACCCCAGCCGGGAGAGCCCGGAGACTCGGGAAGGCGGCGAGGACTTCGCCGCCGAGTCGGGCCGCGGGCTGTTCCTGGTGGAGTCGTTCAGCGATAGCTGGGGCTGGCATCCGCTCGCGGGCACGCTCCAGGGCAAGGTGGTGTGGGCGCTGTTCCGGCTGGGGCCGGAGTAGCAGCCCCCCTCCCCCGGCAGACGGAAGGGCCCCGATGGCAGTCGCCATCGGGGCCCTTCCCGTGCGCCGTGACGTTTCCTCACACCAGGTGGTCGAACTCCCCGTCCTTCACACCCAGGATCAGCGCCTCTATCTCGGCGGGCGTGTAGACCAGCGCGGGCCCGTCCGGGTGGCGCGAGTTGCGCACCGCGACGTTCCCTCCGGGCAGCTTGGCGAACTCCACGCAGGACCCCTGGGAGTTGCTGTGCCGGCTCTTCTGCCACACGACACCACGAAGTTCCGTGGCCGCCATGCCGTTGTACGCGTGGTCCGCGTGATGCACTGGTAGCTCCCCGAGAAGTTTGGTGCAGGTGTCAACTTCCTCGGATCATAGCTGTGTTCATATGCCGATGCAGGGGCAGATGCATGTGCGGATGCACGTGCACGCGGGGTCGCGTAGTGACTACGCGACTCAGCGTGCTACCGACGAGTACGGCAGCAGCGCCATCTCCCGGGCGTTCTTGACGGCGCGGGCGATCTGCCGCTGCTGCTGGGCGGTCACCCGGGTCACCCGCCGGCTCCTGATCTTGCCCCGGTCGGAGATGAACCTCCGCAGCAGGTCGGTGTCCTTGTAGTCGACGTACGTGATGCCGGCGGCGTCCAGCGGGTTGGGGCGCGCGGCGCCGGACCTGCGCCCGGCCGTCTTGCCTGACGTGCCGGACCTGCCGGACCTGCCGGACGCGGCGGCCTTGGTGGGCTTGGGGGGCTTGGGGGACACGGGTCAGACCTCCAGGAGGGTGTCGAAGTCGGACGGCAGCCGCTTCCAGGCGTCGCGCCCGGCGGCGTACTCGGCGTCGGTGAGCAGGCAGGAGTCGAGCAGTTCGGCCAGGCCGTCGCGGTCCAGGCCGGGCGAGGTGAAGACGAGGTGCTGGCAGCGGTCGCCGTGCTCCGGGTGCCAGTCGAGTGCGGCGGCGGCCCGGCGCATCGGCGGGACCATCTCCCAGGCGGCGTCGGGCAGCGAGGCCAGCCACGGTCCGGCGCTCTCCACGCACAGCGCGCCGCCCGCCGCGTCCCAGCCGAGCAGGGTGTCGGGCCGGTCGGCGAGGTAGAAGCGGCCGCGGCTGCGGGCGGCCGCGCAGGTCAGGTCCTCCAGCGCGGCGTACAGCCGGCCGGGGTGGAAGGGCCGGTGGTGGCGCCAGACGAAGGTGGCGACACCGTGCTCGTCCGCCTCCTGCGGCAGCCGCGCGCACGCCGGGTGCTGGGCCGCGGCCGCCGCCTCCACGTCGAAACCGGCGAGCGCGGCGGCGGCGAGGGCGCCCGGCTCGTCCACGGGAATCCGGAGGGCGGTGGGGTGGAGCTGGGCGAGCAGCGCGCGGTCCTCGTCGTCGGCCTCGGGGCTGTCGACGACGGCGAGCACGGGCGCGTACTCCAACTGGCGCGCCCAGGTGTCGGCGATGGTCCGCTGGTCGGTTGCGGCCGCGGCGAGACCGGCGTCGGCGAGGTCGTCGCCGTTGCCGAGGTACGGCAGGAGCAGGGCCGGGTCGACGGCGGTGACGACACCGCCGAGGCGCAGCCCGTGGGCGGCGACCACCTCGGCCATCGCCTTGGGCTCGACGGAGTCCCAGAGCTCGACGACCGCGAGCCGGGTGCGGCCGTCGGGGACCTCGTCGGCGAGCCGCTCCAGCTCGGGGACGAGGTCCTCGCGCAGGGCGCAGCAGGCGCAGTCGTTGACGAGCGGTGTCTCGCCGCTGGAGAGCGGTCCGCCGGCGTCGCGGACGGTACGGGTGACGGTCCCGGTGCGCGGCGCCGTGGACAGGTCGTGGTGGAGCGCCACGCTGCCGGGGACGGCGGCGAGCAGCCGGTCCACGGCGGCGCGGCGGGCGTCGGAGTGGAGGCCCCCGACGAGGACGACGGAGAGGGCGGGGGGCGGGGCCGCCGGCGGTACGGACATCAGCGGGCCTCGCGCCGTCCGTAGCGCTTCTCGAAGCGCTCCACGCGGCCGGCGGTGTCGAGGACGCGCGCGGTGCCGGTGTAGAAGGGGTGGCTGGCCGAGGAGATCTCGACGTCGACGACGGGGTAGGTGCGGCCGTCCTCCCACTCGACCGTCTTGTCGCTGGTCATGGTCGAGCGGGTGAGGAAGGCGAAGCCGCCGGCCCGGTCACGGAAGACGACGGGGCGGTAGTCGGGGTGGATGCCGGGCTTCATGGCTCAGCGCTCCTCTCGGAAGTCGACGTGCCGGCGGGCGACCGGGTCGTACTTGCGCAGGGTGAGACGGTCGGGGTCGTTCCTGCGGTTCTTGCGGGTGACGTAGGTGTAGCCGGTGCCGGCGGTGGACCGGAGTTTGATGATCGGGCGGAGTTCGTTGCGGGCCATGGTGTGTAGAGTAAATGAAAACGATTCCCATTACCAATGCCGCTTCCTTGCGGGGCGGCACCGGAGAGGCAGGTCACCCCTTGTCCGCCCATTGCCAGCTCACCGGAGCCCAGCCCGGCTTCGGCAACCGCGTCTCGCACTCCCACCGCCGCACCTCGCGGCGCTTCGACCCCAACATCCAGCGCAAGCGCTACTGGCTGCCGAGCGAGGGCCGCCATGTCCGGCTCACCCTCAGCGCCCGCGCGATCAAGACGGTCGACGCCATCGGCGTCGAGGCGGCCGTGGCCCGCATCCGCGCCCGGGGGGTGAAGGTCTGATGGCCAAGGCGAGCAAGATCGCGCGCAACGAGCACCGCAAGGCCGTCGTCGCCCGCTACGCGGTGCGCCGCGCCGCCCTCAAGGCGATCATCCGCGACCGCTCCGTCCCGGAGGCCGAGCGCGAGGCCGCCGCCCGCGAACTGCGCCGCCAGCCGCGCGACGCGAGCCCGACCCGCGTCCGCAACCGCGACGCCGTCGACGGCCGCCCGCGCGGCCACCTGCGGAAGTTCGGCCTGTCCCGGGTCCGCGTACGGAACCAGGCGCACGCCGGGTTCCTGCCGGGGGTGCGCAAGTCCTCCTGGTGAGGAGGGGTCCTGGCGGGGGTGCGGCGGGGCCGTACGGGGTGCCGGGGCGGCCGCTACGGGGTGCCGGGGCGGCCGCTACGGGGTGCCGGGGAGACGTTACGGGGTGCCGGGGAGACGTTACGGGGGCCGGGGAGGCCGTTACGGGGTGCCGGGGAGGCCGTCGAGCCCGGCCAGGCGCTTGCCGGCGCGGTCGTAGAGGACCACGTCCGGGGTGGCGCCCGGGTCCTTCGCCGAGGGCGGCGTGTACGCGTACCAGACGCCCCACCCCGGTCGGCCCGGCAGCTCCAGGAGCGACGCGGCGGTCGTCCGGCCGTCCGCGTCCCTCAGCTCCACCCGGCCGACCGCCCGAGTGCCGTGGTAGAGGCCGGAGTTGAAGATTCCGGCCGCATCGCCCTCCGACTGGTGCGAGACGCCCGGCCGGGAGGTCTCCACGTTGCCGTCGACGACGCTGCGGAAGTTCTCGTAACCGTCCGGGCCCGACCAGTGCTTGCCCTCCTCGGTCAGCCACACCCTCCAGCCTCGGCCCGCGTCCACCCGCTCGCCCGGCCGGACCACGCGGACGTCGGTCACCGGCGGCCGGGCGACGGCGGTGGGCAGCGGCGGTACGGGCGGGACCAGCGGGTCGACCGGGCCCTGCGCGGCCGGCCGCACCGGCCCCCGGCCGGGCACGGGCAGGGTCACCGCCGCCACCGTCACCGCACCGGACACCGAGAGCACCGTCAGGGCGACCAGCGCCACCGCGCGGCGCCTCCGGTGGGCCCGTCCGCCTCGGCGGACGGCCGCGAGGGGCACGGGCCCGGGGGTGATGTCGAGCGCGGTGCGCGCGAAAGCCGCCCGGAGTCGGTCCTCCACCTCCGGATCGGTCGCGTCCGGATCCGGATCGGGTGCGGAGGTGGGGCGGCCGGGCTCGGGGGTCATCGTCGGGCTCCGGTGGGGGTGGTGGGGGTGGTGTCGGCTCCCAGGGCAGGAGCGGGAAGGGGGGTGGGAGCGGGGGCGGGAACGGGAGCGGGAGCGGGAACGGAAGGAGGGTGGGGCAGGGTGAGGCCGGGGTGGGCCCGCAGAGCGGCGAGACCGCGTCGGGCATGCGTCTTCACCGTACCGATCGAGCAGTGGAGCACCGCCGCGATCTCCTGCTCGCTCAGGTCCTCCCAGTACCGCAGGACCATCACGGCACGCTGCCGCGCCGGCAGGTCCGCGAGCGCCGCGAGGAGCGCGGTGCGCTGCTCGACCGCGTCCGCGTGGCCCGCGTGGGCGTGCCGTACCGAGTCGGGGAGCACCGGCGTCAGCAGGTGCACCACCCGCTTCCGGCGGAGACGGCTGAGGTTGTTGTTGATCAGGGCCCGGCGCACATAGAGGTCGATCTCCTCGCGCGGGACCCGGCGCCAGCGGCCGTAGACCTTGGCGAGGGTGGTCTGCACGAGGTCCTCGGCCTCGTGGAAGTCCCCCGTCAGAAGCTGTGCCGTACGCACCAGACGGGGCCAGGCGGCGACGGCGAACGCGGCGAAGCCGTCGTCCTCGTCCCCGCCGGCGGACTGCTGCGGTGCGGGCTCGTACGACACGGTGAAGGACCTCGGGCTCGCTGAGGGAAGGGGGCAGGGCCCGCCCCGTGCCGGGCCCTGCCGGGGAACACGCACGATCAGCCGTCAGGCGTTCCAGCCCGGCAGCTCGGCGAGCAGCCGTCCGTTGCGGTCGTAGAACGCGACGGAGGCGCCGCCGTCGTTCTCCGGTCCGGTGTGCGCGTACCAGACGCCCCAGCCGGGACGGCCGGGCAGTTCGAGCAGGGCCGCCGTGGTCCGCGTACCGTCCGTGCCCGTCAGGACGACCTTGCCGGCCTTCTTGGTGCCGTAGAAGAGACCGGAGTGGAAGACGCCGGCCGCGTCGCCCTCCGACTGGTGGCTGACGCCCGGCCGGGACAGGTCCACGTTGCCGTCGACGACGCTGCGGAAGTTCTCGTAACCGTCCGGGCCCGACCAGTGCTTGCCCTCCTCGGTCAGCCACACCGTCCAGCCTCGGCCGGCGTCCACGCGCTCGCCGGGCGCGACGACGCGGACGGAGGACGCGGGGGCGGCGACAGCGTGGGACGCGGGGGCGGCCTGGGGCGCGGGGGCGGCGACGGCGGGCGCGGCGACGGTCGCGCCCACGGCCACGACCACCGCCGCGGCCAGCAGGTACTTCTTCATGTGCGTGCTCCTGGATCGGGGATCTGGGGTCTGGGGTCTCGATGAGACGAAGAGCGGTCCTCGTCTCTTTCAACTCCGCCGAGGGGAGGTACGGATGACAGGGCGTCGGTCCTTTTTTCCGCCCGCTCAGCGCGTGAGCGCCGTCGACACCTCGTCCAGCGCCTCCAGGAGCAGTACCGCCGCCTTGCGCAGCAGGAAGTGGTCCGGCTCTCCCTCGCCCCGCTCCCATGCCTCGACGGTCTTCCGCAGGTCGCCCCAGTGCGGCACCTTCCGTTCCCGCAGCTCCTTCGCGCCCCGCTCCGTCGACCGGCGCAGCGCCTCCGCGAGGGCTTCGGCCTCCGGTACGGGCGGTGCTCCGGGCTCCGGGAGATGGGCCTCCAAGAGCATCGCGACCCGCCCGAACTGGGCCAGCGCGTGCCCCGCTTCGTCGGCCGCCGTGTGCGACAGGCCCCGGTGGCGCACCGGCTCGTGGGTGGCCCGGCCCACGGCCTCCTGCCAGGCGATCCGGGCCTCCCGGGTGCCGAGCAGCGCCTCGCGGACGTCCGGGGCGGCAGGGCCGGCCGAGACGGGGGAGGCGTCCGGGGCGGCAGGGGCGGCGTAGTGGGTGACGACGGTGGCCGCGTACAGCCCGTCCGCCGTCAGCCAGTCGGCCAGCCGGCCGCGCAGCCGCGGCGTCTCCCAGGCCGGGTACACGGCGTAGGACAGCATCGCGAGCACGCCGCCGAGCAGCGTCAGCAGGACGCGTTCGCGGACGGTCTGGGTGAGGCCGGCGCCGTCCATGCCGAGCAGGAAGACCACGTACGCGGAGACGAAGACCTGGCTCGCCGCGTATCCGGTCCGCATGAGGAGGTACATCCCGAAGGCGCAGAGGACGGCGAGTCCGCCGGAGAGGTAAGTGCCGGGGTGGGCGGTCTGGACGACGCCCGTGGCGAGGGCGACGCCGAGGAGCGTGCCGCCGAACCGGGCCACGGAACGGGCGTACGTCTGCGAGAAGTCGGGGCGCATCACCATCACCGAGGCCATCGGCGCCCAGTAGCCGTGGCCGAAGGGGAGGGCGGTGCCGAGGACGTAGCCGGCGGCCGTCACCGCCGTGACCCGGATCGCGTGCCGCAGGACCGGCGACTCGTGCCGCAGCTCCGCCCGCGTCCTGGCCAGCGCGACCGGGACGAGCCGGACCAGGGTGGGCCGGCTGCGGGCTCCCTCGGCGGCCGTCTCCGTACGCGGCTCGGCCGTCTCGACGACGTCGTCGAGCAGCGCGGCGAGCCGGGTCGAGGCCCGGCGGGACGCGCCGGACAGGATCGCGCCGGTGTCCGGCGTGCGGAGGGCGGCGAGGGCCGGGGGCGGGAGGTCGACCGGCCGGCCGTGCCGGATCGCGTGCGCGCACGCGTCGAGGACCGCGCCCGCCGCGCCGAGCAGCTCCCGGACCCGGTCGCGCTGCGGGCCCTCGGCGGGCGCGCCGACCGCCGGGTCCGCGAGCGAGGCGAGCACCGGCCTGATCCGCTCGGCGAGCCCGCGGGCGCCGTGCAGTTCGGCGGGGCGGCGGCGGGCCTGGCGCGGGGTGACGGCGGCGGCGCTGCGGGCCGTCATCAGCGGTACGGGGTCGAAGGAGGCGGTCGGGTCGTGGCGCAGCCGGCGGGCGTAGTCCGCCTCGGCGGCGAGTGCGTCGGCGAGGGCGTCGCGCTGGGCGCCCCAGCGGCGCACCGGCAGCAGGACGATGAGGGCGGCCTGGACGAGGCCGCCGACGGCGATCATCGCGGCGTGGCCGGCGGCGGTGGCGACGGAGGTGGGGAGGGTGACGGTGACCAGCATGATCGCCACGTTGGAGGAGGCGATGATGCCGACGGTCGGGCCCGCGGCCCAGGCCATCCCCGAGAGGAAGGTCCACAGGGCGAGCAGCGCGAGGAAAAGGGCCGGGTGGGCGCCGGTCAGATATCCGAGGAACGTCGACACGGCGAGGCTCGCGCCGGACGCGAGGGCGAGGGTGGGGCGGGGGCGGTACGAGCGCTGGAAGGTCGCGATCGCCGCCTGGAACGCCCCGAACGCGGACGACACCGCGACCGCGGGCCCGAACAGCGCGAGCGCACCCCCGACCACGACCGCCAACCCGAGCGCCCCCCGCCCGGCGACAACCGGCTCCAACCGCCGCCGCTCGACCCGGAACCCGGAACGCGCGGTCTCTTTCAGGGCGCGGAGCCAGCTCATGGGGGGAGCGTAGCGGCGATCCGGGGCGAACCACCCATAAGGTGCGGCTGCGATCCCGCCTCGTTCCGGTGCTGCGCGCCAGGGCCTTGTCCCGCTGGGGCGGTGCCCTTCCGCCACCTCCGTTGTGGGCATTCGTTCCGCTGGGGCGGAACGGGTGGGCACAACGGAACGGTGCCCTTTGCCGGGCCTAGGCTCCCGGTGCCTGGACCCGCACCACGAGTGCGCCGTGCTCGTGGTGCGGCCAGGTGCAGGTGCGGACGGCGCCCGCATGGGCGCCGTCCCGTGTGCCCACCCGTCCCGCCCGGCGGGACGATTGCCCACACGGGCGGGGGCGACGGCCCACGTGGGCG
>NZ_JBEXQW010000036.1:0-90253 GCF_040612775.1 Streptomyces sp. NPDC006339
AGGACTACACCGTCAACGACACCTCCAAGGTCGTCTGCGGCAACGTCAAGACCGCCAACGCCCACGTGTACATCGTCGACACCGTCCTCATGCCCCAGTAGCGTCCGCGCGTCCTGACGACACTCCGGTGGCCCGGCACCCCAGACGGGGAGGTGCCGGGCCACCGGTTCACCGTCGCTCGGCGGAGGGACCTATCGGACGATCGGCTGGCGTATGTCGTCGCGGATCTTGCGGGTCTCCCCGGCCGCGACGTCGAGGTCGGGCGCGATGTGCCGGTCGAACACGACGACGGCGACGGTGTTGGTGTCGGCCCAGGCGCACACCGTCTCCCCGACGTACGCCGCGCAGGTGAACTCGACGTCCGAGCCGGGGACGCGGATCACCCTGCGCGGCTCGAGGACGCTCTTCGAGCCCGTCTCGGTCGCGGACCTGATCATGGAGTCCCGATGCCCCTCGGGGTCCTTGAGCCGCCCGTACAGGCCGGTGATCCGCACGTCTCCGTAAGTGTCCCCGGTCGTGCGGTAGTCGGCGCTGATGTGCGTGGCGTCCTTCTGGGTCGCGTTGTCCGCGACCTTCTCGAGCGAGGGCACCTCGTCCTTCTGCGCGTACGTGCCCTTCGCCATCGTCCCGGCGATGGTGAGCCTGTGCGTGGCCTCGGGGAACGGTTCCTCCGGCTCCCTGGACGCGTACGTCGCGTAGGCCGCCCCGCCGATCAGGAGCAGGGCCCCGGCCACGGCGCCGACGAGCAGCCCCACGCGCATCCGCTCCGGTGGCGCGGACTCCGGTACCGGGTCCCGGAGTTCGGCGTGCCGGCCGACGGCGGCGGTCACGGTGACGGCACTCTCGACGCCACCCGCTCCGGCCCGCGCCGCCACGGTCGGCGGATGCGGCAGCGGGTCCGGCAGCGGGTCCGGTGAGGGCTCCGCCGGGGTGTCCGCCGCCGTGTCCGCCGCCGTGTCCGGCGCCGCCTCCGGTACGAAGAAGTCCAGCAGCTCCTCGGGCGTCGGCCGCCGCCCCGGCTCCTTGGCCAGGCAGGCGGCGACGATCACGCGCAGGCCCTCCGGAAGGGCGGACAGGTCCGCCTCCTCGTGGACCGACCGGTACATCAGCGCCATCGGGGTGCCCTCGCCGAAGGCACTGCCCCCGGCCGCCGCGACCAGCACGGCCCCCAGCGCGAACACGTCCGCCGCGGCGCCGACTTCGCCCCCCTGCGCCTGCTCGGGGGCGAGGAAACCGGGCGTGCCGAAGGCCATGCCGGTGGAGGTGAGCCGGGTCGACTCCAGGGCGCGGGCGATGCCGAAGTCGAGGACGCGGGGACCGTCGTCGGCCATGATGATGTTGCCCGGCTTGAGGTCGCGGTGGATCAACCCGCAGGCGTGGATGGCCTGCAGGGCCTCCGCCAGGGCCGCGCCGAGCAGGCGCAGGTGCCGTTCGTCCATCGGCCCCCGCTCGGCGAGCAGCCCGGACAGGGTCGGTCCCGGGATGTAGGCGGTGGCCAGCCAGGGCGTCTCGGCGTCCGGGTCGGCGTCGACGACCGGCGCCGTGTGGAACCCGCCGACCCTGCGGGCGGCCTCGACCTCGGCGCGGAACCGCGCGCGGAAGTGCGGATCGGCGGCCAGCTCGGCCCGGGCCACCTTGACGGCCACCGTACGTCCGCCACGGGACCGCGCCAGGTACACCGTCCCCATACCGCCCGCGCCCAACTCCCGTTCCAGCGTGTACCCGCCGATACGCCCCGGCAGATCCACGCCCTCCGTCCCTCGCGCCATGTGCGGCACGCTCCCCCCGTCGAGATCCCGGATGCGACGGTGCCCGAACCCCCGGCCGCGGTCACCTGCCGACCGCCGGCTGTCCGTCCGGCCGTCCGGCCGGCATCTCCGCCCCGGCCCGTCGCGCGTCCAGTATGCCCGCGGGCGCGGCTCCGAGCCCGCTCGGCCGGCCCGCGCCGGCCGCGCCGGCCGCGCCGAGGACCGTGGTCCCGTCCGCCGCCGGCCTCGTGCTCGCCCCGGCGGCGCGCCGCCGGCTCACCAGCGGGTGAGGACCAGCTCGATGGAGAAGCCGGGGCCCATGGCGGCGATGACGCCGGGGGAGCCCTCGGGAGGTGGCGTCCGCATGAACGTCTGGAGGACGTGCAGGACGGAGGCCGAGGAGAGGTTTCCGTTCTCCGCCAGGGACCGCCGGGTCGGTTCGAGCGCGTGCGGCGGCAGGCCGAGCGCGTGCTCGACGGCGGTGAGCACCTTCGGCCCGCCGCCGTGCACGATCCAGGCGGCGACCTGCTCCGGGGTGAGCGCGTGCCGGCCGAGGAGTTCGTGGACGGCCGGGGGCAGGTGCTGCGCGGTGAGGGCGGGCACCTCCGGGGAGAGCAGGATCCGCAGGCCGTGCGAACCGATCTCCCAGCCGAGCGCCTCCTCCGAATCGGGCACCAGATGACTGTGGCTGTCCACGAGTTCGGGACCGCCCCGGCCGTCACCCCCGCCCCGCTCGCGGTGCCGCCGCGCTCCGGTGGCCACGACGGCCGCCGCGCCGTCCCCGAAGAGACTGCCGGCGACGATGTTCGCCATCGAGGTGTCCTGTATCTGGTACGCCACGGAGCACAGCTCGACCGAGAGCAGCACGGCCACGTGGCCGGGGTGGGCGAGCAGATAGTCCCGCAGCCGGGCGAGTCCGGCGGCGCCGCCCGCGCAGCCGTTGCCGAACAGCGGAATCCGCCGTACGTCCGGGCGCAGACCGATCCGGTGCGCGAGCCGGGCCTCGAGCGAGGGCACGGCCAGGCCGGTGACGGTCGTGCTGATCACGGCGTCCACGTCCCCGGGCCGTACGCCCGCCGTCCCCAGCGCCTCGGTGAGGACCCGCTCGCCGAGCTCCAGGGCGGTGTCGAGCCAGACGCGGTTGGCGTCGGTGAAGTCGGTGAGCGCGCGCAGTTCCGCGAGCGGCCGGGCGAAGTGGCGCGTCGCCACGCCGGCGTTGGACTGGATCTTGCGGAGCATCAGCCGGCCGGTCCCGGTCCGTCCCAGCGTCGTACCCGCCAGCGCCTCCATGATCTCTTCCTGGGGGAAGCGGTGCGGCGGCACGGCGGTGCGGATCGCCGTCACGCGCGGCCCCGGAACGCGCCGCGCCGGGGCGCTCGGGCCCCGGTCCTCGCGGCTTGTGGTCGTCGGGCCGGTGATCGTGCGGCTCGTCGGCACTGGGCTTTCGACCTTCCCCTGCGTTCTGCGTCGTACGGGCGGCGGTGGCGGTGGTGTGGGGGTGTCGGGGGCGGGGGCGGTGGCGGGGCCGGCTAGTCCGCGGTGAGCAGGAGTACGGCGTTCTGGCCGCCGAACCCGAAGGAGCAACTGATCCCCGCGCCGGCGGCCGGGCGGGGCCGTCCCGCCACGATGTCGAGCTTGTGATCGCCGTCCTGGCCCTCGAAGTTGGCGACGGGGGGCACCATGCCGTGGCTCAGCGCGAGCACGGTGTAGGCCGCCTGGACGGCGCCGGCCGCGCCGAGGGCATGGCCGATCACTCCCTTGGCCGCGGTCACCGGCGGCGTGGTGTCACCGAAGACGCGGGCGAGGGCGGCGGCCTCCGCCGCGTCGTTGAGCGGCGTACCGGTGCCGTGTGCGTTGATGTGCCCGATGTCCCCGGGGCCGCAGCCCGCGTCCCGCAGCGCGGCGGTGATGGCGCGTACGGCACCGTCGCCGTGCGGATGCGGGGCGACGGGGTGGTGGGCGTCGGCACCGGCTCCGTACCCGCGCAGGACGGCGCGGACGCGCGCGCGGCGGGCCCGCGCGTCCGCGGCCCGTTCCAGGACGAGGACGGCGGCGCCCTCGCCGAGGACGAAACCGTCCCGTCGCGCGTCGAACGGGCGGCTGGCCAGGGCGGGTTCGTCACGGCGCCGGGACAGGGCGCGCATGCGGGTGAAGCAGGTGGCCGTCATCCGCGAGCGGGCCGATTCGCTGCCGCCCGCCAGAACGATGTCGCAGGTGCCCGACCGCAGCAGATCGCGGGCCACCCCGAGGGCGGTGGCCCCCGAGGCGCAGGCGCTCGCGGTGGTGAAGTTCGGCCCCCGCGCGCCCAGGTCGAGGGCGACCTCGCCCGCGGCCATGCTGGGCACGCTGCGCGGAAGCGCCAGCGGCGAGACCCGCTCCGGCCGACCCGAGCCGAGGTGCCCGAACTCGGTGACGTACGTGCTCAGGGAGTTGGAGCCGACCCCGAGGACGACACCGACCCGTTCGCCCGGCTCCCCGAGGCCGCCGGCGCGGGGCCCTCCGTCGCCACCGACGCCTTCCTCACAGCCGAGACCGGCGTCGGCGACGGCCCGGCGGGCGGCGACGAGGGCGAACTGGATGAACCGGTCCGTACGCCGCGCCAGCGGCCGTCCCAGTTCCCCGGCGGCGTCGAGACCGGGCACCTGGCAGGAGAAGTCGACCGGAAGCCCGGCGAGTTCGGGGTCGGCGGCGGCCAGCGAGCGGCCCCGGCACAGCGCGGTCCAGTTCTCCTCCGCGGTGTGGCCCGCCGGGGTGACCAGACCGAGACCGGTGACGGCGATCTCAGCCGGCATGGCGCGCTTCGTCGAAGGCACGGGCCGCCTCGGCGAGCGTCGACGCCGGGGAGAGGTCCAGGGTCTCCTCGGGCAGGATCGTCCCGAACTCCTCCTCGGCGGCCACCACCAGCTCCATCAGGGCCAGGGAGTCCACGTCGAGACTCTCGAACGTGGTCGACGGGGTGAGGTCCCCGGGATCGACCTTCACGTCCAAGTGCTCGGTCAGCAGCGTGACAAGCTGCTCGGGCAGGGTGTCCGGGACCGACTGGGTCATGCCTGTGCCTCCCTTGCGCGTACCGCGGCGACCGCGGTGTTCCTGTCGGAGTCCGTGCCGATGATCGTGCCGGTGTTCGGTCTGGTGTTCGTGCCGGTGCCGGTGCCGACGCTCGTGCGCGTGCCGGCGTTCATGCGCGCGAACAGCTCCCGGGCGCGGGCCGCCCGCGCGCCGAGCCGTTCCAGATGGAGCCCGAGCCGGTCCCGCGCCCGCTCACCGGCGGGTCCGAGGCCCGGCAGGGTCGCCACCTTCAGCGTCCGCAGCAGGGGAGCCACCACGTGTTCGCGGTGGACGTCCACGTTGTAGATGCCGGCGGCGGCGATCCGCGCGGCTTTGGCCCGGAAGCCGGGAATCGTCGCACCGGGCATCGCGAACCCGTCCAGCACGTCCGCCAGGGCGGTGAGGGCCGCGTCTGGGAAGAGGGCGAGCGCGTCGGCGAACAGATCCCGGTAGAAGAGCATGTGCAGGTTCTCGTCGGCGGCGATCCGCGCCATCAGCGTCTGCCCGGCGGCGTCGGGGCACGCGGCGCCGGCGTTGCGGTGCGCCTGCCGCGTGGCGAGCTCCTGCACGGTGACGTACGCCAACGAGTGCAGGGGCGTCGGCAGATCGGACCGGAAGCCGGTTCCGACGTGCCGCATCCGCAGCTCTTCGAGGGCGACGGGGTCCACGGCCCGGCGGGCGTGGACGTAGGCGCGCAGCACCGCCGCGTGGCGGTCCTCCTCCGCCGTCCACCGGTGCACCCAGGCACCCCAGGCACCGTCCCGGCCGAACCGGGTGGCGATCTCGAAGTGGTAGCCGGGCAGGTTGTCCTCGGTCAGCAGGTTGACGATCAGCGCGTCCTGAACGGCGCGGGGCAGCGCCGACTGCTCCGGCGCCCAGGCCGTGCCGCCCAACGGACCGTCGTAGTCCCGGCCGGCGCCCCACGGCACGTACCGGTGCGGGAGCCAGTCCCGCGCGGCCTCCAGATGGCGCGCGAGCAGCCGCTCCACCGACGGCTCCAGCTCCCGCAGCACACCCTCCACCGCGACGGCGGCCTCAGTCATCCATCCGCTCCTGCTCGTCTCGCGCAGCATGGCCTGCACCGGGGTGGGGAAAACGACCTTTCACCACGTCGAGCACCGGCGGCGGACGACTCCTCCCGAGATCACCTCACGGAGGTACGACCCGGTCCCCAGGGCTGCTCCATGTGGCCTAGGGCGTGTGTCGAAAGCGACCTGCTCGACCGGGAGACCGCGCCAGGCGGGCGTGCGCCGTACGCTCCGACGCTCCGGACCCGTGGGGAGCGGCCCGGCATCCTCCGCGCGAGGATGCCGGGGCACGACCCTTCAGGCCGGGAGAGGCAGGAGGAGGAGGGGGGCGGTGGTGGGGCGGGGGGAGCCTCCGGCGGGCTCGACGGTGAGTCCGACCGCCGCCGCGTCGGCGGGGCTGCCCTCGATGAGGACGGTGCCGTCGCCCTCGACGAATCCGGCCGGACGCATCGTGCCGTCGTGGTCGAGCCACAGTTGGTAGGTGGTGCCCGCCGGCGGGGCCGGCAGTCCGCTGGTGGAGAAGACGGCCGCGTTGTGGCCGGCCGAGGAGACCACCGTGGTCAGAGCGCCGTTGGCGGTCTTGCCGTGCACGGTCCGGGCGTCGGGCGCGGCCAGGACCGTACTGATCGTGTCCAGGCTCTGCTCGGCCTGACGGGCCCGGTCGCGCAACTCCCGGCCCTGCTGCGTCTGCCATGCCGCGACGCCACCGAGCGCGGCCGCGGCCACACTGGCGGCCAGAGCCAGCGGCACGGCCCGGCGGCGCAGGGCGTCGAGGAACGAGGCGGCGGGGGCGGTGGCCACCACGCGCGGGGGCGACTGCCGTACGTCGTCGACGGCGGCCATGACCGCCGGCTTGAGCGCTGCGGGGGGCGTCCGGGAGGCGGCTGCCGCGAGGCGGGCCGCGGTCGCCTCGAACTCCGCGGCCTCCTGCCGGCACGCCTCGCACTCCTGGAGGTGGGCGGTGAACTGCTGCCGCTCGTCGGCGTCGAGGGCCCCCAGGGCGTAGGCGGCCGCCAGCGTGTGGACGTCGGACGGGTGGTGCTTCACGCGGTCACCCCCATGCAGTCGCGGAGCTTGATGAGCCCGTCGCGCATGCGTGTCTTGATGGTCGGAAGCGGAGCGCGCAGGGCCTCGGCCACTTCACGGTAGGTCAGCCCCTGGTAGTAGGCCAGGGTCACGGCCTGGCGCTGGATCTCGGTCAGACCTCGCAGGCAGCGACGGACCTGTTCGCCTTCCAGCCGGCTCTCCACCTGCTCGACGACCTCGTCGAACGCGGTGGCGTGCTCGCGTGCGGCCTGGGCCTGCTCGCGGTCGGAGGCGGCCTGGGCGGAACGGACCCGGTCCACGGCACGCCGGTGGGCGATCGTCGCCGCCCACGTGGTGACGCTGCCGGCCTCCGAGCGGTAGCGAGCGGCCTGCCGCCACAGGTCGATCATGACCTCCTGGGCGACCTCCTCGGACTGCGCCCGGTCGCGGACCACCTTGATCACGATGCCGAAGACGAGGGGTGCGAGGGCGTCGTAGAGGGTGGAGAAGGCTTGCTTGTCGCCGTGGGCGACCTGCCGCATGACCTCGTCGAGGTCGGTGCGGCCGGTCCGGCCCGGGGTGCCGAAGGGGAGTGGTCGGTTCACCGGAGCGGCTCCGGTTCCGGCGACCCGGTGCGGCGGCCTCGGGCGGCCGTCCCGGGGAAGGGTGTCCATCGCATGTGCGTCCTCGCGGTCGGTGGCTCGTGGCCGGGGGGGCGGAGGTGGCCCCGCCACGGAAGGCGGAAAGGTGCCCTGACCGGTCTTCGTAGCGGATGTGTGTGCGGATGGGTGGCCGTTTCACCCCGGGCGGCGGCCCGGGCCCCTCCTTCGAGTGAACCGGCGGCGAAGGCCGCGTCAGGGGCGTCCGCCCGCCGGAGGCCGGCGGGCGGACGCCCGGTCCCCCGGGCCGGGTCAGGACTCCGCTGCCGCGCCGGACGAGTGCGCGGTCGTGCCCTTGATCATGCCGCAGGTGGCGGGGGCGGTGGCTTCCTGGGGCAGCTTCGGGTCGAGCTCGCTCTTGCCCTTGCCGAAGTCGTACCGACCGTTTCCGTTCGGGTCGATGCCGTGCTGGACCACGTGCAGGTCCTCGATGTGGTCCGCGACGGCCTGGGACACCGCGATGGTGCGCGAGTAGCTCAGGGCACCGTTCTCGTCCGCGACCGGCATGCGGTCGACGGCGAGGCCGCTGGCCTTGGTCGTGTCGCCCTTCGTGGTCAGCGAGATGTTGATGTCGCCGTAGGCCGGCAGGCCCTCCGCCGTGGTGAGGACGCCGTCCTTGTTCGTGTCGGCGCTCATGTCCGGGCAGAAGTGGTCGTGCCCGTCGGTGGAGCCGTGGATGTGCTGGGCGTGCGGCAGGCCGGGCGCCAGACCGCGGACGTCGATCGTCACCTTCAGTTGGCGGCCGTCCAGGGTCAGCGTCGCCGTGCCCCGCGCGCCGGAGTCGTTCAGCGGCTCCAGGGCGATCCGGTAGGTGCGGTCGTGCCGCCCGGAGTCGCTGTCGGCGGCGTGGGCGAACACCGGGGCGGTCAGGGCGAGCGTCAGGGCCACGGGCAGCGACACCGCCCGGGCGAGACGGGTGGAGGTCTTGACTGTCATCTGAATGCATCCCCTTGCGTGGAGTCCACCGGCGAACCGGCGAACCGGCGATCCGGCTGGACCGGGGGGTGGGCGTGAGCCCTCTTGCACAGATGATTCGTCGCACGCCGACCGGCGGATGGGGTGTCGGCGGACGGAGCCGCCCGACGCCTCGTACGTCGGGCGCTCAGGGCGCCGCCACCAGAGGGGGTTCTCCCAGGGGAGCGGTCAGCGCCGCGCGCAGGGCGGCGACGGCGTCGGCGCCGATGCGTTCGGCCAGGACGTCCTCGATGACGGCGAGGGTGTCCTGGGCGCGCCGGTGCACCCGGGCGCCCTCGGCGGTGGGGCGGATCAGGCGGCTACGGGCGGAGGCGGGGTCGGGGGCCTGCTCCAGCAGCCCCATGCCGATGAGGGCGTGCACGGCCTGGTGGGCGGTCTGCCGGGTGACGCCCGTCCGGCGGGCCAGCTCCGAGACCGTCGTGCCGTCCTCGTCGAGGGCGCCGAAGACCGCCGCCTGCCCGACGGTGACCGGCTGCTCGCCGGCCGCCCGCATGCTGGCCAGCAGCGCGTCGTCGAACCAGCGCTTGGCGTCGGTGAGCAACTGGGGCAGGTTGCGCGCGGGGGTGGTCATGGCTCCTCACGGGACGGGGGTTCGAGCATAGCGAGCGCGCGAGGGGTGCCCGCCGCCATGAATGTCAGGTAGCCTGACATTCGCCATGTCGTCGCCCCCGGAGGTCCCCATGACCATGGAGTTCGCCCGTCCCAGCCGCCCGCGTTCCGCCATCCCGGCCGAGCCCGGAAAGCCGTACTTCATCGAGAAGGGCATGGGGGACCGGGCCCACCTCTTCACCGACCTGGTCACCGTCTACGCCGGCGGCGAGCAGACCGAGAACACCTTCAACTTCTTCACCGTCGAGGGCCCCAAGGGCGACGTGATCCCGGCCCACGTCCACGCCGACACGTACGAGGTCTTCTACCTCACCGACGGCGCGGTACGGCTGTTCGTCGAGGACCTGGCGGGCGAGCAGCACGAAAGGCTGCTCACCGCCGGCGACTTCGGCTTCGTACCGAAGAACTGCCCGCACGCCTACCGCATCGAGCGCCACCACAGCCGGGTCGTCGGCGTGGCCGCCGGCCCCGGCGGCACCTTCGAGCGGTTCTTCGAGACCCTCGGCGTCCCGACCGAGGAACTCGGCCTGCCGCCCGAGCCGTACGTCCCCGCACCGCACAAGTTCGCCACCGTGCCGCACCGGTACGACGTGCGCTTCCTGCCCGAGCACCAGTGGCGCACCGGGAGCTGACCGGCATGTCCCACGTCACCGCGTGATCCGGCCCGATCGACACGACACCCCCAGCCCCGGAGAGCCCCCCATGCCGCCGACGCCCGACCTCGCCGCGTTCCTGGCCCCGCCGGCGCCCGAGCGCCTGCCGCTCCCGCCCGCCGCGCACCCCGAACCCGGCGTGCGGCTGCTGCGCGGGGTTCCCTACGCCTACCGGGCGGGCGTCCGGCCCCTGGAGCTCGATCTGTGGCTGCCCGAGGACACCCACGGCCCCCTGCCGGTCATCCTCTACCTCCACGGCGGGGGCTGGCGCGCGGGCACGCGTACGGAGTTGGGGCCCCGCTTCCGCGACTGGAGCCCCGACCCCTTCGCCCGCCTCGCGCGGGCCGGGTTCGCGGTCGCCTCCGCCGACTACCGGCTCAGCGGCGAGGCCGTCCATCCGGCCCAGCTCGACGACGCGACGGCGGCGCTGGACTGGCTGCGTGCCCGCGCCGACGAGCTGGGCCTGGACACCCGCCGGACCGTGGCCTGGGGCGAGTCGGCCGGCGCCCACCTCGCCGCGCTGCTCGCCCTCACCACCCCGGTCGCCGGCTGCGTCGCCTGGTACGGTCCCACCGACCTGACCACCCTGCCCGGCCAGTGCGCGCCCGGCGCCTACGACGCCGGCGACGCCACCACCCGTGAGGCCCTGCTGATCGGAGCGGCGCTCGCCGACGCGCCGGACCTGGCCCGCGCCGCGAGCCCGGTCGCCCACGTGCACGCCGACGCGCCGCCGTTCCTCGTCCTGCACGGCACCGAGGACACGCTCATCCCGCTCGCCCAGGGCGAGCAACTGGCCGCCGCGCTGCGCCGGGCGGGCGCCCGCGTCGACTTCCGGCCCGTCCCCGGCGCCGGCCACGGCTGGGCGGGCCTGACGGACGACGAAGCCGAGCGGTGCCTCACCGCGTCCGTGGACTTCGCCCGCGCCTGCGTCGCCGGCCCGCCTCCCTCCGTACACCCGTAGCCCGCCCCGCGCCCCCACGCGACGAGGGGCGGTACCGGCTCCGGGTCGGTACCGCCCCTTCGGCCCGCGCGCCCGCGCCGGCGCGCGTACGGCACGGTCACGCGCCCCCTGCGGCGGTGAGCTGCTGCTCCAGCGCGGCCAGCGTCCGGTAGCAGGGCAGCACCTGGGCGAGGGAGGAGTTCGGTTCGCGGCCCTCGCGGATCGCGGCGACGAACTCGCGGTCCTGGAGCTCGATGCCGTCCGTCGACACGTCGACACCGCTCACGTCGATCGGCTCGTCCTCGCCGGTGAACAGGTCGTCGTACCGGGCGATGTAGGTGCCGGTGTCGCCGATGTAGCGGAAGAAGCTGCCGAGCGGCCCGTCGTTGTTGAACGACAGCGACAGCGTGCAGAGGGCGCCGTTCTCCGCGCGCAGGTGGACCGACATGTCCATCGCGATGCCGAGCTCGGGGTGGACCGGGCCCTGGATCGCGTGGGCCTGCACGATCGGCGAGCCGGTCTGGTACGCGAACAGGTCGACGGTGTGCGCCGCGTGGTGCCACAGCAGGTGGTCCGTCCACGAGCGCGCCTCGCCGAGGGCGTTGAGGTTGGTGCGGCGGAAGAAGTACGTCTGCACGTCCATCTGCTGGATGCGGTAGTCGCCGGCCTCGATCCGGCGCCGCACCCACTGGTGGCTCGGGTTGAAGCGGCGGGTGTGGCCCACCATGACGACCAGGCCGGTGCGCTCCTGCGCGGCCCGGCACGCCTCGGCGTCGGCGAGGGAGTCCGCCAGCGGGATCTCGGTCTGCACGTGCTTGCCCGCGTCGAGGCAGGCGAGGGTCTGCGCGGCGTGCAGGGGGGTCGGGGTGGCGAGGACGACGGCGTCCCGAGGAGGTGACGTGGAACGAGACATCTCCGGGCTGTCCTCCATGGCGACGCGGCCCGTCCTGGCCGAGCTGTCCGCACACATCCGGATCGCTCACGGACTCCCCGTACGGTTCGATTCCGCCGGCGGGGTCGAGATCGCCCGGCGGGTGCGCGAGGGCGCCGAGGCCGACCTGCTCGTCCTCGCCGACGGCGCGCTGGCCGCGCTGGAGAAGGAAGGACACCTCCTCGCCGGCACGGTACGGCCGCTGTGGATCTCGCAGGTCGTGGCCGCCGTGCCGGAGGGAACCCCCGTCCCGCCCCTCGACACGCCCGCCGGCCTGCGGGCCGCGCTGACGTCCGCGACGGGGATCGCCTACTCCACCGGCCCCAGCGGGACGGCCCTCCTGGACCTGATCGCCCAACTCGGGCTCGCCGAGACGCTGCGCGAGCGCCTCGTCCAGGCGCCCCCGGGCGTGCCGGCGGGCGGTCTGCTGGCGTCCGGCCGGGCCGACCTCGCCTTCCAGCAGCACAGCGAGTTGATGGACCTGCCGGGCGTCGTGGTCGTCGGCCCGCTGCCGGGTGACACCGCCATCAGCTCGACCTTCGGCGGCGCCGTCCTGGCCGCGTCCACCCGGCCCGGCCCCGCCCGCGAGGTCCTCGACCTCCTCGGCTCCGAGACCGCGTCGCGCACCGCCCGCGCCCGGGGCATGCGGACGCCGGACACGGCCTGACGTTCGCGCACCGGCCGTGGATCAGGGCGCCGGTGACGGCAGGGCCGAGCCGGTGGCGGAGACCGAGCCGTACAGCCGGTCCAGGTAGACGCGCAGCCGCCGGGCCATGTCGACGGACTCCGGGTCGAGGGCCCACTGGAGCTGGATCCCGTCCATGACGGCGAGGAGTTCGTGCGCCACGGCCGTGCAGTCGGCGTCCGGGCGGAGCTCGCCGGCGTCGGCCGCGGCCCGGAGGGTGCCGGACAGCCTGGCGACGATCGTCGCGTAGCGGCGCCGGAAGAAGGCGTGCGCGGGGTGGGCCCGGTCGGACGACTCCCCGACCAGGACGTTGAACATCCGGGTGCGGCCCGGGCGGCGGCTGTTGTAGTCGACGAGGTCGATCAACCGCAGGAAGCAGTCCGCGGCGGAGTCGAACTCCGAGGAGAAGAACCGCTCGACGTCGTGCTCCTCGCTGCGCTCCAGCACGGAGACGAGCAGCTCTTCCTTGCTGCCGAAGTGGTGCAGCAGGCCGCCCTGTGTGACGCCGACCTCCTTCGCGATCCGCGCCAGGGAGGAGGCGTGGAAGCCCCACTGCGCGAAGTGCTCCACCGCCACGTCGAGGATGCGCCGACGGCGCTCGTCGCCGACCGCGTACGGGCCCCGCGCCTTGGCGGCCTTGCGCGGTTCCCGGCTGTTCGTCCGATCCATGCCGATCACCGTAGCCAGGCATCCCGGCCACCAGAAGCGGTGTGACCTGGATCACTTTCCGAAAACCTACTACCTACTCAGTTTTCGTGGTTGCCTGTGCTCGCCCACCCGGCGGAGGAGTCGGCCCGGCACCGCCCGGCGGCACGCTCGCGACGATCCGCGGCCTCTGCGCCCCGCTGCACCGCTTCCCGCCTCCCCGCCCTCCCGCTTTTCCGACGCCCCGCACCGCGGCCGTGGGCGTCTCCCCTCATCACTTCTGCGTTCCCGCCGGCGCCAGCCGCCATTGAGGAGTCGGACATGAGCAGTCACAGACCCGAAACCGAGCCCATCTCCGCAGGTGAGGCGGGCCGGACGGACGGCCGGGAGCCGGCGGACCGGCATCCCTCAGGGACGTTGGGCAGGCTCCTGCTTCTGCTGGCCGTCGGCAACACCGCGATGTTCATGGTCTACATGGGTGTCGGCCAGGTGCTGCTGCCCGTGCAGGTCGAGGCGCTGGACCCGGCGGACAAGGTCGCCAACCTCGGCCTCGTCTCCGGCGTC
This sequence comes from Streptomyces sp. NPDC006339, assembly GCF_040612775.1. Lineage (NCBI taxonomy): Bacteria > Bacillati > Actinomycetota > Actinomycetes > Kitasatosporales > Streptomycetaceae > Streptomyces > Streptomyces sp. NPDC006339. The sequence continues at coordinate 13,512 of NZ_JBEXQW010000036.1, forward strand.
GCCGCCGTGTTCGCGACCCTCTTCAACCCGCTGGCCGGGCTGCTGTCCGACCGCTCCGGGCGGCGCAATCCCTGGATCCTCGGCGGCGGACTCGCCGCACTCGGAGCCCTCGCCCTGCTCGGCGCCGTACGCAGCATCCTCCTCGTCACCGTCGGCTGGTGCCTCGTCCAGGCGACCATGAACGTCTACCAGGCCGCCGTCACCGCCATCGTCCCCGACCGGGTGCCGCTGGAGCGCCGCGGTCTGGCCTCCGCCATGGTCGGCATCGGCACCCCGGTCGGCGCGATCATCGGCGTCACGGTCGCGTCGGCGTACGTGAAGGACGTCCGGACGGGGTACCTCGTCCTGGGAGCGGTCATCGCCGTCGTGGCCGTGCTGTTCACCGCCCTGGTACGGGAGAGGAAGCGGCCCGCCGCCCCGGCGGAGCCCCTGGGGCGCCAACTCGCCGCGTTCGGCTCCGCGATGAAGGAGAGCGACTTCCGCTGGGCCTTCATCGGCAGGTTCCTGCTGATGCTCGGCTATTTCTCCGTCGTGCTCTACCAGTTGTACATCCTGCAGGACCACATCGACCTGCCCGAAGGACTGTCCCCGGCAGGCGCGGTGGCGATCCTCTCCCCGATCGGCGCGGTCTGCACCCTGCTGTCCACCGTGGCCGGCGGTGTCCTCTCGGACCGCGTGGGCCGCCGCAAGCCGTTCATCGCGATCTCCTGCGCCTTCACCGCGATCGGCATGATGATCCCGGTCCTCAGCCCCACCTGGCCCGGCATGCTCGCCTTCGGCATCCTGACCGGTCTGTCCTTCGGATGCTTCATGGCCGTGGACACCGCCCTGGTCACCCTCGTCCTGCCCAGCGCGGGCGACGCCGCCCGGGACATGGGCGTACTGAACATCGCCAACGCCGGCCCCCAGATCATCGCCCCGTTCATGGCCTCGGTGGTCGTCGCCTCCCTCGGCGGCTACGCCGCGCTCTTCGTCACCGGCGCCGTCATCACCGTCCTGGGCGCCCTCTCCGTCCTCCCGATCCGCGGCGTGCGCTGAAACACCGCCCCCCTTCCCCACCAGGAGAAAACCCATGACTCCCGCTGCCCGCGACGACGGCCACCCCTACCAGGACCCCTCCCGCACCGTCGACGAGCGGGTCGCCGACCTCCTCGCCCGGATGACCCTGGAGGAGAAGGCAGGGCTCCTCTTCCACACCGTGCTCCCGCTGCACCCCGACGGCCGGCCCGTCGAGTCCGGCGAGGACGCACCCGTCCCCGCCGACACCACCGGCGCGATCCGCTCCAAGCTGATGAGCCACTTCAACCTCTTCGGCACGGCCGGACCCCGGCAGATGGCGCGGTGGCACAACACCGTCCAGGAGCTCGCCGCCGGCACCCGCCTCGGCATCCCGGTGACCGTCTCCACCGACCCCCGCCACTCCTTCACCACCCACATCGGCGCGTCGATGAGCGCCGGGGCCTTCTCCGCCTGGCCGGAGCCGACCGGGCTCGCCGCCACCCGCGACCCCGAACTCGTCCACCGCTTCGCCGACATCGCCCGCCGCGAGTATCTCGCCGTCGGACTGCGCGTGGCCCTGCACCCGCAGATCGACCTCGCCACCGAGCCCCGCTGGTCGCGCCAGTCGGGCACCTTCGGCGCCGACGCGACACTGACGAGCGAGCTGGTCCAGGCGTACGTCCGCGGCTTCCAGGGCGAGACGCTCGGCGCCGGCAGTGTGGCCACCATGGTCAAGCACTTCCCGGGCGGCGGCCCGCAGAAGGACGGCGAGGACCCGCACTTCCCGCACGGCAAGGAGCAGATCTACCCCGGCGGCATGCGGGACTATCACCTGGCGCCGTTCGAGGCCGCCCTCGCCGCTGGAGCCTCGCAGATCATGCCGTACTACGGGCAGCCCGTCGGCACCGACTGGGAGGAGGTCGGCTTCGGCTTCAACCACGGCGTCATCACCGGACTGCTGCGCGAAAAGCTGGGATTCGACGGCATCGTCTGCACCGACTGGGGCCTGCTCACCGACCACGAGATCTTCGGCGAGACACACCGGGCCCGCGCCTGGGGCGTCGAGCACCTCACCGTCGCAGAGCGCGCGGCGAAGGCCCTCGACGCGGGCGCCGACCAGTTCGGCGGCGAGGCGTGCCCCGAGACCGTGGTGGACCTGGTCCGCTCCGGCCGCGTCGACGAGAAGCGACTCGACGTCTCCGTACGCCGCCTGCTGCGCGAGAAGTTCGTCCTGGGTCTCTTCGACCACCCCTACGTCGACCCCGACCTGGCCGAGGAGATCGTCGGGAACAGCGAGTTCCGCGGCGCCGGCGAGAGCGCCCAGCGCCGCTCGCTGACCGTCCTGGTGAACCGCGACCGCACCCTGCCGGTGACCTCCCCACGCCCGAAGCTGTACGTGGAGGGCATCGACCCCCGGACCGCGTCCCGGTACGGGGACGTGGTCGGCGACGCGGCCGAGGCGGACCTCGCCGTCCTGCGGCTGCACACACCGTACGAGCCGCGGGACAACCGCTTCGAGGCACTCTTCCACTCGGGACGGCTGGACTTCACCGAGGAGGAGCTCAGCCCGATCCTGCGGCTGCTCGACACCGTGCGGACCGTCGTGTTCCTCAACCTCGAACGGCCCGCCGTCGTCCCTGAGATCGCCGCACGGGCCGCCGCGCTCGTCGCCGACTACGGCGCGAGCGACGAAGCGCTGCTCGACGTGGCCTTCGGGCGCGCCCGCGCCGAGGGGCGGCTTCCGTTCGAGATGCCCCGCTCGATGGCCGCCGTCGAGAACTCCCGCCCCGACGTACCGCACGACACCGCGGACCCGCTCTTCCCCTACGGCGCCGGTCTCGCGATCTGACGGCGCGGGCCTCAGCCGCCCCCACCGGCCTTCCTCGACCTCCCTCGTCATCCATCGACACCCCTAGCCCCCATAGACGGTCGTCGACACCCATAGACGGTCGTCTACACCCATCGACATCCCTCGACACCGAAGGAACCCCTCGTGGCACGCACCCCGCGCACCCTCCTCGTCCTCTCCCTCTCCCTCGCCGGCGCGACGGCCGCCGTCCTGTCGTCCCTCGGCACGGCCGCCACGGCCGACACCCCTTCCCCCACGACGGCCGATTCCTCCACCTCCTCCGCACCGTCGCTGGCCGGCCTGCGGGTGCTGCTCTCCAACGACGACTCGATGCAGGCCGCCAAGGCGTCCCACGCCGACGGCCTCGGCCTGTACGAGATCCGCAAGGCGCTGTGCGACGCCGGCGCCGACGTCGTCGTCATGGCGCCCTGGCAGGTGCAGTCCGGCAAGGGCACCGCCGTCACCAACGGCGGCACCCTCACGCTCGCGGAGCGCACCCGGCTTCCCGCGGGCTACGAGAACGACTGCTCCGGCACCCCCTCCGGGTCCCCGGTCTACGGCATCTGCCTGTCCGACCGGCCCTGCGCCGCGGACAGCCCGAGCGCGACCCCCTCCGACACCGTCAAGTTCGCCCTGCGCACCGGCCTCGCCGCGAAGGCCGGCTGGACGGACGGCCCCGATCTGGTGGTCACCGGCATCAACTCCGGACCCAACGTCAGCGCCCAGGTGAACGACTCGGGCACCGTGGGCGCCGCCCTCGCCGCCATCGACCAGGGTGTTCCGGCGGTCGCCTTCTCCTCGTCCGGCGACGCCTCCCAGACCCGGTTCCCGGTGGCCAACTACCGGGCCCACGCCCGCTTCGCGGCCGGACTCCTCGCCGGGATGCGCGACCGCGGCCTCTTCACCGACCGCTTCGCGCTCAAGGTCGACTATCCGGACGTGAGCGCCGGACAGCGGGCCAAGCCCCCCGTGTGGTCGAGCGTCGGACACGGGCAGGTCGTCTGGCACGCCTACCGGCCCGCGGCGCCCGGTGGCGCGGACAGCTACGACATCACGCTCGGCGTCTGCCCGGACCGCCCCGGCGACCGGTGCACCGAGACCGTCAGGGACGCCGATTCCACCGCCCTGCTGAAACGGGGTCACATCACGGTCGTTCCCGTCACCGCCGACCGCACCTACGGCGTACGGACGGACGGCGGACGGGAGTTGAGCAGCCTGAGGCACTACGTCGCCCACGACGCCCCCCGCTCCTGAGCCCTCGCACGCCGCACCGGCCCCGTCGCCGCCGACGGGGAATCGGCGACTGCACGCCGCTGGGGTTCCGCCGCGGAGGGCCGGGCGGGATGCTGGATCCATGAAGACGGCGGGGCGGGTCCTCAGAAGGCTGGTGACGGTGACCGGCGGCGTGTGGGTGGCCTCCGAGGTCGTGGCGGGGTTACGGGTCGGCGGCGCCGGGGCCGAGCGGGCGGGGACCGTGGTGGTGCTCGCCGCCGTGTTCACCGCCGCCGTCCTGCTCGTGCCCTGGCCCTTCACGCGGACGCTCGGGCGGGCCGTGGTCCGGAACCAGCGGCGCATGGTGGAGGAGCCCGACTGGGGCAGCTCCGACCGGGAGTTCTTCGCGCCGATGCGCCGGCACTTCCTCCACGTCGGCCTCGGCATGGTCCTGTCGGCCCTCGTGCTGATGGTGGTGGGGCCCGCCGGCCTGTGGGCCGGGGCGGAGCTCGGGGCCCGGCTCGGACGGGACGTCGCACTCGACGGCGGGCTCAGGACCCTGCTCACGGCCGGGCTCGTCGTCGTCGCCGTGGACACGGTGCTGCTGCTCGTGCTCGCCGTGCCGGTGAAGCGCCGCCGCCCCGGGGCGCTGCGGGCGCTGGCCGGCTTCGTCCTCTGCCTCGCGGGTCTGGCGCTCGCGGCGGCGTGGCTGGACGGCGTGGCGGCGACGGGGACGCGATGGCTGACCCTCGCCGTCGTCGCCGCCCTGTTCCATCTGCGCTTCCGGCTGACCCTGACGCTGCCCGTGCCGGGAGTGGCGTCGCTGATCCTCGTGTCGGTCAACGCGCTGGTGCTCTGGCTCATCGTGTGGCTCACGGGCCTGCTCCACGTCGACGGCTTCTGGCCCCTCGTCGGGACGGCCGCCCTGATGTGGGCGGCGGAATGGCCGAGCCGCCTCGCCGACGCCGCCGCGCAAGCCCGGACCGCCCCGCCCCCGCCGCCCCCGCACGACCCCTTCTGGCCGGACCACCACCTGCCCCAGACTCCGCTGTACTGACCGGAGCCCGGGGCGCCTGCGGGCGTCTCAGGCCAGGTGGTCGGCGATCAGGGCGGCGAACTCGTCCTCCGTGAGCACCCGCGTGCCGAGCTGCTCCGCCTTGGCCAGCTTCGCCCCGGCGCCCTCACCCGCGACGAGCAGGGTCGTCTTCTTCGACACCGTGCCGGACGCCTTGCCGCCGGCACGCTCGATCAGCTCGTTCATCTCGTTGCGGTTGCGCCCGGCCAGCGGGCCGTGCATGCCGCCCGTGACGACGACCGACTCGCCCGCCAGCGGCCTGCTCTCCGGGCCCACCTCGCCTGCGCCGGGCTCGACCATGTTCACCCCGGCCTCGGCCAGCTTGTCGATGACCGGGCCCAGCGCGGCGATGTGCGCCGCGATCTTCGGGGCGTTGGCCGCCGGAAGCTTGTTCACCTCCGCCAACTCCTCCGGCGTGGCGGCCCGGATGGCGTCCATCGTGCCGAAGTGGCGGGCGATCTCCCGCGAGAGCGTGCGGCCGGTCCGTATCACGCCCAGCGCGCAGAACACGCGGTTCAGCGGCTGCTTCCTGGCCTCCGCGAGCCGGGCCAGAAGCGAGTCGGCGCGCTTGTCGCTGCCCGTCGCCCCGGCGAGCTGCTCCCTGGTGAGGAAGAACAGGTCGGCGACGTCGGCGACCAGGCCGGCCTCGACGAGCGCCTCCAGGTAGGTCAGGCCCAGACCGTCGATGTCGAGCTGGTCGCGGCCCACGGCGTACTTCAGGGACGGCAGCTTCCCGCACCCGCCGCTCGCCCCGCCCGCGCACTCCCACCGCTCACCGGACATGTCGATGTCCCCGCCGCACCCGGGGCAGACCTCGGGCAGGACGATGTCGCTCACTCCGGCTGCCATGGAGCGCTTTAATGCTCAGGTGGTGAACCGGACACAGATGCACGACTGCTACGGGGACGTCGACCGTGTCCCGGCACTTCTGGAACGGGTGGAGGTCGAGGACGACGCCGAGACATGGGAGGAGCTGGGATACCGGCTGATCCTCGAACACGACCTGGTCTTCCCCGCCAGCTTTGCCGCACTGTCGCGTCTTATACGTCTTGCCTCCACGAGCGCACCGGCGCGTGGACTGGCGGGAGCGATCCTGCGACGCGCGGCAGGGCACCACGGCTGCGACGATCTGCTGGCGGACTGCGCCGACGAGATCGCGGAGTTCCGCAAGCTGCTGGACCGGCACCTGCAATCGCAGCCGGTCGACTACCTCACGGTCTTCCGCGATTCGCTCGCGGCCATGGAGGAGTATCACTGGAGTGCCGTCCTGGGGGACTTCACGGACGACTTCTACCACCTGGCCTGCCCCAACTGCGCCGTGGAAGTGACGATCGCCATCGGGGACCACGGGCGCTATTCAGCGATCCGGGACTGGAACCTGGGCGACGTGGCCCGTCGTGGCCTACGACCGGCTTCCTCCGAGGAACTTTCCGGCGTCGGGCGCTGGATGTACGAGACTGCCGTCCGCGACGGGCACGAGCCACTCGCCAACGGAATCGCCCACCTCTTCGGCAAGGCGGAATGCCCTCACTGTGCCAGCGTGTTCAACATCGCAGACGAATACACATCAGCCAATCGCCCCATCCTGTGGTAGGCCAGGGCGAATCGGAAGTAAGAGAGAAGCTCGGTTCCTTGCAGACCGGAAGCCATGAAGGCAATGCTCTGGCCAGGAGGCCGGCCGAGTCGCGTACGCGGAGCTCCGCCCGTTGCTGACGAGGAGGTTGGATATGGCACGGAGAGCGCTGGCAGAGGCCGAGGGTCTGCTCGAGAGAGAGCTGAGAGCTGACCGGCACATGCTTGCCGACCTGACTACGGAAGAAGCGTGGCTCGCGTTTCTCCGTTTCGGCCGACGGCTGTTCGACGTCTCCAACACCCCTGACGCTGACGGCCTCCTGTTCCAATACGGAACCTACTCGTTCGACGGCCCTCGATTGTTCACGCTGGACCTGGTCCGACAGTTTGCGATCTCCGACAGCGACGGTGAGCACGACCATTACGTGCAGGTCCACTGCGAGCTTCGATACGCACCCGCTCCCGCCCTGGAGGTCCTGGGCAGCTTCGACTCATGGTTTTTCCACGATGCCGGAGAAGACCTCGAAGGGTGGTCCCGAAGCCTGACAGAACGGGCAGCCTGGAACGCCATCAAGACACTTGAACCAGCCGAGATCAGGGTGTACCAGGAACGGGTGTAGTCGGTCCGGCCTGAGCTTGTCGCTGAACGTCAGGAGTTCGGCTGGGCGCTCTTGCTACCCGCCACGGGGGTCACCTGGTCGGTCCAGGACCAGGGTTCCCGGGGTGAATCCCACGTCACTTCGACGTCGGCTTCGTGAAAGTCGTGGGCGAGTGCCACGACCATGGCGGCCGCGGCGGTCCGCGCCTCGGCCGGGTCGGCATTGATCGGCACGTCCGCGAGGCGCCCGCAGAGCATTCCGTCTTCCACGGTGAGGACACTGTGGCACCAGCCTTCCGGCGTCGACAGCAGGACGATGCCTTGGGGCATGCCGCAGGAAGGCCGCATCTTCTGTTCCCGCTTTCGTGTCACCGTGGAGCCATCCAACATCGTCCGCTTCTTGCGAGTGTCCCGACCTTGGAGGCGTCGTCGAGAACGGTGTCCCCATCGGCGTAGTACGCCGCTGCGGCGGCGAGGGCCTGCTCGACCGCGAGGTCGTACGCGGCGCGGTCGGTGAGCGAGAGGGCGGGTGCGGCAGTCGTCATGGAGTGATCATGGCGCGGGGGTCTGACAATCGGACTCCACCCGTCCGCATGCGCCCCCTCGCAGACGCCGCTCCGGCGGCGTCACACAGTCCCGGCCCCGCTCGCGCCGCCGGCCGCTGTCGCCGTCGCATGCGCGTAGTCCAGCAGCGTCCGGCGCGCGCTCCACCCCTGCGCCTCGGCCTTGGCGACGTCCAGGACGACCGGGTGCGCGAGCTGCTGCACGGCGTAAGGGGTGAGCGCCGGCTCGGTCTGCGGGCGCAACCTGGCCAGGGCCTGGGCGGCGCTCGCCGCGGCGCGGGCGGCCGGGAGTGGAAGATGCCCGACGCGGGCCCGTACGCCGTGGGCGCGCAGCACCGTCCGTATCGCCTCGTCCCGGTCGTACGGTGCCGGGTCGGCGATGTTGTACGCGCCCGGGGGCCAGTCGGCCGCCCCGAGACAGGCGTCGGCCAGGTTCTCCACGGCCGTCAGGCTGAGCCGCACGCTGGGCCCCGGCAGCAGGAGCAGTCCGCGGCGCACGCGCGACAGCAGCCGGGGCACCAGATGCGGATCCCCGGCCCCGTACACCGCCCTCGGCCGCAGCACCACGGCACCCGCGGCGAGCGCCAGCGCCTCACCGGCGGCCTTGGTCCGGCCGTACGCGTTCAGGTGCCCCCGCACCGGATGGTCCTCGGTGATACGCGAACGCCCGCGCCCGGGCGCGTACACACTGGCACTGCTCACCCACACCACCGGCCGGCCCGCGGCGGCCTCGAGGAGCCGCGCCGTGCCGTCGACGTTGACGGCACGCATCGCGGCCTCGGCGCGCGAACCGGGCACCGGGTCACCCACCGCCGCCGCGCAGTGCACGACCACGTCCGCCCCGGACAGGTCCGGCACCTCGCGGGCGGCGTCCCAGGGGACGTGCCGGCCGACCGGCCCGGGGCGGCGCCCGACGCACAGCACCTCGGCGCCCCGGGCGGCGGCCGCGGCGGCGACATGGGAGCCGCAGAAGCCGCTCGCCCCTGTGACGGCGACCGTGGTCATCGGTCCTCCGGGGACAGCCGGGCCGCCCTTATGGCCAGGGAACGCCAGCCGGGAAGGGCCGCGCCCCGGTCGACCCGGGCGCGCACGACGGTGGGACGGTACGGGGCCAACACGGCGAGCAGATCGTCGAGTTGGGCGAGGGCCAGGCGGGCGCCGGGACAGGCGTGGCTGCCCGCGCCGAAGACGAGCCGGGCCTCGCCGGGCGGAGCGGGGCGGTGGGCGTCCGGCGGGTCGCTGTGGGCGCGGGCCGCGTGCCGCGCCACGAGGATCAGACGGTCCCCGGCCCGTACGGGACAGCCGTCCAGTTCCGCGTCGGCCGCCGCCACGCGCGGCAGCAGCGGCGAAGGGGCGATCACCCGCAGCAACTCGCCGACCAGGACGGGCCGCAGCCGGTCGTCGGCCGCCTGGCCCCACAGCCGCGCGTCGGCGCACCAGGCGACGGCGCGCGGCAGCGCCGCCACCGTGGTGTTGACGGCGGCGACCGCGAGCATGGCCCGCAGGGCCGGTTCCGCCCGATCGCCGGGGTCTGCCGTGGCGAGCAGTTCCTCCAGCCGCGCCGCCGCCGCGGCCGCCGCCCGAGCGGCACCGGGCGGCCGCGGGCCCGGCAGATGGTCGCGCACGGCGGCGGCCGCCGCGCACGCGGCCGCCTCGGCGATGTGCTCGGAAGGGGCGGTGGTGCCGAGGAGCGCGCGGACGGTGGCCCCGGCCAGTTCGCGGGCCAGCGGGACGAGGTCCACCGTGTGCCCGGCGGCGAGCGGCGCCGTACGGCGGGCCAGGACCTCCCGCCACACCGGGCGCAGGCGCTCCACCCCGGCCGCCCCGAGGTCCTCGGCGACCGCCCGCCGCGCGTCGCGGTGGCCCGCGCCCTCCTGGTCGAACAGCGCGCCCCCGACCGACAGTTCGCGCGCGGCGCCACCCGTGGTGCCCGCCGCGGTGCGGTCGAGCGGGACGCGGGCGAGGGCCTGCCGGTACGGCTCGGTGCCGTGCACCAGCACGGCGCCGCCGATCCGGGCCACCGGCCGCCGGCGCGTCGCGGCCAGCAGACCGAAGAGCACGGGGTGGGAGCGGGTGTACACCCGCCGGTCACGGCGCCGGGCGCGAGCCGTCGCGGCGGCCGTGGGCGCGGCCACCGGGGTGGGCGTGGGCAGGGAGTCGGTCAACGGACGTGCCCTTCAGTGGGGTCGGTGGGCTGATGGCGGCGGTCGTCGCATCGGGGGTGTGTCCGGCTGGTGTCACAGGGCCGCAGCGGGCGCGGGGCGGTGCGGGCGAACCCGTAGACAGGGCACGGCATCTGCCGAGTGCCGCGCCCGATGCCGTAGCGGACACGGATGCATGCGGCGGCGATGTCCCGCTCCGACTCAGGGCCGACGTGCGGGCGCGTCCGCGCGCCGACCGCGGGGAGGGGAACCGGGGCGCCGGCCGCCTCGCCGTACGCCGGTCCACCGGCCCGCAGCGGGACTCCGGCCCACGCCGGCCCTCCGGCCGGCAGTGGCACTCCGGCCCGCAGCAGCGCACGGGCCTGCACCGGTCCACCGGCCCGCAGCACCGCACCGGCCGGCGCGGTCACCCCCGGCCCCCTTCCGCGCCGCGCCCCGCGAGCCGGCCGGCGGCACGGCGCGGGGCGGCCGGACGGATGGCGGCCAGCCGCTCGGTGGCCAGGCGGGAGGTGGCGGCGCGGTCCGGCTTGAGGGACCGTCCGGACAGGGGGATGTCGGCAAGGAGCAGCGCGTCCGGCCGGGCGGAGCCCATGCGGTCCAGCGGGCCGGTCAGCGCGGCCCGCAGGGCGTCATGGTCGGCACCCTGTCGCGGCTGGACGACGGCGACGAGGCGTTCGTCGCCGTCGTCGGCGGGCACACCGACCAGCAGGGCGAGTTCGACGCCCGGCACGTGCAGCGCGGGCTCGTACAGGCCGGGGTAGATGTTCTCCGCGCGGCGCAGCACCATGTCCTTGGCGCGGCCCTCCAGGACGATGCGGCCGCCGCCGTCGAGGCGGGCGCGGTCACCGGTGGCGACCCACGGGTCCGGTTCCTCGCCGAGGTAGCGGTGGCGGGCGGCGGCGCCGGACAGGAGCAGTTGGCCGGAGGCGTCCGTCGTGGCCGTGACGCCCGGCAGGGGAGAGCCCGCCAGGTCGCCGTCGCCGGTGAAGGCGGCCTTGTCGGCCTGTTCCACGGCGGCGGCGGGGAAGAGTTCGGTCAGCGCGTACACCCCCCACGCCTCGTCCGCGCCCGCCTGCTTGACGCGCGTGAGCAGGTCGGCGCTCGCGGGGGCCGAACCCGTCCACACCCGCCCCGTGAACCGGCCGCCCGCCGACAGCAGCCGCCGCAACTGTGGCGGTGTCAGGTAGGTGGCCTGCGGGGCGAGCCGGCGGATCTGCCGGGCCAGGACGCGCGGGGAGCGGGCGGGCAGCGCCACCGGCGCCCCGCTCGCGAGGGAGGGCAGGAGGACGAAGAACGTGCCGCCGAGGACGGGCCGGCCGGCCTCGGGCCGTACGAGCTCGGCCACCGTGGCCATGCCGGCGGCGAGCGAGGAGCGGGTGTGCACCACCGCCCGGGGCCGCGAGGTGGTGCCCGAGGTGAACACGATGACCGAGTCGCCGTCCTCGTCCACCGGGCGCGGCAGGCCCGTGGTGCGGACGCCGGTGTCCAGGGCGGGGGCGCAGCCGGGCAGTCGGGGCCCGACCGTGACGACCGGGCCGAGCTCGGCGAGGTCCGGCAGAGCCAGGCGGGCCCGGCGGGCGAGCGGCCGGGCCCAGCCGGCGACGGCCTGGGCGGTGGCGTCGGCGAGGACGAGGTCGGGCCGGGCGAGGGCGAGCCGGGCCCGCAGCACGTCCGGTCCGGCGCCCGGGTCGAGGACCGCCGCCCGGGCGCCGAGCCGGTGCACGGCCAGCATCACGGCGAGCGCCCGGGGCCCGGGGCGCACGGCGACGCCGACGGTGGAGCCGCGCCCGATGCCCCGCCGGTGCAGGGCGGCGGTCCAGCGGTCGGCGAGGGCGGCCAGGTCCCCGCGGGCCGCCTTGACGCGTACGGCTCCGGTGCGGGTGGTGCCGAGGACGGCGGGCAGCTCGGGGCGGGCGCGCAGGGCGTGGGCGAGTGCGTCGAGCATCAGCGCGGGTCCTCCCCTTGACGGCCCGGGCCCTTGTCCAGGTACCAGCGGGCGGTGCCGACGACCCCGTACGCGCGCAGGCGCCGGGTGGAGTTCTCCACGACCATGTCGCGGGCGTGGACGATGGCGGTGGTGTGGCGGCGTACCCGGTTGAGGAAGAGCCGGTCGGTGGGCGACGGGCGGCGCGGCATGCCGCCGACGGCCTCGTACAGGGCGGCGGTGACGGCCATGTTGTTGCCGGCGTGCATCCGGTACGGGGTGAGGTAGCCGTGGCGGCGGTGGTGGGCGGGCCGGATCCGGCCGAAGAACGCGGCGATCCGGACCAGGGCGCGGAAGGCGGCCCGCCCGAGCGGCCCGTGCTCGTCGCGGCGCGCGTCGATGCGTCCGCACACGAGGCCGGCGCCCCGGTGCAGGGCGTCGCGGGCGCCGGCCGTCCAGCCGGGGTGCGGCAGGCAGTCGGCGTCGGTGCGGGCCAGCCATGTCGCGCCGTGCCCGATCGCGTAGCGGAAGCCGGTGTCCACGGCGCAGCCCACGCCCTTCTCCGGCTCGTCGAGGACATGGACGGGGAAGGGCGCGCGGCGGGCGAAGTCGTGCGCGATCGCGGCGGTGCCGTCGGTGGAGGCGTTGTCCACGACGACGAGGGTGAAGTCGCGGTCGCGCTGGGCCGCGAGCGCTTCCAGCGTGGCGCCGATGCGCGCGGCCTCCTGGTGGGCCGGCACCACCACCCACAGGGCGCTCATGCCTTCTCCCACACCATCGTCATGATGCTCACGCCGCCGCCGAGGCCCACGAACAGGACCCGGTCGCCGCTCCGCAGCCCGTCGTGGACGCGGTCGAGCTGGACGCCCAGCGTGGCGCTGGCCATGTTGCCGAGCTCCGGGACGGTGACGACGAGCCGGTCCCGGGGGACACCGGTGAGCTCCACGAACCGCTCCAGGTACGGCAGGGTGACCTGGTGCACCAGGATGTGCCGGAAGTCGTCCCACGCGAGGCCGGTGCGCTGCCGCATCCGGTCGAGCACCGACGTGCCGACCTTCTCGAACACCTCGCGCAACTCGCCGCCGTCGCCGTGGAAGTAGGTGTGCTCGTCCCCGCGGGGGTGGCGCGAACCGCCGCCGAAGATGCCGCCGACCGACCAGTGCTCCGAGTGGGTCTCGGTGTCCACGTCGAGGATGCCGCCCCGCTCCACCGCCTCCACGACGACCGCGGCACCGGCGTCGCCGAAGGTGTAGCCGGCGAACCCGTCCCGCAACTGGTCGGGTCCGGACGGCTCGTGCCGTACGGCGCGGCTCGGTGTCTCGCCGGTGACGACGAGGGCCCGGCGGGCGCGGCCGGCGAGGATCATCGCCCGCGCCGTGTCGATGCCGTTGACGAAGCTGTTGCACGCGTTGGTCACGTCCAACGCGTGGGCCCGGGAGCCCAGTTCCGCCTGGACGATGTGCGCGGTCGCCGGCTCCACCACGTCCCGTGTCGCGGACGCGAAGACGAGCAGGTCCACGTCGTACGGGGTGAGCCCGGCCCGCTCCAGGGCCGTGCGGCCGGCCCGCACCGCGAGCGTGGAGGCGTACTCGCCCTCCGCCACCGCCCGGCGCGAGGCGATCCCGGTGACCCGTTCGAGCATCCGCGCCGGCAGGGCCATCCCGGAGGCCGCGGCGATCCGCTCCTGCACCTGCCGGGACGTCACTTCTCGCTCCGGCAGGCAGGAGGCCACCGCGGTGATACCCGCCCGACCCAGGGGGCCGCGGGCAGCGTGGTCTATGTGCATGCCCCGGACGCTACGAGCGGACCGGGACGCCGCGCCTGAGCACGCGTACTCAACCGGCCTGGGTGATCCACCGCCCCATGTCAGGGACAGCGACCGGCCGGCAGGGCCGTCGATCCCGCCGCGCGACCGTCGAGGACGAGCGCGACCGTCGAGGACGAGCGCGGGCTCACCCTCGACGGCGCGGCGGCGCGCCCGTACTGCGAGTGGTACGGGCGCGGTGAGTGGGGGTCAGGCCCGGCGGCGGCGGACGACGACATAGCCGCCGGCCGTGGTCGCCCCGAGCGCCAGAGCGAGGCCGATTCCCGTGCTGAGGTCGCTGATGCCGGACGCCCCACCCACCCCGGCCTGGGTGCCGCGGGTGGGCATGGCCGGGTTCACGGGCTGCGTCACGGTGCCACCCGTGGCGGTGGGCGCCGGCCGCACCGTTCCGGTGGTCGAGCGTCGCGGCAGTACTTCGCACGCGATGCCGTCGTCCGGGCCCTGGTCCTCGTCCAGCCCGTGCGGGTCGCTCGGGTCCCGGTCGAATTCGGCCTGGGCGTCCTCCTGGTAGAGGAAATTCTCGCAGTTGAGATCCTGGGCGTGTGCGACGCCGGTGAGCGGGGCGGCGGAGAGAACGCCCAGGGCTATGCTGGCGATCACGGTGCGGCTGTGCATCCAGATCCTCCTCAGGGCGGGACAACCGACGGACTCACCGTAGGAAACGGCCTCGGAGCGGGCACTCGGCGCGAGCCCGAACGGGTGACGTTCCTCACGGTGAGTAATCGCCGCGCCCGCTCGCCCCACCGGGGAAGCCGGACGCGTCGCCGGGGGCGGCGCGGGCGGGGGAGGCGGTGGGCATGAGAGGGGGTGATTCGGGATACGTGCAGGCCATGAGCGTGGTGGCATGGGTGCGTGAGGTCGACCGGGTGCTGAGTCAGCGGGCGGCGGCCCGGATTCCGCCCGCCGTCGGCAGGGTGCTCTCGGGGGTCGAGGAGGCCGCCGAGAGTACGAAGCTGTGGTGCGGTGCCGCGGTCGCGATGGCGTGGTGGGGCGGGTGGCGCGGGCGGAAGGCGGCCGGGGCGGGCCTGGCGGCCCTGGTGGTGGCGCAGGTCGTGTCCAACGGTCTCGGGAAGCAGATGGCCGACCGGCCCCGGCCGCCGAAGGAGTGGTTTCCGCACGACGAGGTGGACGACCGTCCCGACACCTCGTCGTTCCCGTCCGGGCATACGGCGGCGGCGGTGGCCTTCACGGCCGCGGTGGCGCCGACCTGGCCGGCCGCCGGGGCCGCGTGCGCCGTACCCGCCGCACTGGTGGCGGTCGAGCGCGTGCAGAGCGGCGCGCACTACACCAGCGACGTGGCCGCGGGAGCGGTCCTCGGACTGCTCAGCGCCTGGCTGGTCCGCCGCGCGCCGCGCCTCGCGCGACTCGCGTACCTGCGCTGACCGCCCCCTGGTCGGGGGCGGTCAGCCGTGGCCGCTCGCGGGCGTGGTCGCGCCTCGCGCCTATCGCATGACCAGGTCGGGCACGACGGCCCGCAGGCGCTCCACCGACAGCACCCCGTCACGGACGAGGACCGGCACCGGCCCGCTGAGGTCCACGATCGACGACGAGACCCCGCCGGCCGTGCGGCCCCCGTCGAGGTAGACGTCGACCGAGTCGCCCAGCATGCCCTGCGCCGCGTCGCAGTCCTGCGGCGACGGGTGGTCGGTCAGGTTCGCGCTGGACACCGCCAGCGGTCCCGTCGCGGCCAGGAGGTCGAGCGTGAGCGGATGGTCGGGCATGCGGATCGCGACCGTGCCGCCGGTCTCGCCCAGGTCCCAGGCCAGCGAGGCCCGGTGCCTGACCACCAGGGTCAGCCCGCCCGGCCAGAAGGCGTCGATCAACGCCCGGGCCGCGTCCGGAAGTTCCTCCGTCAGGCCGTCCAGCGCCTCGGCGGAGTCCACGAGCACGGGAGACGGCTTCTGCCGCCCCCGGCCCTTCGCCGCGAGGAGCCCCGCCACCGCCGCCGGGTCGAAGGCGTCGGCCGCGACCCCGTAGACGGTGTCGGTCGGTACGACCACGAGCCGGCCCTTCCGTACGGCGGCGGTCGCCTCCCGCAGCCCCTCCGCACGGGCGGACGGGTCGGAGCAGTCGAAGCGTAGCGTCACGACGCCGGGGCCCCCTCCGGGACCTCGCCGCGCGTGGTCACGACGCGGGCGTTGCCCTCGGCGAGGGCGTAGCCGAGTCCGACGACGGCGACCTCGCCGGCCTCGACCTGCTTCGACAGCAGCCGCGAACGGTCGACCAGGTGGTCCACGGTGTGCCGGATGTGCTCGTCGATGATGTCGCTGTCGGCGGTGAGACCGGCGGAGCGCGCCGCCAGGATGCTGGGCGTCACGCGCTCCACCACATCCCGTACGAAGCCGCCCGCCGCGAAGCCGTCCTCCACCGCCGCGCGGGCGGCGGCGACCGCGCCGCAGGAGTCGTGCCCGAGCACGACGACCAGGCGCGCCCCGAGGACGCTGGTCGCGTACTCGACACTGCCGAGCACCTCGGGGCCGACGACGTGACCGGCGGTCCGGACCACGAACAGGTCCCCGAGCCCCTGGTCGAAGATGATCTCGGCCGCGAGACGGGAGTCGGAGCAGCCCACGATCACCGCGAACGGCTCCTGCCCCGGCGCCAACTCCTTGCGGCGCGCGGCATCCTGGTTGGGGTGCTCCGGCGTGCCCGACACGAAACGCCGGTTGCCGGAGAGAAGGGCTTCCATAGCGACAGAAGGAGAAGTTCTAGGCATGCCCTCACCCTAGTGCTTGCCGCTTCCGCGCCGCCGTCCGGCCCGCCGACCGGGCGGTGGCCGTGGGCGTGGGCGTAGGCGTGGTTGTGGTCGGCGGTGGCCAGGGGCCCGCGAGGAGTGCCTCGGCCTCCGCGACGATCGCCGCGGCGGCCCGCTCGCGCGTCCCGCTCCCCGCTGCCTCCGTCCCGGCCCCGTCGGACGCCACGTGATACGCCTCCACGAGGTCGACGAGCGGCCGGAGCGCCGGCGGCCGGCCCAGGGGTTCCCAGCCCTCGTACGTGATCAGGTCACCGCCGGCGGCGGGAGTCAGGGCGCCGTTCACGGCCAGCCGGAGCCACCAGCGGACGAGCTCCCAGCGCGCCGACGCCTCGGTGACCGCTCCGGTACCCGTCTCCGGGGCCAGGCCCAGCTCCGTCAGGACCCGACGGAACAGCGCCTCCGCCTCGCCGTGTTCGGCGCGCGTCAGACCGGCGAGCAGCGGCAGCGACTCCGACTCGACGTCGAGCACCAGAGCGGTCAGCCCCGCCTCGATCAACTGCTCCGGGTGGTGCCGCCGGCCGAGCAGTCGCTCCAGCGCCAAGATCCGTAGCTGCTCGACCGCCTCCGGCGCGGTGACGGCGTACGGCCGGTACGGCGTGGGCGCGGTGACGTCGATACTCGGACCGCTCCCGACGAAGTACGACCAGAAGCCGACGGTCGCCCGTGCGAAGAGGCTGCTCGAACGGCCGGTGAACTCGCGCCGGACGTAGTCGGCGAGATCGTTCCCGTAGAGGATGATGTCGGTCTGGTGGACGGACAGCACGGGGTGGCCCCACGCGCCCGCCGTGCCGGGCAGATAGCGATGGCCGTAGACGGGGACGAGCTGCGGGACGGTCGCCAGCTCGGCCCGCGCGACCCGCACGGCCTCGGCCGTTCCCGTGGGCCTCGGGCTCCAGCGGGGATGCCAGAAGCGGTTGTGCTCCACGTCGAAGAGCACCCCCTCCACCGGCCGCGCCAGCCGCCGGGCCAGGTCCTCCGGGTCGCCGTTCCGCCAGTCCGGCCAGCTCGGCGAGCCCAGCGGCAGCCCGGCGGCGAGGAACGTCCGGTGATCCGCCGCGAACGTGAACCCGAACCGCGCCTCGACCCCGTCGAGCTCCCGCTCGCCGAGCCCCGGCCCGATCTCGGCGCCCAGCATCCCCTGAAGGGCCTTCGCGGCGTCGAGAGTGAGCGGCGGCGGCACGGCGGGGTCGGGGTCGGGGTCGGGCGCCGGGTACGGGTCGGGGGGAACCGGAACGATCATGGTCGGCAGCCTAGCGGCGGGGCGCCGGCGGCCGGCGGGACGGACACTGTCAGACCCTCCCCTTAGCGTCGAAGACACGGGGCCGGGACGTACCCGGCCCACCGGAGCAAGGGAGCCGTCATGGGTGAGCTCAGTGTGGACCGGCAGCACCTCGACCACCTTCTCGCGGACCCCGCGAGTGCGTACGACGTCCCCTACCAGCAGGCTTTCGCCGAGCTCGCCCTCTCCCACCGGGGCCGCCCGGCGGCGACGATCGTGCCCCTGCTGCGCGCGGCGGCGGAACGGGCACTCCTCGGCTTCACCTCGTCCGACCTGGCCGACCAGGCGGAGGCCATCAGCAGCGGGAGGCCCTACGAGCTGAGAATCCGCGTCACCGGGAGATAGCGAGCGGTGGTATCCGGCGCCCGGTAGCCGCCACCCGGCGGCCTCGAGGGCAGCGGCCACCCGGGCCGTGTCGCGCGTCCGCTCCTCAGTGGCTCTCGTCCGCGCCCGGCGCGGGCTGTCGGCCGGTGTCTTGGCAGTCCGGGCAGTCCATGCCCAGGTCGCACTCCGGGCAGGGCCGGCCGTGCACGAAGCCCAGGCCCTCGCAGGTGGGGCAGGAGCCCCAGCCTCGCACGTGACGCACAGCGTGTGACCGGGCTGCACTGCGGTGTCGGTGGGCGTTGCCAGTGGGAGCGGATCCATAGGACGGGTGTGGAGGCCGAGATGCGGAGGGCGCGGCCCGCGCGGAGGACGGTCGCATCGAGGCCGTCGTCCCGTGACGCCTTCAGGACCCGGAGGGTCTCCGTACGCCAGCCCAGGGCGCGGAAGGCGGCGCTGGCGCGTGTGGTCGGCAGGTGCAGCGACAGCCGGAACCGCTTGCCCATCATGCCGCTCACCGTGCGCCGGTCGTCGGTGCGCTCCTCGACGCTCGGCTCGACACCGGGCGCCGCGGCGCCCGCGACCGCCCGCACCTCGCGCCGCAGCCCGGGTGACCGCCCGTGCGAACCGCTTGGCCGCGCCCTAGAGCGACGCCGCCGCGGTCAGGCCCTCCAGGACCGCTTCCTCGACCGTGCGCGGGCTGACGCAGTCCCCGACCGACAGGACCAGGTGCGGGGTCGGGGGCGTGAGGTCGGTGACCGGGGTGTGGCCCTGGGCCAGGACGACGGCGGCGGCGTCCTCCACGAGCACCGGTTCCTCGGTCAGGGTGTGCTGGAGGTAGACGGTGTCCGGATCGGCGCCGTACAGCCGGACGTTGGGGACGATCTCGATCCGGGCGCGTGCCGCCTCGGCCAGCATCCCCGCCCGTACGTACTGCTGAAGGTGCTCGCCGGCCGCGAAGCCCGTCACGCACAGGGTCACCTTCCGGCCCCGGCCCGCGAGCAGAAGTGCGACGCCCAGGCCGATCCAGTCGCCGCGCCAGTCCGCCACCACGATCCGGCCGCGCGGCACCTCCGCGCCGCGGATCACCGCCCACGAGTCCAGGACCACCGGGTCGTCCATCAGCTCCAGCGGAGGCCGGCGGGGCACCGCGCCCGTCGCGAGGAGGACGGCGTCGGGGGAGGCGGCGGCGAGAGCCGTGGCGTCGATCCGCGAGCCGGTCAGGATCCGGACCCCCGCACGGCGCGCCTCGCCCTCCAGATTGGTGATCACCCCGCCGAACTCCGCCCTCCCCGGGAGCAGTTCCGCCAGCAGCACCTGGCCCCCGACCCGTCGGCCGGCCTCGTGCAGTTCCACGTCGTGACCGCGCCCGGCCGCGACCGCCGCGGCCTTCAGACCGGCCGGACCGCCACCGACGACCAGGACCCTCCGGCGCCGCGTCACCGGCGGCAGCGGCACGAAGCGGCGCTCCCGCC
This sequence comes from Streptomyces sp. NPDC006339, assembly GCF_040612775.1. Classification (NCBI taxonomy): domain Bacteria; kingdom Bacillati; phylum Actinomycetota; class Actinomycetes; order Kitasatosporales; family Streptomycetaceae; genus Streptomyces; species Streptomyces sp. NPDC006339. The sequence goes on from NZ_JBEXQW010000036.1 coordinate 33,121, forward strand.
CGGTCTCCGGGTGCTGGATGCAGGAGATGGGGTGGCCGAGCTGGAAGTGGCCGATGCACGCCTGGTTGCAGCCGACACACGCCCGGATCTCCTCGGCGCGCCCGCCGGCCGTCTTGGCCGGCAGCTCGGGATCGCAGATCAGGGCCCTGGTCATGGCGCAGGCGTCGGCCTGCCCGGCGACGATGATCTGCTCGGCCTCCTGCGGCTGGTTGATGCGGCCCGCCACCATCACCGGAACGGAGACCACGGCCCGGACGCGCGCGGCGAGCGGCGCCGTGTACCCGGCGGGACGCGCCATCGGCGGGGCGATGTGCTGGGCGCCGGACAGGCTGGACGAACTGCCCGCGCACACCGACACGTAGTCGAGCAGTCCCTCGCCGTCGAGCCGGGCGACGGTCCTCAGGACGAGCTCGGTGTCCAGGCCGTCATGGCTCAGTTCGTCGCCCGAGACGCGCAGGCCCACGACGAAGCCGGGCCCCGCCTGCTCCCGGGCACTGCGCAGGGCCTCGCGCAGGAAGCGCAGCCGGCGCTCCGGGTCGCCGCCCCAACCGTCGGTACGGACGTTGACGTGCGGGCTGAGGAACTGCGCCGGCAGATAGCCGTGGCTGGCGACGACCTCCACGCCGTCGAGGCCCGCCTCGCGCAGCCGCCGGGCCGCCCGGCCGTAGCCGTCGACGACCTCCTGGATCTCGCGCTCGGTCATCGCCCGCGGCATCACGTGGAAGCGCTCGCTCGGGACGGCCGAAGGGGCCCACGCCACGGGCGCGGTGCCGTCGGCGGACTCCAGGATCTCCCGCCCCGGGTGGAAGAGCTGGCCGAACACCTTCGTACCGTGCCGGTGGACCGCCCGCGCGAGCCGGGCGTAACCGGGGACGCAGGAGTCGTCCGTGGCCATCAGGACGTGCGTGGTGTAGCGCGCGGACTCGTGCACGCCGGAGACCTGGAGCACGATCAGGCCGACGCCGCCCGCCGCACGCGCCTCGTGATAGGCGATCAGGTCGTCTGTCACGGCCCCGTCCTCCGCGAGGACCGTGTCGTGGCCTGAGGACACGATCCGGTTGGGCAGCGTCACGCCGCCGATGCGCAGGGGAGCGAGCAGGCGGGGGAAGCGTGGTGCCGTCGCCATCACAGGTCCTTTCTCAGGGTGTCAGGGCGTCAGGGCGTCAGGACGGAAGGCCGTCAGGCGTCAAGGCGTCAGGGCGTCGGGGCGTCAGAACCTCGGGGCCGAGGGAGGGGCGGGCAGGGCCGGACCCGGATCGTCAGCGTCGGCGCAAGGGGATGTGCGGCTCGAACGCGTCCAGGAGCAGATCGCGCATCCGCGGCGCCGGCATCTCCGCGGTCCCCGCCAGGACCTGGATCGCCAGTCCGTCGACCATCGCGGTGAACCGGCTGGTCAGGGCCTCCGCGTCGGCCTCCGCCCCGAGCCCCTCGGCCTGGCAGGCGCGGACCAGGTCGAGCACCGTCCGCCGCCAGCGGGTGTAGACGGCGCGCTGCCCCTCCCGCAGGCCGGGGTCGAGGATCGCCTCGTTCCAGGACTGCACCCACACCGACCACTCGTCGCGGTCCTCGTCGCGGGTGACGAGCTGGACGTCGATGAGCCGGCGCAGTTTCTCGGCCGCGCCGTCCGCGTCCCGGAACTCGGCGTCGAGCCGCCGGTGGAGGCGGTCCGCGCAGTGGAGCAGGGAGGCGCGCAGCGCGTCCTCCTTCGTCGGGAAGTGGTAGTGGATCGTGCCGGTGCTGGTGCCGCAGGCGCGCGCGATGTCGGCGACCCGCACCCGGTGGAAGCCGCGCCGGGCGATGAGCCGTGCGGTGGCCCGCAGGATCTGCTCCTTGCGTACCTCCGCGTCCACCGCGTCGGCCCGGCGTCGTGCGCCGCCCTCCGGTCGGCGGTCCGCCCCGGCGGGCGGGCGGCCCTGGCCGGTCCGCAGATACCGTACGGACACCCGGCCCTCCCGGGCGATGGCGGCGAGCTCGTGGTCCGCGAGACGGCGGCCGCCGCACAGGGACTTGGACAGTGCGGTGGGGTCCATGCCGATGCGCTCGGCGAAGGCGCGCTGGCTTCCCGGCGCCGCCCGCACCACCAGCCGCGCCCGCTCGGCCACGGCCCGTGGGTCCTCCTGCGCCGGTACGGCCCGCCGTGCCCGTACGTCACCGGCACCCACTGGCCCGCCCTCCCCGGCCCCCACCGGCACGTCCTCCCCGGCCCCCACCGGCACGTCCTCCCCGGCCCCCGCCGGTACGTCCCCGACCCCGGCGCCCGCCCGCGCGTCCCCGACCGGTACGTCCCCGACCCCGTCGCCCCGCGCCCGTCCGTCCGCCGCCCGCACGCCCCGGGTTCCCTCGTCCGTCATCGTCCCGTCCCTCCCGCGTCCGCCGCCCGCAGCGCCGCCAGTACCTCGTCGGCGGCCCGGTAGCCCGACGACACCGCGCCGTCGATGTAGCCGTTCCACTCCGAGGCGGTCTCCGTGCCCGCCCAGTGCACGGGGCCGGTCGGTGCCCGCCAGCCGTCCTCTCCGGCGGCGCTCCACCCGCCGGGGGTCAGGTACGCCTCGTAGCCGCCCCGCGCGAACGGGTCGTGGGTCCAGATCTTCTCGGTGTAGTCGCGCGGCCGGCGGGCGCGCGGGCCGACGACGGAGGCGAGGCTGTCGAGGACGGCGGCCCGGCGTGCGGTCTCCTCCAGGGCGGCGAAGCGGTCGAGCCGGTCGGCGTACACGAAGCCGACGAGGATGCCGTACGGCCCGCCGGCGTCCGGGGAGTTGTCGAACACGACGCCGACCGGGCCGTCGTCGTACAGCGTCGCCACGCCGGACAGTCCCGCCTCGCGCCAGAAGGGGGTGTCGTAGACGGCGTGGACCTTGGCGACGCGGCCCATCGGGGCGTGGGCCAGCCAGGCGGCGCGGCCCGGCGGGAGCGGTGGCGTGAAGTCCAGGGCGCGTACGGCGTGCGGCGGCAGGGCCACGATCGCGCGGCGGGCCAGGAACTCGGACGTCTCCGTGCGGACGCGGACACGGACGCGGACACGGGCATGGGCGCCCTCGGAGCCGTACGCGATCGACCGCACGCGCTCGCCGAGGCGCACCCGGTCGCCGAGGAGCGCCGCGACGGCGTGCGCGGGAGCGGCCGCGCCCCCCGTGAACCGGCTGTCCTGCGCGCAGCCGCGCGTCTCCATCAACTGCTCGAAGCCGCCGGCCGCCGCCACGTAGAAGAGGACGTGGAAGAGGGAGATCTCGTCGGCCTCGGCGCACCACAGCCCCTGGACGGCGAGGTCGAGGCGGCGCAGGGCCTCGGGTTCGTTCGTCTCGGAGCGGAAGAAGTCCCCCGCCGTCTGTGCGTCCCACTCCGCGAAGCGGGCCGTGCGCCGGGGCCGCGCGGTGTCCACGGTGCGGGCGAGGGCGTCGAGGAGCCCGGTGATCCGGACGTACGCGGCGATGCCCGGGCCCTGTTCGGGCGCGGCGCCGGTGTAGGGGACCCGGGTGCCGTCGTGCCGGACCTCGATGTGGTTGCCCTTCTCCCAGGTCGGGAACGTGGGGCAGCCGAAGCGCGCGGCGAGTGCGACGAGACGGGTCTGGGTGGGGCCGACCCATTGGCCGCCGTGGTCGACGGTCACGCCGTCGGCCCTGACCTCGGTCAGGACCCGTCCGCCGACCCGGTCGGCGGCCTCGACCAGGACGAAGTCGGCGGCGTTGTCGTGGAGTCGGAGGGCCGCGGCGAGCCCGGCGTAGCCGCCGCCCACGACGATGATGTCGGATTCGATCAGATGCGAGGCGCTCTGTCTCTCCATGGGCCGAGAGGATGCGGCAACACTGACGGGTGCGTCAATGGTTGCGACGTCCCGGAGCGCGGAAGGGATCCGGCGCGCTCGGTCACTGACGGTCGGCTCGGGCCAAGTCCTCGCGGGAAACGCCCAGTTCGCGGACGAGCGCCTCGTCGACCCACTCCAGCATCGTCGCCCGCTCGATCGGCCCCTGGTACGCCGTGGTCTGGACGGCCAGGCCGTCCAGCAGCGCGGTGAGACGGAACGCGGCGTCCGCCGGGCGCTCGCAACCGAATTCGCCGGCCGCCACGCCCTGCGCGACGACCTCGGCGATCGCCGCCTTCCACTGCTGGTCGAGGTCGTGGGTCACCTTGCGCAGGGCGGGTTCCCGCAACGCGGCGGCCCAGCCCTCGATCCACAGCCGCCAGCCCTTGGCCTGCCCGGTCGGCGCGTACCAGCGCACGGCGGACCGCAGCCGGCGGACGGCGCTGGTGCCGGGCTCGTCGAGGATCCTCCGCAACTGCGCGAGGTCGCCCTCGGCGGCGTGCGCGAATGCCTCGGCGACGAGGAGTTCCTTGGTGGAGAAGTGGTAGAGCACCAGCGAGCCGCTGACGCCGAGGGCCGAAGCGACGTCCGCGATGCGCACGTTGCCGACACCGCGGGCCTCGATCTGCTCGACGGCGACGCGCAGGATCTCCGCGCGCCGCTCCTCCACGCTCAACCGCACTCTGGCCACGCCTTCACCCTACACAGCCCTTGACAGTGCGGTGTGGCCGGGCTCACAGTGCTGGCTACTGACTGGCTGTTCAGTCAAAAGTCGTCCGTCGAAGTCGTCGGTCGTAGTCGCCCGTCGCGGCCGTCGGTCGAAGTCGTCCGTCGCAGCCGTCCGTCGAAGTCGCCCGCTCGCGCCCCCCACGCCCGTACGAGATCGCCGAGATTCCCCCGTGCCGCCGTAGGAGTCCGCCCGTGACCCACATCCCCGTCACCGCCAGCACCCCCGCCGCACCCGACACCTCCGACACCCCCGACCTCTCCGAGGGCTGGGGCGAACAACGCGGCAGACTGCGCAAGGAGCTGCGCCGCTTCGACGTCCTGCTGTTCCTCATCTGCACTCTCGTCGGACTCGACACCATCGGCTCGGTCGCGGCGCAGGGCCCGCAGGGGCTGACCTGGATGGCCGTCCTCGCGGTGCTGTTCTTCCTTCCGTACGGACTCCTGGTCGCCGAACTCGGCTCGGCCTTCCCCGTCCAGGGCGGCCCGTACGTATGGACCCGGCTCGCCTTCGGCCGGCTCACCGCCGGCCTCAACCAGATCCTCTACTGGATCTCCAACCCGGTCTGGGTGGGTGGCAGCCTCTGCATCATCGCCCTCACCACCTGGGAGGAGTTCTTCACCCCGCTGCCCGGCCTGTGGAAGTACGCCGCCGGCCTCATCTTCATCTGGGGCGGCGCGCTCGCCGTCGTCCAGTCCGTCCGGATCGGCAAGTGGGTGCCGATCGCCGGGGCCGTGGCCCGTATCGTCCTCCTCGGCTTCTTCCTCGTCTCGGTCGTCGTCTACGCCGTCGAGAACGGCGTGCACACCCTGCCCGCGCACGAGTTCACCCCCACGTACGCCGGCTTCGTCGCCCTCGTCCCCGTCCTGATCTTCAACTATGTCGGCTTCGAACTGCCCAGCTCCGCCGCCGAGGAGATGCGCAACCCGCGCCGCGACATCCCGCTCTCCATCCTCCGCTCCGGCCTCGCCTCCCTGCTGCTCTACGGCGGGCCGATCCTCGGCATCCTCTTCGTCCTGCCCGGCGACCGGATCGGCAGCCTCGGCGGCTTCATCGACGCCTGCAAGGCCGTGTTCACCGTGTACGGCGGCTCCATCGCCGCCGACGGCACGGTCACCCTCACCGGGGCGGGCGCCGTCTTCGGCGGCATCGCCGCCGCCGGGCTCATCATCGGTCTGCTGACCTCGGGAGTGACCTGGGCGATGGGCGCGCACCGCGCCCAGGCCGTGGCCTGCGCCGACGGCGCCGGGCCCGCCTGGCTCGGCACCATCTCCGAGAAGCACGGCACCCCGGTCCGCGTGAACCTGCTGTCCGCCGTGCTCGCGTCCGTCCTCCTCGTCGTCGCGCTCAACCTCACCGAGGGCGACGGCGAGAAGTACTTCGCGGCGGGCCTCGGCCTGACGATCTGCACCACCTTCATCTCGTACGTCATCACCTTCCCCAGCCTGCTCGTGCTGCGCCGCAAGTACCCCGACACGCCCCGCCCCTACGCCGTCCCCGGCGGACGCCTCGGGGCCTGGACCGTCACCACGCTCGCCACCGGCCTCGTCGCCTTCACCGTGGTCGTCCTCATCTGGCCGGGCTTCGGCGTCGGCTGGTTCGGCACCGACGGCTCGGCGGCCGACTCCCTCCCGGCGGCGTTCGCCGGCGAGCGCGCCGCGTACACCCTGAGCCAGGTCGTTCCGCTGCTGCTCATCGCGGTCATCGGGCTCGTCTTCTACGCCTTGGGCGCCAAGACCCGCCGTACGACGCGCTGACGAGGGCCCGCACGGGGGGAGGAGGGGGGCGGACCAGCCGGGCCGCCCCCCTCCTGCCGTACGCGCGTCGTCAGAGCGCCGGGCGCCGGTACGCCGTCGAGCGGGCGCCCTTGAGCGCGTCGAGGACCCGTTCGTGGCTGTCGCCCACGACGTCGACCACCCGGACCCTGACGTACAGGGCCTCGACCTCGTCGACGAAACGCGGGGAGAACGCGCCGAGCAGCGTCGTCTCGTTGGTGCCGGCTCCCATCAGCGGGAAGTTCCCGAAGGTGACCAACTGGAAGTCCTCCCCGACGGTGAGACCCGCTGCGGTCAGCACCTCCGCCGCCCCCGGGACATCCGTCCACGGGGCGCCGGCGTCCCCCGGCCCGGACGGCGAGCCGCCCCGCAGCACGACCCGGCACGCGTACTCCTCGACCACCGCCGTGTGCGAGCCGCCGTTGAGCAGCCCGACCTGCCACTCGGGCACACCGCCCCGCAGGTGGCCGGTCTTCCAGTCGGCGCGCCAGCCCAGGATCGGCCGTACCGTGCGGGCGTACTGGGCCCGGGCGAGGACCGCGCCGGCCGCGACCGCGAGCAGGCTGCCGAGCGGCTCCATGTCGAGCAACTGGAGCCGCCACGGCCAGTCGGCCCGTGCCTCCGCCGTCATGTTGGCCCGGACGATCTCCCAGCCCAGCACCGCCGTCAGCAGGACGAGCAGCACGATCGGCGCCGTGAACAGCAACGGGCTGCGGCGCACCCGCCGTTGGGCGTCCGGCACGGCGTTCGGCCGACCGCGTCTGAACCTGCGCATGGCGACTCCCCCCCGGTTCGCGGAACGAGAACCCCCGGCCGGATGACGGCCGGGACACCTCGACGGGGATCATCGTGCCCGACGCCGGGCGGGGCCGACCAGAGGGTGTCCCGCGGACCGGGCCGGGGGCGGGCTCACGGCCCGGCACGGTCCGGTCCGGTCCGGCCCGGTCCGCGGGCGCTAGACGCCCTGGGCGGCCGCGCGCCCGTACACCTGCTTGCCGAGCCACTGTCCGCCGTCCACCGTCAGGCACTCGCCCGTCAGGTACGCGGCGCGGTCGCCCAGCAGGAACAGCGACGCGTCGGCGATCTCCGCCGGATCGGCGAACCGGCCGGCCGGGACCGTGGCGAGAACCTTGGCGCGGGCCTCGGGGGTGGCCCACAGGGCGGCCCCTGCGCCGGCCGTCTCGGTCGGGCCGGGGGCGACGCAGTTCAGGCGGATGCCCAGCGGGGCGAGCTCCACCGCGAGCGTCCGGGTCATGGCCAGCACACCGGCCTTCGCGGCGGCCGAGTGGACGGTGCCCGGGTGGCCGTGCCAGGCGTAACTTGCGATCACGGAGAGGATCGAGCCGCCCGTGCCCTGCTCGCGCAGCCGGCGGGCCACCGCGCGGGTGCAGTAGTACGAGCCGTTGAGGACGATGTCGACGACCGCGCGCCAGCCGCCCGGCGAGAGGTCGATGCCCGGCACGACGAAGTTGCCGGCCGCGTTGTTCACCAGGCCGTCGAGCCCGCCGAACCGTTCGACCGTCGCCGCCACCAACGCGTCCACGGCCTCCGGGTCCCGCACGTCCGTCGGCACCGCGAACGCCTCGCCGCCGCCCGCCTTGCCGCCGCCCGCCCCGGCTGTGCCCGCCCCGGCTGTGCCCGCAGCGGCGGCCAGCGCGACCGTCTCGTCGAGCCGCTCCCGGGTGCGCCCCGCGACGGCGACCCGCGCGCCCGCCCGCGTCAGGGCGAGCGCGATCGCGCGGCCGATGCCGCTGCCGCCGCCGGTCACGATGTACGTGCGGCCCTCGAAGCCGCTGTCGGAACCGCCGTCGAAACCGGTCATGCCGTCACTCCATGGGCGTCGAGGGCGACCGCGCCGCCCGGGTGGACCAGCAGAGGATTGACCTCCAGCTCGGTGAACTCGGGATGCTCGACCGCCGCCCGTGCCACCGCGCACAGCGCGTCCGCGGCGGCGTCCAGATCCACGGCGGGCGCGCCCCGCCAGCCGGTGAGCAGCGGCGCGTGGCGCAGCGAGAGCAGCAGCGCGCGGGCGCGGGGCGGGGTGAGCGGGGCGAGGGCGAGCGCGGTGTCGGCGAGCAGCTCGGCGGTGACCCCGCCGAGGCCCACCATGGCGACCGGCCCGAACGCCGGGTCGCGGCGGACGCCGACGATGAGCTCGACCGCGTACGGGTGCGCGGCCATCGCCTCGACCGCGAACCGGACGGCGCCGGTGGCGTCCCGCATCCGGCCGAACGCGTCCCGCAGCCCCACCTCGTCGGCGATGCCCAGGACCACACCACCGGCCTCCGTCTTGTGGGCCAGACCCATCGCCTTGAGGACCAGCGGATACCCGATGCTCCGGCGGGCGGCCTCGGCCGCCTCGTCGGCGTCCCCGACGAACGCGGCGGCGGGAAAGGCGAGCCCGTACGGCACGAGGAGCGCGCGGATGCTCTCGTACCCTCCGGTGGGGGTCGTTGGGGTCGTTGGGGTGGTGGGGGTGGTTGGGGCGTCCGGGACGGTGCCGGTACGCGGTCCGGTGCCGGTCCCTGGGGCAGTGGCCGTGGCCACGGCCGACGGCAGTGGCGGCGGGTCCTGTGGTTGCGCCCGCTCGATACGGGCGGCGTGTGCCAGGGCCGTCGCGGCCTGCTCGACGCGTTCGTAAACGGGGACGCCGTGCTCCCGCAGGACCGCGAGGGCGGGGGTGTCCCGCGCCATGGTGTGGACGACGAGCAGCCGTCCGGAGGCCCGCGCGGCCTCCGCCAACTCCCGGGCGACCGCGCATTCCTCGTCGGCCTGGGCGGGGCTCGCGCCGGCGTAGTCGCCGAAGTACCCGGTGAGGAGCGTGACGTCGGTGTCCCCGCCGTCGAGCAGGGCCCGCGTGACCCGCGCGTAGGTCCGTAGATCCGCCTCCCCGGCGCCCGCCAGGTCGACGGGGTTCCCGCACCCGCCCCCGCCCGGGAGATACGCCCCGACGGCGGCCCGTGTCTTCTCGCCCAGCACGGGCACATCGAGCCCCCGCACGACGAGCGCGTCCGCCGCCAGGGCCCCTTGACCACCGCTGTCGCCCACGACGGCGACGCGGAGGGGAGGTGCGGGCGCCGCCCTGTGATCGTTTCGCTGCTCCTGTTCCTGTTCCTGTTCCTGCTCCTGCTCCTGCGCCTGCGCTTGGCCCGACCGTGCCTCGGCGCAGGCGCGTCCCTCGGCGGACTGCCGCGGACCTGCCGGGCCGCCGGCCCGGGGGCCCGCCCCCTCGGGGAGCGTCACGGCCATGCCTCCGACGCCGCTCACGCGCGTGCCCCGCGTCGCGGTCAACAGGACTGCGGCGTCGGCGAGTTCGCCCGCCGAGTCCACCAGCACGGCACCCGCGTCGCGGCACACCGCGGCCACCACCGAGCGGGCGCTCACCAGTGCGCCCGTGTGGGAGGCCGCCGCGCGGCCCGAGGCGGCGCTGAGGCCGAGCGTGAGGAGGAGGACGGGCTTGCCCGCCGCGCGGGCCGCGACCAGCGTGCGGGCCAGGCGGCGGCCGTCGCGGAAGTCCTCCACGTACGCGGCGACGACCCGGGTCGCCTCGTGGGCGACGAGCGAGGCGAGCGCGTCGGACGCGTCGATGTCCCGCTGGTTGCCGAGCGACACGAACCGGGAGAAGCCCTGACCGCCCCGGGCGAGCAGCCGGCCGATCTCCAGGGCGAGGTTGCCGCTCTGCGAGACCAGACCGACCGAACCGGCCGGGAAGTCGCCCCAACTGAGCCGCAGTTCGGTGGTGGTGTCGACGACGCCCATGCAGTTGGGGCCGAGCAGCCGCCCGCCGTTCGCGGTCACGAGCGCGGCCAGCTCGCGCTCCTCCGCCGGGTCGGACCCGCCCGACGTGATCACGGTGAAGCAGCGGGCGCCCGCCGCGAGCCCGTCGATCACCACGGACCGCACCTGCCGTGGCGGCACCGCCACCACGACGTGCTCCGGGGCGGTCGGCAGCGCGCCGAGGTCCGGCAGGAAGGGCACGCCGTCGAGGGCGCCGCCCCGCCGGTTGACCAGGTGCACGGTGCGGCGGGACCGCCCGGCGAGCGCCCCCGAGGCCAGCCAGTAGCCCCACTTGGCGGGATCGGCGGAGGCCCCGACGACGGCGACGCACCGCGGATCGAAGAGCGCGTCCAGCGCGGGCGGCGGCTCGGGAACGGCGGCCGACGCGGATACGGCGGGTGGCTCGGGGACGGCGGGAGACCCGGATACCGTGGGCGACCCCGATACGGCCGGCGGCTCGGGCGCCTCCGGCACGGCGGGCGCGTCGGCGGCGCTCACGCGTACCAGCCGAAGCGCTCGGCGATCACCGGCAGCCGGTCGGCGACGACACCGTGCGCCGCGACCCGCGGCGTGGTCCCGTCCCGTTCCGCCCGGTCCAGGACCTGCCCGACCAGGGTCCGCATGGAGCGGCGGATGTGGGCGAACGCCTCGTCCGCGTCGGCGCCGATGTCCCCGAACAGGGTCCACCACCACCAGGCGTTGGTGGCGGAGTTGACCACGACGTCCGGCAGCACGGTGGTGCCGCGCGCGGCCAGCAGCTCCTCCGCGTCCGGCAGGACCGGCATGTTGGCGGCCTCGACGATCCAGCGGGCCGTGATCCCGCCCTGGTTGGCCGTGTCGATCGCGTACGAGACGGCCGCCGGGACCAGTACGTCGGCGGGCACCGACAGCCAGGCGTCACCGGGCAGTTCGCGGTCTCCCGCCCGCAGGGCCGTACGGTCCACCGTGCCGTACGCGTCGCGGGCGGCCAGCAGCGCCTCGACGTCCAGGCCGTCCGGGTGCGCGATCGTGCCCTTGACGTCGGCGACGGCCACCACGACGAGCCCGGCGCGGGCCAGGAAACGGGCCGTCGCCCCGCCCATCGTCCCGAAGCCCTGCACCGCCACCCGTGTCCCCGCGTGCGGGACGCCGGCCCGGTCGAGGGCGGTCAGGACCGATTCGGCGACGCCGCAGCCGCCCGCCAGTTCGTCGAGCCCGATGCCGTCCACCTCGACGGCGAACGCGTCCGCGAGCCGGCGGCGGGCCGAGACCTCGTCGTCGAGCAGCGGGTAGACCGCCTGGATGGAGGAGACCAGACCGGCCTCCTCGGCGGCCCGGTCGACCAGATCCTGGGTGAGACCGAGGTCCTCGCCGGTGGTCCAGAAGCGTTCCACGTACGGGCGCATCGCGCGGAGATAGCGGACGAGCACGCCGTACGCCTCGGGGTCGCGCGGATCGCAGTCGATGCCGCCCTTGGCGCCGCCGAGCGGGATGTACCGGGCCGCGGGGTCGTAGTGGAGCGCCTCCTTCATCGTCATGCCGCGGGCGAGGCCGGTGACCTCGTCGAGGGTGCAGCCGGCCCGCATCCGCAGACCGCCGCTGGACACCCCCCGCACGAGACGGTCGATCACCAGGTGCCCCTGCCGGCCGGTGACGTGGTCCGTCCACGTGACCGACACCAGCGGAGGAGCAGGAGGGGCAGGAGGGGCAGGAGGGGCAGAAAGGTCGGGAGGGGAAAGAGGAGAAAGAGAGGAAGCGGGGGACGGCGACGGAGACGGCGTCGGCTCAGGGGTCGTCATCGGGAGGACTCCTCGGGGACGGTGACGATGGTGGGTCCGGGGGTGGCCAGCGCTCCGGTCAGCGCGGCGGCGAGTTCCTCGGGCGAGCGGACGACCGTGCCGCGCCCGCCGTACGCACGGGCGAGCGCGGGCAGGTCGACCGGCGGCAGGTCGACGGCCGTGGGCTCGTCCCCACGGGCCGCCATCTCCTCGCGGATCTCGCCGTACCCGCCGTTGTCGAAGACCACGACGGGCAGCGGAACGCCCAGTTGAGCGGCCGTGGCGAGCTCCTGCACGGAGAACTGCAGTCCGCCGTCGCCGCTCAGGGCCACGACCTGCCGCTCGGGGCAGGCCGTCTTGGCGCCGATCGCGGCCGGCAGAGCGTAGCCGAGGGTGCCGAAACCGGTGGGGTGGAGAAAGCGGCCCTCGGGTCCCACGGGCAGGTGGGGCAGCGCGCCGTAGTAGCAGCACTGGGCGCTGTCGGAGGTGAGGACGGCGTCCTCGGCGAGGACGCGGCGCATCGCCCGCAGATACGGCAGCCAGCGCGCGTCACGGGACCGGGTCTCGTCGTCGCGGGCGGTACGGAGGGCGGCGACCTGTTCCGCTTCCGCGCACTCGGCCCCGTCCTCGTCCACGCCCCTCGCGCGCTGCCCGCCGTTCCCGCCACGCCCGCCGTTCGCGCCGTGCTCGGCCTCGCCGCCCGCACCGGTCCCGTCCTCGTACGCGGCGAGCAGCGCGCCCAGCACCACCGCCGCGTCACCGACCAGCGGCACGTCGGCCGGGAGCCCCGCGTACATCTGTGCCGGGTCGACGTCCACCCGTATCAGCGTGCCGGTGAGGGCAGGCAGCGGGCCCCAGACGTCGGACTCCGCGAGCTCCGTGCCGACGGCGAGGAGGACGTCGCGGTCCGCCAGCCAGGTCCGCACGGCCGGACTGTGCAACGAGACGCCGAGGGAGAGCGGGTGGCGCTCGTCGACGACGCCCTTGCCGTTGGCCGTGGTGACCACCGGCGCGCCCAGGGCGACGGCGAGCGCCCGGCACTCCGCCGCGGCCGCCCGTGCGCCGCCGCCGAGCACGAGTGCGGGACGGCGGGCCGCGCGCAGGGCGGTGACCGCCGCCGCGAGCGCGGCCGGATCCGGCGCCGGGGGGCCGACGGGCGGCGCGAGGCGGGTGGCGACGAGCGGTTCCACGGCCTCCAGCAGGTCCAGCGGCACCTCGATGTGCGCGGGCCGGGGCCGTCCGGTGCGGAAGAGGGCGAACGCCCGCGCCACCGCCGCGCCGATCTCGTCCACGGACGCCACTCGATGGCTGAAGGCGGCGACTCCGCGCAGGGCCTCGGTCTGGCTGCGCATCTCGTGCAGGAGGCCGGTGGACTGCCGGGGATGGCGGAGCGGCATGCCGGGCGAGACGACGAGCAGCGGCACGCTGTCGGAGTACGCCTGGCCGACGGCCGCCGCGATGTTCAGCAGCGCGGGCCCGGTCGTGGTGATCGCGACGCCGGGCCGCCCCGACACCCGGGCGTACGCGTCGGCGGCGTACCCCGCACCCTGCTCGTGACGGGTCGTCACATGGCGGATGACGTACGGACGGAGGTGACGGTAGATCTCCAGGTTGTGCGTCCCGGGAATCCCGAACGCGTCGGTGACTCCGTGCGCGGCCAGCGCCCGTACGACCGCCTCGCCCCCGCTGTACGAACCCGAGGCGGCCCGGTCGCGCGCCCACGCCGGCCCCGAGGCTTCGGGCCGCCCCACGACTCCGTACCGGTCCTCCGTGCCGTGCCGTCCCTCCCCGCCGTACCGGTCGCCCGTGTCGCCCCCGGCCCCCGCCGCCCCGTCCGCGGCGAGGACCCTGCGGCCGCCCATCACAGGCCCCGCGCGATGACGAGCCGCATGATGTCCGAGGTGCCCTCCTCGATCTCCTCCAGCTTGGCGTCCCGCATCCACTGCTCCACGGGGAACTCGCGGGAGTAGCCCCAGCCGCCCAGCGTCTGCACGGCCGCCCAGGTGCAGTACGCGGCCGTCTCTGACGCCGTCAGCTTGGCCATGGCGGCCTCGGTCGTGGCGGTCAGGCCCGCGTCCAGGCGCTTCGCCGCGCGCCAGGTCATCAGGCGGGACTGCTCGATGCGGGTGCGCATGTCGGCGAGCCGGAAGGCGACGGCCTGGTGCTCGACGATCGGCTTGCCGAACTGCTGCCGGGTGCGCGCGTAGTCACGGGCGTACTCGTACGCGGCCCTCGCCACCCCCGTCGCCGCCGCGCCCAGCACGGTGCGGGAGATGTCGAAGGTGCGCATCAGGCCCTGGAAGCCCTGGCCCTCCGCGCCGAGGCGATGCTCGTCGGGGACGAAGGCGTCGGAGAAGAAGATCTCGCGGCAGACGATCGCGCGCTGTCCCATCTTCCGCATGGGCTCGCCGAAGGCGACCCCGGGCGTGTCCTTGCGGAGCAGGAAGGCGGTCACGCCGCGGGAGCGCTGCGTGGGGTCCGTCTTGGCGAAGACGACGTACTGCTCCGCCTCGCCGGCGTTGGAGATCCACGCCTTCTGGCCGTTCAGCAGATAACCGCCCTCGGTGCGGGTCGCCGTCGTGGCGATGGACGCCGCGTCGGAGCCCGCGCCGGGTTCCGTGGTGGCGAGGGCCGTCATCGGGGTGTCGGGGCCGGCCAGCGGCGTGAGCCAGGTCCGCTTCTGCTCCTCCGTGCCGAGTGCGAGCAGCGGGTCGGCGAAGAAGCCGTTGGAGCAGAGGAGGTTGCCGATGCCGAGGTCGCCGACGCACAGCTCCTCCTGAACCAGACACTGGGTGAAGACGTCGGTGAAGCCGCCGCCCCCGTACTCCTCGGGAAGCATGAAGCCCGTGACGCCCACCTCGGCCGCCTTGCGCCAGAGGTCCCACGGGGTCTCGACGTCGGCCTCGTCCACGGCGCGCGCCCGCGGGCGGATCTCCTCGCGGGCGAAGGTCCGGGAGAGCTCGACGATGCCACGCTGCTCGGGGGTGAACGGAACCAGCTCGGTGGGGAGGTCGGACATGGTGCCTCCAGATGCGGCAACGGGTGACCGGCTCAGGCAGTCGCAGATGCAGACGCAGACAGATGCAGACACAGACGCAGGTGCAGGCGCAGGTGCAGGCGCAGACAATCCGGATACTGACTGAACCATCAGTCAGTATCCGGAGCCCTGAGCGACGCTGTCAACGCACCGGAACCCGCCGTCCCTGCGGAGGGAGCGGGCCGCGGCACGGAGCCCGGACGCGGAGACCGGACGCGGGCAATCCCGTAAGGTCGGAAAATGGCCAAGTACTTCGACGTCCATCCGCAGTCCCCGCAGCCGCGCACCATCGGGACGGTGGTCGAGAGCCTCCGGTCCGGCGCCCTCATCGCGTATCCCACCGACTCGTGCTTCGCCCTGGGCTGCCGCATCGGCAACCACGAGGGGCTGGAGCGGATCCGGTCCATCCGCCGCCTGGACGACCGGCACCACTTCACCCTGGTCTGCGAGAACTTCGCGCAGCTCGGACAGTTCGTGCACGTCGACAACGACGTCTTCCGCGCCGTCAAGGCGGCGACCCCCGGCAGCTACACCTTCATCCTCCCCGCCACCAAGGAGGTGCCGCGCCGGCTGATGCACCCGAAGAAGAAGACGGTCGGCGTGCGGATCCCGGACCACCCCGTCGCCCGGGCGCTCCTCGCCGAGCTGGGCGAACCGCTCGTGTCGAGCACGCTGCTGCTGCCCGACGAGGAGGAGCCGCTGACGCAGGGCTGGGAGATCAAGGAGCGGCTCGACCATGTCCTCGACGCCGTCGTCGACTCGGGCGACTGCGGCACGGAACCGACGACCGTCGTCGACTTCTCGGGTGGCGGGGCCGAGGTCGTACGCTACGGCGCCGGCGACCCCGCGCGCTTCGAGTGACCCACCCGACCTGCTGCGATCGGGGCGGTCCGGGTTAGTGTGCCCTCATCGGCGAAGCTGAAGAACGGAGGCCGACCATGGGCAGGAACCGTGCCGGCCGGCCGCCGGGCACCCGGACGAACCACGACGGGCTGACCCAGCGGCAGCAGCAGATCCTGGACATCATCCGCCGGCACACGCGGCAGCACGGCTTCCCGCCCTCGATGCGGGAGATCGCGGCGGCCGCGGGCCTCCTCAGCACGTCCAGCGTCTCCCACCAGATCCGGGCCCTGGAGAAGAAGGGCGTGCTCCGGCAGGACCCGCAGCGCCCGCGCGCCTACGTCGTGGCCGACAGCGGAGCCGACTCCGCCGACTCCGACGCCGACGCCTCGACGGGGACAGGGCTGGGGGCGGGGAGCGGGACCGGCGGTCCGATGGCGCGGGAGGGCGAACGGCAGGCCGTCGTCGTGCCCCTCGTCGGGCGGATCGCGGCCGGTGCGCCCATCACCGCCGAGGAGCACATCGAGGACACCCTCGTGCTGCCCGCCCAGGTCGTCGGCGCGGGCCGGCTGTTCGCCGTGACCGTCGTCGGCGACTCGATGCGGGACGCCCACATCGAGGACGGCGACGTCGTGGTCGTCCGCGCGCAGGACACCGCGGACGACGGCGACATCGTCGCCGCCATGCTCGACGGGGAGGCCACGGTCAAGCGCCTGTCCCACGACGGCCCGCACGTCTGGCTGCTCCCCGCCAACCCGCGCTACGAGCCGATTCCCGGCGACGAGGCGACGATCCTCGGCAAGGTCGTGTCCGTGTTCCGCCGCCTCTGACACGGTTTCGCCCCCTTGGGGCAGGGCCCTGACCCGGGCCCGGGGGAGTCGCCGCGAGCCCGGCCCTGCCGTCAGTTCAGCGCGGCGGCGTCCGGCACCACCACGCCGTACAGGTCGCCGATGGTCGCCAGTGCGCCCCGGTGCAGCGTCTCGGCGGACACCAGCCCGCCGCCCGTGGTGCCGAGCGGGCGGGTGGCGCAGGCGTCGGCGACGACGGTGGGGCGGTTGCCGCGCAGGAAGGCGCCGGCCGTCGTGAACGCCACGCACATGTGGGTCATGAATCCGGCGACGACGACGTCCTTGGTGCCGGCCGCGTCCAGGTGCTCGCCGAGATCGGTGCCGACGAACGCGTCGGGCACGGTCTTGACGACCACCGGCTCGCCCTCGACCGGCGCCACCCGCGGGTGGATCTGCCCGATCTCGGCCCGGATGTCGTACGGGGTGCCCTCGCCGCCGTCGTTGATGACGTGGACGACCTTGGTGCCGGCCGCCCGCGCCCGGGCGAGCAGCTCCGCCGCGGCGTCGAGGGCGGCCTCCCAGCCGGACAGCTCCATCACGCCCCGGGTGTAGGTGTTCTGGTAGTCGACGAGGATCAGCGTCGAGTCCGCCAGCGGGGCCGGCGCCGGGTCGAACCCGTTGAGCTCGCGCAGGGTGGTCGAGGGAGCGGGGCTCGAAGACCCGGTGGCCGAAGGCGTGGTGGTGGAAGGCGTGGTGGTCGGCATGGCCGCCCTTTCTCCTCGTGCGAAGGTCCCCCGGGCCGGGCCCGGGGGCGGTGGCTCCACGCTACGAAGCGCCTCCGGATGGCGGCAATGTCATGTGACTTGCAGATCCGGACATGGCCGGCTCCTCCTCCGGGACGCCTGCCGGGGTGACGGCGCCGGACGGGCGGCGACGGCGGAGCAGGCGGGTCAGCCGGGTGGCGAGGGGCTCGGTGTAGCGGGCGGTCAGCGGGCCCAGGACGACGAGAATGAGGACGTACGCCGTGGCCAGCGGCCCGAGGGAGGGCTCGATGCCCGCGGTGACGGCCAGTCCGGCGATGACGATGGAGAACTCGCCGCGGGCCACCAGAGTGCCGCCGGCGCGCCAGCGGCCCTTGGCGGAGATGCCGGACCGCCGGGCCGCCCAGTAGCCCGTCGCGATCTTCGTGCCGGCGGTGACGACGGCGAGCGCGAGGGCGGGCAGCAGCACGGGCGGGATGCTGGCGGGGTCGGTGTGGAGGCCGAAGAAGACGAAGAACACGGCGGCGAACAGGTCGCGCAGCGGGCTGAGAAGGTTGTGGGCGCCCTCGGCGACCTCGCCCGACAGGGCGATGCCGACCAGGAAGGCGCCGACGGCGGCGGAGACCTGGAGCTGCTGGGCGACGCCGGCGACCAGCAGGGTCAGACCGAGCACCACGAGGAGCAGCTTCTCGGGGTCGTCGCTGGAGACGAAGCGGGATATCAGCCGCCCGTAGCGGAGCGCCAGGAACAGCACCAGGCCCGCCACGCCGAGCGCGACGGCCAGGGTGGCGCTGCCGGCGGCCAGGCCGACGCCGGCGAGGAGCGCGGTCACGATCGGCAGGTAGACGGCCATGGCCAGGTCTTCGAGGACCAGGATGCTGAGGACGACCGGGGTCTCCCGGTTGCCGAGCCGGCCGAGGTCGCCGAGCACCTTGGCGATGACGCCGGACGAGGAGATCCAGGTGACGCCCGCGAGGACCACGGCGGCGACCGGACCCCAGCCGAGGAGCAGCGCCATGGCCGCGCCGGGCAGGGCGTTGAGGGCGGCGTCGACGAGACCGGCCGGGTACTGGGTCCTGAGGTTGGTGACCAGGTCCGTGGCGGTGTACTCCAGGCCGAGCATGAGCAGCAGCAGGATGACGCCGATCTCGGCGCCGATGGCGACGAACTCCTCGCTCGCGCCGAGCGGCAGCAACCCGCCCTCGCCGAAGGCGAGTCCGGCGAGCAGATAGAGGGGGATGGGGGAGAACTTCAGCCGTCCGGCGATCCGTCCGAGGAGGCCCAGGCCGAGGATGATCGCACCGAACTCGATGAGGAAGACGGCGGACGAGTGCATGGCTGCTCACTCCCTTTCGAGTATCAGGGCGGCGGCGTCGACCCCTTCGCGGGTGCCGATGACGATGAGGGTGTCGCCCCCGGCGAGTCGGAACTCGGGTCCGGGGGAGGGGATGGCGTCGGCGCGGCGCAGGACGGCCACGATCGAGACGCCGGTACGGGTGCGCATCCGGGTCTCGCCGAGGTGGCGGCCGTTCCAGTGGGAGGCGGAGGACAGCGCGATCCGCTCGGCCACCAGGCCGAGGTCCGTGGTGGAGAGCAGGCTCGGACTGTGGTGGGAGGGCATGAGAGCGTCGATCAGGGCCTCCGACTCCCCGGCCGTCAGCCGTACCGACAGGGAGCATTCGTCGGGATCGTCACGGCGGTACGCGTTCAGCACACGGGTGCCGTCGCGGCTCGCGACGACCGAGAGCCGGCGGTCCTCACGGGTGGTCAGGTCGTAGCGGACGCCGATTCCGGGCAGGGGCGTACGGCTCATACGGGCAGCGGACACGGGACTCTCCTGGGGCGGACGTGACGGACAGGGGAGGTGGGGGCGACTTGGCAATGACTTTACCCAGGCAACAAATCGGTCGATCCATGGGCGGACTCGCCAGGATCCCCGCAACCAGCCCTCTGTTACCGGACCTTGCAACGGCCTGACCGCGGACCCCGGCCGGACCCCGGCCGGGGCCCGTGACAACATCAGCGCATGGGAGGTGGTCGGGCGATGACGCCTGAGGAGCAGGATCTGGTCATGGGCCTGGTGTTCGTACCGGGGGAGGGGCGGAGGAACACGCTCGACGAGGTGCTCGCCCACTTCGGCGAGTCCGACGGCGCGGCCCTGGCGCTCCGGCTGCTCCGGGACGCCATGGAGCGCCGGGACGCCGACGACGTCGAGATGGCGCTGATCGTCCATGCCGCCGCCAAGGCATCGGGCGAGGAGTTCCTGGAGCCGTTGATCGAACTGTTCCCCGCCGACTGGCACAGGGGATACGAGGACATCGTGTCCATCCTGGGCGCGTTCCGCTCGCCCAGGGCGGTGCCGACGCTGGCCCTGGCGACGCGCTGGGTTCCCGAGTACCTGGACTGGGACGAGAACCGGGCGCTCGCGGTGAAGGCGATCTGGGCCCTCGGCGCCGTTCCCGGCCCCAAGGCCCGGGAAG
Organism: Streptomyces sp. NPDC006339; assembly: GCF_040612775.1. Classification (NCBI taxonomy): domain Bacteria; kingdom Bacillati; phylum Actinomycetota; class Actinomycetes; order Kitasatosporales; family Streptomycetaceae; genus Streptomyces; species Streptomyces sp. NPDC006339. Next base: position 52,862 of record NZ_JBEXQW010000036.1, read on the forward strand.
TCCTCGAGGGTTTGCGCGACGACGAGAACGAGATCATCCGCCAGAACGCGCTGAACCAGCTCGCACGCCGCGGCGAGCTCTGACCGCGGAGCCGTAGCCGTCCTCCGCGACGCCGGGACAGGCGCGGGGCCTTCGCCGGCGGCCTGGCCCGCCCGCCCGCCGGCTCTTCGCCGTCCTCGCCCGAGGCGGCACAGGGGAGCCCCCCGCACTCCCCGTGCCGCCCCTCCCCCTCGCCGAACGGTTCTGGCGGCGCCGCGGCTACGGGGGTGTGACCGCGGCGCCGGAGACGACGATAGGGAGGGGCGGGCCGCCCCCTGCAGCCGTCCGTTTGGGGGGCTTGCGGCGACGGCCGGAGTCGCCGCCCCCGTACGGCATCCGGCCTCAGCCCGGGCCGAGGCTGTCCTCGCGGACCCGGCGGGCCAGGTCGATCTTCGTGTACGTGGGGCGGCCGGCCTGGCGGTACTTGGTCTTGACCCGGTCGAGGTAGTCCTTCGCCGTGTGGACCGTGATGCCCGCGCGGCGGGCCGCGGACTTGAGCGTCATCCCGGAGGCGTAGTCCAGCAGGATCTGCCGCTCGCGGGGCGAGAGGCGTGGCCGGGCGGGGGAGTCGTCGTGCGCGCAGGCGAAGGCGAGTTCGGGGGAGTGGGCGCCCTGGCCGGCCGCCACGTCCTTGACGGCGGCGACCAGGGTCGGCAGGTCGTTGTCCTTCGTCAGATAGCCGTCGGCGCCGGCCCGGACCGACTCGATGATCCGGGTGCGGTCCGGCACGGTGCTGATGACCAGGACCCGGCTGCCGGTGCCCAGCAGCCGCCGGATGTTGTCGGCGGGCGCGGAGCCGTCCCGCAGCACGAGGTCGAGCAAAACGACGTCCGGCGGCGGGGCGGCGCCACCGGAGGCGAGGAGCTCGCCGACGGTGGCCGCGGTCGCCACGAGGCGCAGCTCCGGCACCCCGCCCAGCCAGGCCCGCATGCCGTCCAGGAGCATGCGGTCGTCGTCGACCACGGCGACCGTGATCACGCCGGCCATCTCAGCTCCACCCGTACGCCCTCGCCGGGCGCGGTGTCGACCACGGCCCGGCCGCCGACCTCCGCGAGCCGCCCGTGCACCGAGCGGCGCAGGCCGAAGCCGGACTCCCGGGTCCCGGGATCGAATCCGGGGCCCCGGTCGACGACCGTGACGACGGCCCCGGGCCGGCCGTCCGGGCCCGCTGGGCACTCGGTGGCGGTGAGGTAGGCGTGCCCGGTGCCGGCGTGGCGCCGTACGTTGTTGAGCGCCTCGCGCGTGGCGTCGGCGAAGGCGGCGGCGACCTCCGGCGGCACCTCGGGCAGCCGGTGGTACTGGGCGGTGACCCGCAGCCCCAGGCTCTCCGCCGAGCCGACCGCCTCCTCCAGGGCGGCGCCGATCCCGGGGTGGGGGACCTCGTCGGCGCCGCGCTGGACCAGGCGGCGCAGATACGCGGCCTCGCGGGCGCAGCGCTGCCGCACCTCGGGGGCGTTGGCGTCGATGCCGCCGGCGGCCAGCGCGGTCAGGGTGGCGAGCACGGTGTCGTGGAGCGCGCGGTGGTGGGCGAGACGCTCGGCGTAGCGGGCCTTCTCCGCCTCGGCGGCCAGGGCGCGGGCGTTCGCCTCGTCGAGGAGCCGGCCCTGCCGGCGCAGGTACCACCACATCACCCAGGCCATGACGGCCGAGGACACCAGGGAGTTGAGGTGCCCGCCGAGGACGGCCCGGCTCGCCCCCACCAGGTGGTAGCCGTACAGATGGGTCGCGACCAGCAGCGCGACGGCGGCGAGGGCGTACGGCCTGGTGAGGGCGACGGCCGCGACGGCGCTGGCCGAGCCGCCGAGGAGCATGGCCCAGCCGAGCGACGGGGTGTCCCGCACCCCGCCCCAGGCGTACAGCGCGAACGGCAGCGCGCAGCCCGTGACCAGCACGTCCGCGCCGACCTGGCGCGGGTCGAACCAGCCGCGCCGCAGAGCCGTCCCGTACACCAGGATGCTCAGGCCCAGCGCGGCCGCGAGCCCCAGGTACGGCACGGGGCGGTCCGGGCGGTGCTGGGCCACGGCGAGGACGCCGACGGTGAGATGGCTCGCCCGGTAGAGGAGCGTGGTCAGGATCATGAAGGAGCGGGCGCGCCGGAGCGCCGAACCCGTCCCGCTCGACCACCGCAGCGCGCGCCACCGCGCCAGGGGCAAGGACCCCGCCGGCACGACCATCTCCCACTCCCGCCCTGTCACGACCGTCCCCGTCGTCCCGCATTCTGCCCCTGCGGGCGACCGTGGACACCCCCTCCACCAGCCGTTTCGCAGACGGTGTGAAGACGGTGTGGCGGCGACGTGACGGGCGCTCGTACCGAGGGGTAACTGGTCGGCCCCGAGGGCTTGTTGGGGGTGGCGGACCCGTGGTTACCTCGGGTAAGTCCCCGTCCGGAGCCGGAAGAAGGAACCCCCATGCCCTCTCCCCGCCTGCCCCGCAGCCAGCCCCCTCGCACCCGCGCCCGGCGCCGCTTCGGTGTGGCCCTCACGGCCGCCCTCGCGCTCCTCGCCGCCGTCGGCGGCACCGGCACCGGAACCGCCGCCTCGCCCCGGCCGTCGAGCGCCGAGGGGCTGCGCGAGGTGATGTTCGTCGGCAACAACTGGGACGGCACGGCCGATGTCATCGAGTCCCGCGGCGAGTTCCGCCGCCTCGGCCGGGTCAACGTCATCCCCGACCGCGAGGAGAGGCTCCGCGAGATCCACCTCGACCCGATCAAGCTGGCCTTCTTCCTCGGCGTGCGCAACGGACCCGGCGAGGGCCACGACCAGTTCGTCGACGACATGTACGCCACCCCCGACGGCACGGCGATGGTCGTCTCCCGCCCCAGCTTCGCCGACGTCGTCTCCCTCGACCTGCGCACCGGCCGGATCAACTGGCGCTTCCCGGTGGCCGGTTACCGCTCCGACCACATGGCGGTCTCGCCCGACGGCACCCGCGTCGCCGTCTCCGCCTCCACCGCCAACACCGTGCACGTCCTCGACATCGTCACCGGCCGCCAGCTCGGCTCCTTCAAGACCGGCGACAAGCCGCACGAGAACGTCTTCACCGCCGACGGGCTGCTGTGGAACATGTCGATCGGCGAGGTCACCACCGCCCTCGACGCCCCCTGGCTCGACTGGACCAAGGGCGACCGGAGGATCACCGTCGTCGACGCGAGCACCTTCCGCACCGTACGCGTCATCGACATGCGCGAGCGTCTCGACGCCTTCGGCCGCGGCGACCTCTCCGACGCCGTCCGGCCCCTCGTCTTCACCCCCGACGAGAAGAAGCTCTACTTCCAGGTCTCCTTCCTGGGCGGCTTCCTGGAGTACGACATCGCCGCCGACCGGATCACCCGCCTCAAGAACCTCCCCGGCAACCCCGCGACCGACCCCGACCGCACCGCCTGGGTCAACGACTCCCGCCACCACGGCCTCTCGATCAGCCCCGACGGCACCAAGCTGTGCGTCGCGGGCACCATGGACGACTACGCGACCGTCGTCGACCGCGCCACCCTCCAGGAAGGCCCGCTCGTCGAGGTCAGCAAGCCCTACTGGGCGACGGTCAGCGGCGACGGCCGCTCCTGCGTCGTCTCGGAGAGCGGCGCCGACCGGGTGACCGCGATCGACTTCGCCACCGGGAAGCGGGTCGCCACCGTGGACGTCGGCGACCACCCCCAGCGCGTCCGCCTCGCCCACGTCCCCGCCGACTGGACCGGCCCCACGGCCGGCTGAGACCCGGGCACGCCAAGGGGCCCGCCGGATCACCCGGCGGGCCCCTTCCTATGCCGACGGCCCTCCCGTCAGGACCTGGTGACCTTCACCTCGTGGAGCGAATAGCCCCACCCGGTCGCCCGCCGCACACCCTGGATCCGCAGATGGCGCGCCGACTGGGAGGCGAACTCGGCCGTGTCGTACCCGCCGTCGCCGGACTCCGTGGACCAGGCGGTCCGCCAGTTCACGCCGTCGTCGGACAGCTCGATGCGGTACGCCCGCGCATGCGCCCGCTCCCAGTCGAGGGTCACCCGGCCCACCCGCTGCGCCGAGCCGAGGTCCACCTGCCACCACTGGTCGTCCGACCACTCGCTGGCCCAGCGGGTGCCCGCGCTGCCGTCCACGGCGAGACCGGGGGAGTGGTCGACGAACGGGTTCCACCACTGGGTGGTGCTGGCCGAGGTGGGCCGCCCCGAGGCGAGGTTCACGTCCGGCTCGTGGTCCTCGGTCCGCTTCCACGTCGTCAGATACGACTCCGCGCCCCGCGCGAGCTCGTCCACCACGGCCGCGCCGCCGGGGGTGAGCCGGATCTGCTCGATCCAGTCCGGCACGAGACCGTTGTGCGCGGCGCCGTCGACATTGAGGTCCCAGGTGCGCTGCCCCGTCACCTGGCGGTCGAGGACCGAGCCGCCGTCGAAGCTGCGGAAGGGGTACGTCACGGCGTTCGGGGCGTCCCGGCCGGCGGGTCCCGGCCAGCCGCCGACCCCGTTCATGTCGGTGCCGTAACCGAGGCCGACCCCGTACCTCTTGCGCAGCTCCGCCTTCTGGGCGGCCTCGCCGACGAAGCCCTGGGCGCCGTGCATGTACGGGGCGACGAAGCCGCCGAGGCGGTAGACCCGCTCCGTCCAGTCCAGGTCCATCCAGCTATGGGTGGACAGCACGCCCGGATACTCCTCGGCCTCCAGGATGTCCAGGGCCCGGCCGGCCGCCTTGACGCTCATGTGGTCCAGCTCCAGCATCATGCCGCGCCGCATCATGCCCTTCAGGGCGTACTCCCCGAGCCGGGTCAGCCCGCGCGTGTTGCAGCGCGCGTCGGAGGCGTACGAGGGCACGCTCACCCCGGGCGGCAGCTTCGCGGCCATCGCGGGCGGGGCGGTCAGGCCGATCGGGTTGTCGGCCTGCGGCCCCGCGCACCTCTCCGTCGCCCAGAAGGTGCCCGTGGACAGGAACTGGCCGATGTTGACCGCTACCCCCGTGGTGCCGCTGTCGAAGCGCACCCCGCACAGCGCGTTGTCGAACTTGTGGCACAGGAACATGCTGCGCACACCCAGGGCGTACAGCTCGTCGAGCCCCTTGTCGATGTCCGCCTGGTCGCACTGGGCGACATCGAGGATCTGCTTGCAGCCGAACGGCTCCGAGGTCTCCACGCCGAGCACCACCGCGAGCTTGCCCTGCTCGATCACCGAGCGGGCCTGCGCCGCGTCCGTCACGATGCGGAACCAGCCCTTGCCCGGGCCGCCGTGCATCCGGTCGACGTAGTCCTGCAACTCGTACGTCTTCCGCGCCTCCAGACGGATGGCGTCCATCTCGTCGCAGCCGCGGTCCCGGGGCAGCAGCGAGCAGATCAGACCGTTGGTCACCAGGTCGTTCACCAGCACGCGCTGGCCACCGCGCCAGGCCCGCTCGACCCAGGCGTAGTAGTTCTGCTGGTGGCTCATCGAGTCGTGGGCGGGCCAGTCCTTGAAGGTGGGCCAGCCGACCGGGTCGTGGTGGCCGTCGTCACCGCCGGTCAGATGCTCGAAGATCGCGCCCGCACCGTCCGGGTAGTGCTCGGGGCAGTCCTTGAGCGCGTCGGCGACACCCGCCTCCGAGAACGTCCGGCCGCAGATCATGCGGCCGCCGAAACCCTCGTTGGACATCAGGTGGTTGTGCGCGTCGACGAAGCCGCGCACCTTGCCGTCGGCGTCCGTTCCCTTGAACGGCGCGCCCGTGACGTTGATCTGCGAGTCGGGGGCCGGGCGCGCGGAGGGCTCCCACCAGTTCGGGCCGTCGGCCGCGGGGACCGGCCCCGCGCCGAACAGGACGGAGGCCAGGGCGATGAACAGGGCCGCGAGGGCGAACCGGCCGCCCGCCCCGCGCGTAGAGGGTCGTTTCATATGGTCAGCCACGCCTTCGGTCAGGGGGATACCGGGCTGTGCGCCGCCCCGTGGGGGTTTCTCGCGGTAACAGGGCTCGGGGCGAGGATCGCGAGGATCGCCGAGTGAGTCAAGGGTCCGGGTCGGATGACCTGGTGAGCTGCCGTCAGCCCGCGATCCGTTCTCGACCGGCCCTTGGCTCAGCCCTGGCTCAGCCCTCGATCAGCCCGACGAGCTGGTCGGTGGTCAGATCCAGAAGCTCCGCCGCGGCGTGCTTGTCGCCCAGGACCAGATACTGCAGCGTGAGCCCGTCGACGGCCGCCGCGAGCACCCGCGCCAGCAGCTCCACCGGAACCCGCGGCGTCACCCCGCGCACCGCGCACACCTGCTCGACCAGGGCCGTCGCCGACGCCACGTACTGCTCGTACTGCGCCCGCGCCAGGTGCTCGAACCCCTCCTCGCGCAGCGCGTACTGGGTGAGCTCATAGGTCAGCATGTGCTCGGCCGGCCGGTCCGTCACATGCTCCCAGTACGTCCCGAGCGCGCCCCGGACCGTCTCGCGCAGCGTCGCCCTCGGCTCGACCGCCGACATCACGCGGGCCACGTAGCCGCCGGTGATGGACTCGATGGCGGCCTCCAGGAGCGCCTGCTTGGAGTCGAAGCAGTAGTGGAACACGCTCAGCGACACGCCCGCCTCGGCGCAGACGGACCGGGTCGTCGTCCGCGCCACCCCGTCCCTGGCCATGACCCGGACCGCCGCCTCGACCAACTGCCGGCGTCGCTCGGCCGACGGCATCCGCGCCATGCTTCCTCCTCGGGTCCGGCGCCAGGGTATCCGCCGCACCCTCGCGCCACACCGTTACGGCGACGGGGCGTGCCGCCGGGGAGCGGTGCTCACGCGCCGGCCGGCCGGCGCGGCGGGATCGTGGCCTCGATCTGGGCGAGGTGGGCGGCGAGGATGTCCTCGAACGCGGCACGGCGATCCGCGCCGAGGGGACGGATGTCGCGGGCGAAGTGGGCCAGGGCCGGGAAGCGCTCGGGATCGGCGCCGAGGACGGCGACGCGGAACAGCTCCACACCCTGGTCGTGCTCTTCCGGGGTGATGGTGCCGACCCCGGCCTCGGAGGCGATCAGTGCGGCGATGAGGACCGCGAGCCGGTGGTAGCGCGCCGGGATCTCCTCGTCGGGAAGCCCCGACCCGCGCAGGGCCTGGAGCGCCTCTTCCATGACCAGCCGGGAACCGGTGCCGCTCGCTCCGTAGCGTCCCCAGACCATGGCGAGCTGGGGCTGCTGTCCGAAGGCGTCCCTCACGTGCAGGGCCAGGGCGGTGATGCGCTGCCTCCAGTCGCCCCCGGCGCGGTAGCCGTCCATCGCGGCCGCCAGGACCCGGTCGGCGACCGCCCGCAGCAGTTCGGTCTTGCTGCGGAAGTGCCGGTAGAGGCTGGAGGAGTCGGTCCCGAGGGCCGCGGCCAGTTTCCGCACGCTGAACGAGTCCGCGTCGCTCGTGCGCAGCAGTTCCGCCGCCGCGTCCAGGATCTCCTCGGTGGACCAACGCCTTCGGCCTGCCATGTCACTCCTCTCACCGGGAGTTCAGCGTACCTGTGCACTTGGTGTTGCACGCACCGCGTGCATAATGAGGGCATGAGCGTGCCGGGCGGGCCGGCATGCCCCTCGTGCCCTGTTGCCCGGGGCGGGCGGCCGATGCGGAGTCCACCCCGGCGGAACGCGAAAGGACGCATGACGTGAGCACTCCATGGGACCCGGCGGCGCTGGACGCCGCCCTCGACAACGTCCACCGCGCCGGGATGCCGGGCCTGTTCGCCGAGGTGCGCGACGGCGACCGGGTCTGGCGCGGCGCCGCCGGGGTCGCCGATGTGACCACCGGCCGTCCCGTCACCGCCGGCATGCGGCACCGCGTCGGCAGCATCACCAAGACCTTCACCGCGGCCGCGGTTCTGCAGCAGGTCGAGTGCGGTGAGATCGGTCTCGACGCGCCGATCGGCCGCTATCTTCCGAAGCTGGTCCCCGGAGAGCGCGGCGACGCGATCACGGTCAGGATGCTCGTCAACCACACCAGCGGCCTCGCCGAGTACCTCCCGTACGCCTACCCGTCCCTCAAGGCGTTCCCCGTGCTCGCGGACACCCGGCCCCAGAGCCTGGACGACCACCGGTTCACGCGGTTCGACCCGGTCGAACTGATCGGGATGGGGGTCGGCGCACCCGCCGTCGGAGCCCCGGGCGGCACTCCGGGTCTGTACTCCAACACCAACTACCTGCTCCTCGTCCAGCTCCTGGAGCAGGTGACCGGCATGACGGCCGAGCGGTACATCACCCGGAACGTCATCGAGCGCGCCGGGCTCCGGGACACCGAACTCCCCGACGGGCCGTGCGTCGACGGGCCGCACTCGCAGCTCTACGAGGCGTGGTTCGGCATGATCGACCCGCCGCGCGACTACAGCGTCTACGACATGTCATGGGTGGGCCCGTCGGCCTCGCTGATATCGACGGTCGCGGACCTCAACCGCTTCTACCGTCTGCTGCTGGCGGGCGAGATCGTCGGTCCGTCGTCGCTGGCGGAGATGCGGCGCACCGTCCCGGTCGTCTCCCAGGAGGGAAGGATCATCGACTACGGCCTGGGCCTGCACCCCGTGGAGGCCCCCGGTCAGGACGTCTTCTGGGGCCACGGCGGCACGGTCTGGGGTGGCGGCGCGCTGGCCCTGATCCGGGCCGACGGCAAGCGGCAGATGGCCGTCGCGGTGAACCTCCAGAGGTGGAACAGGCTCGACGCCTCCGGCAGGCCGCAGCCCCACCCCATCGACGACGCGCTCGCGGCCTTCCATCGCGTGGCCCTGTACGGCTGACGCCGATTCTCGCCGGCGCCGGGACCGCGGGGGCATGCCCGTGCGGTCCCGGCGCCCTGTCGGGCGGCAGCCATGGACTGCCGGTGAACGCGCCGGAACTGACGGGTGCACAGACCTTGTCAGTGCAATTTCACATTACTATGTTACCGCTCACGGCGTGACGGCCGAGCCCGTCAACTCCACCGGGAGCCGGGGGAGTTCGCCGTACGCGCCACACCGCATCCCCCACTACTCCCCGACCAGGAGTCCAGGTGTCCCAGCACAGAGTCGTGCGTACCTCTCTTCTCGCCACCGCCGTTGCGGTGACCCTCGTCGCCTCCGCCGCCCAGGCCGTCGGCCGGACCCCGGAGCGGCCGGCCCAGGTGCCCGCCACCTTCGCCCCCATGGCCGCCACCGGCCAGAACCCCTTCGACGAGGTCGAGCACATCGCCGACGCCCGGACCGCCGAGCCCGCCCCGGCCCCCGCCCCCGGCGGCACCCGGGCGAAGCCCCGCGTCCCCGGCCCGGCGGCGAAGGGCAAGACCGAGGCCACCGAAGCCCCCGCCCTCGCCGCCGGCGTGCCCTGCACCCTGGACGGCATCACCGGCCTCGCGCCCGAGCGGTTCGCCGACTTCCTCGCCGACCCGGCCGTCACCGCCGACGGCTGTCTGCGCGACCTCGTCTGGACCTGGGACGCCCGCCTGGCCCCGGTCATGTCCGACGCCCATGTGCAGGCCGTCGCCCGCCGGATCTCCACCCTCGCCGCGGCCCACGACGGCCGCAACTCCTCCCACCTGGAGGAGATGTTCACCTATCTCCACGCGGTCGCCTACCACGACTTCTCCCGCACCGAGATCGACATCACCGACGCGCCCACCGTCGACGCGATCCGCCGGGCCGTCGCCGACTTCGGCAACGCCGCCCGCACCTTCGACGTCACCGCCTCCAACGCCCGCACCCTCCGCGAGGCCCTCTACACCGCCAGTGCCCCGGGCCTGCGTCAGCACCAACTCGGCCTGATCGTCAAGGTCCTCGCCACCATGGACACCGCCCACCCCGCGACCCACAAGGACCCCGCCTGGGCGGGTGCCGCGCTCGCCGCGCTCTCCGTCAACTACCTCGGCGTCTACCCGGGCAACCAGGACACCGCCTTCCACGCCGCCGTGAAGGCGGACCCCGCCTACCGCGCCGCCTTCAAGGCGTTCGCCGGCCACACCCACCTCAAGGACACCGCCAACGCCTGGGTGGTCCGCGACGCGCTGGCCGAATACGGCCGCTTCGGCCAGATAGCCGGCCTGCAGAGCCAGGTCGTGGCCGACCTCGGCGCCCTCCTGCGCCCCGTGGAGTCCGGCTTCGGCACCGGCAGCCAGCCCTGGGCCAAGCTCGTCACCTGGCTCAACTTCTACGAGGCGTGCGCGCCCTACGGCGTCTGCAAGGCCGACATCGAGAAGCGCGTCTTCCCCTACACGTACACCTACGACAACGGCACCATCAGGGTCCGCACCGGCCTCGACCGGGCCACCGTCGACCAGCTCTACTACGCCAGCAAGCAGGTCAAGGCCCAGTACCACCGGGTGCTCGGCACCGAACAGCCCCTGGCCGGCGACCCCAACACGACCCTGAACATCGTCCTGTACGCCTCGCGCGCCGACTACGAGAACTACCACCCGATCCTGACCGGGTACGACACGAACAACGGCGGCATCTACATCGAGAACGGCGCCACCTTCTACACGTACCAGCGGCGCGTCCCGCAGGACTCGTCCCTCACCCTCGAAGAGCTGTTCCGGCACGAGTACGTCCACTACCTCAACGGACGCTTCGCGGTGCCCGGCTTCTTCGGCGAGGGCCCCTGGTACCAGAACGACCGCACCACGGCCATGGACGAGGGCACGGCCGAGTTCTTCGACGGCGCCACCCGCGACGACGGCATCGCCGTCCGCAAATCCCTCGTGCGCGGCATCATCAACGACACCGCCGGCGGCGGCCCGCGGATGACCGTGCGCCAGATCCTGCACGCCACCTACGACGGCGACGGCTTCCGCTTCTACAACTACGCCGGCACCCTCTTCGAGTTCCTGTGGACCGAACGCCCCTCGCTGCTGCGCGAGATGTACACGCACCTGCGCGCGAACGACGTCGCCCGCTTCGACGCCTGGCGCGGGCGCCTGAGCGCCGACACCGGCCTCCAGACCGCCTACGACCGCTTCCTGGACGCCCAGATCGCCCAGGTCGACCGGCTCTACGTCCCGAACACCACGTACACGCCGAACGAGCGGCTCACCTACTCCACCGTCGCGGGCGTGCGGACCGCCTTCGCCGGGGCCACGTACACCAACCCGGACTGCGTCGAGAACGGCGACCCCGGCAAGCGGCGCTTCGTCTGCACCGGCCGCATCACCGCGAACCTCACCGACGCGAGCAGCGACGACCGGAACTTCAAGGACATGTCCGAGACGGTCGACTACTTCCTCCTCGACCGTGCCGCCGACGCCCGCCTGAACAACCTGGCCGACATGAACTGCAGCTTCGGACCGATCGAGATCTGGTCCGACAGGACCGCGGGCACGTCCAGTTACCGCTGCGAAGGCCCGCTCCGCACCTGACCGCACCCGCCCAGGGGGCAACCCCTGGGCCTCTGGAGAATGTGACATATTACTGCCGTGCCCAAGAGACACTCCCTGGACGCCGTGATCATCGGTGCCGGCGTCGTCGGAGCCGCCTGCGCGTACTACGCGACCCGCTCCGGCCTGTCCGTCGCCGTCGTCGACCGCGGTCCCGTCGCGGGCGGCACCACCGGCGCCGGGGAAGGCAATCTGCTCGTCTCCGACAAGGAGGCGGGCCCCGAGCTCGATCTCGCGCTGCTGTCCACGAGACTCTGGCGCGAACTGTCCGGCGCACTCCCGCCGGACCTGGAGTACGAGCCCAAGGGCGGTCTCGTCGTGGCGCGCGACGAGACCACCCTCAAGGCCCTCCGCGCCTTCGCGGAGGGCCAACGGGCCGCCGGCGTCATTGCCACCGAGGTCCCCGGCGCCGAACTCCCGGACCTGGAGCCCCATCTGAACCCGGCCATGGCCGGCGCCTTCCACTACCCGCAGGACGCCCAGGTCCAGCCCGCGCAGGCCGCCGCCCGCCTCCTCCGCGCCGCCGCCTGCGCCACCCACCTCGGCGAGGAGGTCACGGAGATCCTCCGCACACCCGGCGGCGCCGTCCGCGGCGTCCGCACCCCCCGCCGCGAACTCCTCGCCCCGGCCGTCGTCAACGCGGCCGGCACCTGGGGCGGACAGGTCGCCGGGCTGGCCGGCGGCCACCTGCCCGTCCTGCCCCGCCGCGGCTTCGTCCTCGTCACCGAACCGCTGCCCCGCCTGGTGCGGCACAAGGTCTACGCGGCCGACTACATCGCGGACGTCGCCAGCGACTCGGCGGCGCTCCAGTCCTCCGCCGTCGTCGAGGGCACCCCCGCCGGCCCCGTCCTCATCGGAGCCACCCGCGAACGCGTCGGCTTCGACCGCTCCCTCTCCCTCGAAGCCCTCCGCCGCCTCGCCACCCAGGCCGCGACCCTCTTCCCCGTCCTCGCCGACGTCGACGTCCTCCGCGCCTACCACGGCTTCCGCCCCTACCTCCCGGACCACCTCCCGGCGATCGGCCCCGACCCCCGCGTCCCCGGCCTCCACCACGCGTGCGGCCACGAGGGCGCGGGCATCGGCCTGGCCCCGGCCACCGGCGCCCTCGTCGCCGCCGCGCTCACCGGCACCGCGCCCCCGCTCGATCCCACGCCCTTCCGCCCGGACCGCGACTTCGGAGGTACGCCCCGATGAGCAGCACCCTCACCTTCGACGGCCGCGAACTCCCCTTCCACGAGGGCCAGACCGTCGCCGCCGCGCTCTGGTCGGCGGGCGTCCTCGCCTGGCGCACCACCCGCGCCGGAGGCGCCCCGCGCGGCGCGTTCTGCGGGATCGGCCAGTGCTTCGACTGCCTCGTCACCGTCAACGGCCGCCCCAACCGGCGCGCCTGTCTCGTCCCGGCCCGGCCGGGCGACACCGTCACCACCCAGGAGGGAACCGGCCGTGCCGCACTCGGCTGCTGATCTCGCCGTCGTCGGCGCGGGCCCCGCGGGCCTGGCCGCCGCCGTCACCGCCGCCGACCTCGGCCTCTCCGTGGTCCTCCTGGACGCCGGACAGCGCCCCGGCGGCCAGTACTACCGTCACGCCGCCCCCGAACTCCGCGCGGCCCGCCCACGCCCCCGCGTGCCGCACCCGCACGACTGGCACTCCTTCACCTCCCGCGAGCGCCGCCTGCGCACCCACGAGGCGGCGCGCCGCGTCACCTACCTGCCCGGCCACCACGTCTGGACCGTGACGCCCGACGGCCCCTCCTGGACCCTGCGCAGCCGCACCGAGGAGGACACCCAGTCCGTCACCGTCACCGCGCGGGCCGTCCTGCTCGCCACCGGCGCGTACGAGCGTCAACTGCCCTTCCCGGGCTGGACCCTGCCCGGCGTGGTCGGCGCGGGCGGGGCGCAGGCCATGCTCAAGGGCGGCCTGGTGCTGCCCGGCCGGCGGACCGTCGTGGCGGGCAGCGGGCCGCTCCTCCTGGCCGTCGCGGCGTCGCTGGCCGCCGCGGGGGCACGGGTCCCGGCGGTGGTGGAGGCGGCGGCGTACGGCGGCTACGCCCGCGGCGCCGGGGCGCTGCTGCGGAACCCGGCGAAGCTGGTCGAGGGGGCCCGCTTCGGCGCCGCGCTGGCCCGCCACCCCGTGCGGCTGCTGACGCGGCACGCCGTCGTGGCGGCCCACGGCGCGGAACGGGTGGAGGCGGTGACCGTCGCCCGCCTGGACCGCGACTGGCGTCCGGTCCCCGGCACCGGCCGCCGGATCCCGTGCGACTCCGTCGCGGTCGGCCACGGCCTCGTTCCCGAACTGTCCCTCGCCACCGCCCTCGGCTGCGCCACCCGCACCGCCGCGGACGGCACCGCCGCCCTCGTCCTGACGGAGGATCAGCGCACCTCCGTGCCCGGCGTCTGGTCGGCGGGCGAGACCGGCGGCATCGGCGGCGCGCAACTCGCCCTGGTCGAAGGTGAATTGGCGGCCCGCTCGATCGCCGCAGCCCTGGGCGCCGCCCCCGCCGGTGACGTGGCGGCCCTGCGCCGGCGCCGGAGCCGCCTGCGGGCCTTCGCCGACGCGATGGGCGCGGCGCACCGTCCGGGCGCCGGGTGGACGGACTGGCTGCGGGACGACACCGAGGTCTGCCGGTGCGAGGAGGTGCCGGCCGGGCGCGTCCGCGAGGCGGTCGGCGCCCTCGGCGCGCGTGACGCGCGCACGGCGAAGCTCCTGACCCGGGCGGGGATGGGCTGGTGCCAGGGCCGGACGTGCGGTCCGGCGGTGGCGGCGCTGTGCGGCACGGGTGCCGCCCCGGCCCCGGACCGCAGGCCGCTCGCCTGCCCGGTGCCGCTGCGGCGGTTGGCGGAGCTCCCGCCCGGTCAGGGCTGAATCTTCCCGAGGCGGTCTTGTGGCCGTCGTACGCCCCTCAATAAAATGTCACACACTACAAAGGAGTCGTGGATGAACGCGAGCATCACCTGGACCCCCGACCGCCCGTGGCGCGGCATCATGGTCGCCACCGCCCTCCCACTGCGCGAGGACCTCTCCGTCGACTACGACGCCTACGCCGAGCACGTCCGATGGCTCATCGGCCACGGCTGCGACGGCGTCGTGCCCAACGGCTCGCTGGGCGAGTACCAGACCCTCACCGACGAGGAGCGGGCCCGCGTGGTCCGTACGGCCGTGGCGGCGGCCGGCGACGGGGCCAGGGTCATGCCCGGCGTCGCCGCCTACGGCAGCGCCGAGTCCCGGCGCTGGGCCGAGCAGGCCGCCGAGGCCGGCGCCGGCTCGGTGCTGCTGCTGCCGCCGAACGCCTTCCGCGCCGACGAGGCCGCGGTCCTGGCCCACTACGAGCAGGTCGCGGCGGCCGGGCTGCCCGTGGTCGCGTACAACAACCCCATCGACACCAAGGTCGACCTCACGCCCGCCCTCCTCGCCCGACTGCACGGCGACGGCCGCATCGTCGCGGTGAAGGAGTTCAGCGGCGACGTCCGCCGCGCCTACGAGATCGCCGAACTCGCCCCCGAGCTCGACCTGTTGATCGGCGCCGACGACGTGCTCCTCGAACTGGCCCTCGCCGGGGCGGTGGGCTGGATCGCCGGCTACCCGAACGCCCTGCCCGCCTCCTGCGCCGCGCTCTACCGCGCGGCCGTCGCCGGCGACCTCGCCACCGCCCTGCCGCTCTACAAGTCGCTGCACCCGCTGCTGCGCTGGGACTCCAGGACCGAGTTCGTCCAGGCCATCAAACTCTCCATGGACCTGGCCGGACGCCCCGGCGGCCCCACCCGCCCGCCCCGCCACCCGCTCACCGGCGACGCCCACGCCGCCGTACGCTCCGCTACCGAGAAGGCCCTGGCCGACGGCCACCACTGACCCGGGGGAACCCATGCGCACCCGACACGTCTACCACGCCGTCGACTCGCACACCGAGGGCATGCCCACCCGGGTCGTCACCGGGGGAGTCGGGGTGATCCCCGGCGCCACCATGGTCGAGCGCCGCCTGCACTTCATCGAGCACCTGGACCACCTCCGCACCCTCCTGATGTACGAGCCGCGCGGCCACGCGGCCATGAGCGGCGCGATCCTCCAGCCGCCCACCCGCCCCGACGCCGACTACGGCGTGCTCTTCATCGAGGTCTCCGGCCTGCTGCCCATGTGCGGCCACGGCACGATCGGGGTCGCCACCGTCCTCGTCGAGACCGGCATGGTCCCGGTGACCGAACCCGTCACCACCGTCCGGCTCGACACCCCGGCGGGCCTCGTCAGCGTGGACGTACGCGTCGAGGACGGCGCGGCCACCGCCGTCACACTCACCAACGTGCCGGCCTTCACCGTCGGCCTCGACCTCAAGGCCGAGGTACCCGGCCACGGCACGGTCACCTACGACCTCGCCTACGGCGGCAACTTCTACGCCTTCGTGGAACTGGACTCCCTCGGCCTGCCCTTCGACCGGTCCCGCAAAGAGGAACTGCTCGCCGCCGGGCTCGCCCTGATGGACGCCGTCAACAAGGGCCCGGACCGGCCGGTCCACCCGGCGGACCCCGCCCAGGCCGGCCTCAAGCACGTCTATCTCGCCGCCCCCGGCTCGGACGCCCGCCGCTCGCGGCACGCAATGGCCATCCACCCCGGCTGGTTCGACCGCTCCCCGTGCGGCACCGGAACGAGCGCCCGGATGGCCCAACTGCACGCCCGCGGACTGCTGCCCCTGGACACCGACTTCGTCAACGAGTCCTTCATCGGTACGGAGTTCACGGGCCGGCTGGTCGGCGAGACCACGGTCGCGGACCGCCCGGCCGTGGTGCCCACGGTCACCGGCCGGGCCTGGATCACCGGCACCGCCCAGTACTTCCTCGACCCGGCCGACCCCTTCCCCGGAGGCTTCCTGCTGTGACTCCGAACGCGCCGGCGGCCGCGCCCCCGACCGGACCGCACCAGCGCAACGGCACCCTCTTCACCGGCCGGGCCGTGCCGGGAGCGGTGCCTTCGGATGAGGGCCTGGTCACCGAGGTGACCGGCACGGCCCACCGCACGGGCGAACACCGCTTCGTGCTCGACCCGTACGACACCCTCGGCACGGGATTCCTCCTGTGACCGCCGGGCCGCTGTGGATCGACGCCCCGGCCGTCGCCCGCCTGCTGCCGGTGGCCGGCGCCGCCGACGCCCTCGCCGAGGTGCTGCGGGAAGGACTCGACCCGGAGCGCTGCCCGCAGCGGACCGCCGTGCCCGTGCCCGCCGGGGAACTGCTGCTCATGCCCGCCGCCTCGGGCTCCTGGGCGGGAGTGAAGATCGCGGGCGTGGCCCCCGGCAATCCGGACCTCGGGCTGCCCCGGATCACCGGAAGCCATCTGCTCCTGGACGGCGCCACCCTCACGCCCGTGGCCCTGCTCGACGGCGCCGCGCTCACCGCCCTGCGCACCCCGGCCGTCTCCGCCCTGGCCCTGCGCCATCTCACCCCGGCCGGGACGCTGTCGCGTCTGGTGCTGTTCGGCACCGGGCCGCAGGCGTACGGTCACCTGGCGGCGGTGCTCGCCGAACGCGAGGTGACCGAGGCGGTGGTCGTCGCCCGCGACCCGGAACGCGGGCGCCGGCTCGTCGCGCACGCCCGGGCCCTCGGCGTGCGCGAGGCCCGGACCGGCACGCCCGAGGACGTGTCCGGCGCGGACCTCGTGGTGTGCTGCACCACGGCCCGTACCCCGCTGTTCGACGGGCGGCTCGTGGCACCGGGCGCCACGGTCGTGGCCGTCGGCTCCCACGAGCCCGGCGCGCGGGAGACCGACACGGCCCTGGTCCGGCGGTCCGCGGTCTACGTCGAGTCGCGGGCGGCGGCCCTGCGCGAGGCCGGCGACCTGCTGATCCCGCGGGCCGAGGGCGCGATCGGCCCCGGGCACATCGCCGGCACGCTGGCCGACCTCGTCACGGGACGGTGCCCGGCACCGCGGGACGCGACGGCGCCCCGGCTCTTCAAGAGCGTCGGCATGGCCTGGGAGGACCTGGCCGTGGCGGTGGCCGTGTACCGGGCCGCGCTCACGGCGACGGCGGAGCCGCCGTCCTCCCGCACCGGAGCACCCGAAGGCGAAACGTGACATTGTACGCTGTGCCTCTGCGAGTTCTCGGAGGATCGGCGTGGGTGACCTGAAGCAGCACAGTCTCATCAAGGCGCAGGAGCGGCTGCGCGACCAGGTCGGGCACGCGTTGCGGGCCGCCCTGATAGCGGGTGAACTCCGGCCGGGCAGCGTCTACTCCGCGCCCGGCCTCGCCGCCGAGCTCGGCGTGTCGGCCACACCCGTGCGTGAGGCGATGCTCGACCTCGCCCGCGAGGGCCTGGTCGAGCCGGTCCGCAACAAGGGTTTCCGGATCACCGAGGTCAGCGAGCGCGAGCTCGACCAGTGCACCGAACTGCGCATGCTGATCGAGGTGCCGACGGTCGGCCGGGTCACCGAACTGGCCACCCGGGAAGAGCTGGAGGCGCTGCGCCCGCTCGCCGAGGAGATCGTCACCAACGCGCGCGAGCACAACCTGATCGGCTATCTGGAGGCCGACCGCCGCTTCCACCTCACCCTCCTCGGCCTGGCCGGGAACGACCGGCTCGTGGAGACCGTCGGAGACCTCCGGAAGCGCTCCCGCCTCTACGGGCTCACCGGCCTGGACGAGGCCGGCAAGCTGGTGTCCTCGGCGGAGGAACACCTGGAGCTGCTCGACCTGATGATCTCCGGCGACGCGAAGGCCGCCGAGGCGTGCATGCACCGCCACCTCGGCCATGTCCGCTCGCTGTGGGCCGAGGCCCGCGACGAACCGGTGGAACGCCCGGCCGGCCGCCTCGGCCGGGTCCGCAAGGGCTGACACCCGCGTGCGGGCCGCCGGCCCTCGGCGCCCGACGGGCCCGGCACCCGGGGGCCTCAGCGCACGGACTCCCCGTACACGTGGTCCACGGTCATCCGCATGAGCACCCGCCGGTCGCTCACCATCACCGACCGGTACTCCTCCCAGTCCGGGTGCTCCCCGGCGGCGAGCCGGTAGTACTCCACGAGCGCCTCCACCTCCGGCCCGTACGGGTCGGTCCCGGGGCCGGTCAGGGTCACCGTCCCCTCGGCCGTCGCCCACGACCAGCCGTCGGCACTGGTCACCTCCAGGGCCGCGCGCGGGTCGCGCCGCAGGTTCACCGTCTTGGCACGGCCCTCGGTCATGGACACGTAGAGGGTTTCGGTCGCGCGGTCGTAGAAGGGCATCACGGGGGAGAGCTGCGGGCGTCCGTCGGCCTTGAGGGTGGCGAGGACGCCGAGCCGGCTCCCGGCAAGGAGGGCGCGGGCGTCGAAGCGTGTCGTCGTGGTCATGCTCCTCTTCAAGTCCCCTGCCGCGCCGCTTTGTTCCCGTGGGAGTACGAGCCGTCGCGTTCCCGTGCGTGGACGAGCCGCCGCCCGGGCTCCGGGTGAGGGGGAGGGGGCCGGGCGGGACTTTCCGGACACGGCCTAGCGCCTGGCCTCCGTCGCGCGGGCGACGGCCAGGGCCGTGGCGGCGCTCGCGAGGCCGAGGACGGCGCCGGCGGCGACGTCGCCGGGGTAGTGGACGCCGGTGTGGACACGGGAGTAGCCGACGGCGCTCGCGAGGGCGCCGAGCGGGACCGCCGCCGCCGGGAGGACCACGCCGACCGCCGTGGCGAAGGCGACCGCCGAGGCGGTGTGGCCCGACGGGAAGGACGCCGAGGTGGGCATCGGGACATGGCGGTCGACGGTGACCCGCGCCGCCTCGCGGTCCGGGCGGGCCCGCCGTACCAGCCGTTTCCCCAGCAGGTTCGCGGAGGCCGAGGCCAGGGCGACGGCCCCGACGCCCACGACCGCCGCCGTGCGGGGCCGGCCGCCGAACAGGGCGAGGACGGCGGCGACCGACAGGGAGATCTTGGAGTGGTCCGCCGTGTGGGAGAGACGGCGCAGCGTCCGGTCGAGGGTCGGCGTGGGGGTCGCGGCCACCGCCGCGTACAGCGCGCCGTCCACCGCGCGCAGGTCCGAGAGGACGGCGCGGACGGTCGAGCCGTCGCCGGGTGCGCTCCCGGGCGCGGGGGCGGGCACGGCGTCGGGTGCGCTCCCGGGCACGGCCTCGGGCGTGGCATCGGGTGTGGATTCGTTCATCGGGTCTCTCCTCGGTGGCCGAAGGCCAGGGCGACGATGCGGCGCCACCTCAGGGGCGGGGCGGGCGGCACGGTCCCGGGCCGGTCGCGCGGGACGCGGACACGCAGGGCCCGCGGCCGCAGGGTGCAGACGACGGGGGTGGGCAGGACCAGGGCCTCGCCGTCGACCGCCACGGGCAGCGTGGCGGTGTCGGCGGTGACCTCGACCCGGCGGGCGGCCAGGATGTTCAGGCCGGGGGACTGCGCGCCGCGGACGGCGACTTCGGCCGCCTGCGCGGCGCCCTCCACCCGGACGGCGAGGACCCCCAGGACACCCCGGTCCAGCCGGGGCCGCCGCCCCGCGCCGAACGGGTCGGTGGCGTCGTACGGGTTGTTGCTGACCAGCAGGGCCTGCTGGGCCGAGAGCGTCGTCCCGTCGACGACCGCGTCGAGCCGCCGGCCGTCCTCGCCCGTCAGCAGGTCGGGCATCACGTTGAGGGCCGTCCCCGTCTTGGCGTCGCGGTACTCGGGCCGTCGCACGACGTCCGCGTACACCCCGAACGAGACGGTGTTCACGAACGCCCGCCCCCCGACGTCGCCGAGGTCCACCCGCAGCTCCTCGCCGTCGGTGAGGGCGTCGAGGCAGCGGGCCGGGTCGTCGCGGTCGAGCCCCAGGTCCATGGCGAAGTGGTTGCGGGTGCCGGCGCTGACGACCAGGAACGGAAGGTCGTGCTCCGCCGCCACCGCCGCCACCAGGGCCTGCGTCCCGTCACCGCCGGCCACTCCGAGCAGGTCGGCGCCCTCGGCGACGGCCCGGCGGGCGAGCGCGGTGACGTCCACCTCCTCCGACGCCGCACGGGAGTCCTGCCCCGGCTCGCCGGAGTCCTCCTCCGGATCACCGGAACCCTCCGCCGTCTCGCCGGAGCCCTCCGTCCCGTCGTCCAGCAGGACGACGCGTGCCCCGAGCCGCTCGGCGTACTCGACGAGGCCGAAGCGTTCCACCTTGCCGCCGCCCGACCGGGGGTTCATCAGGAGCACGGGGTGCCGCGGCCGGGGCGCGGGCGTGGCCGCCCTCGGCGGGTGGGGCCGCCGCAGGGCCGCGCGGCCGGCGAGCAGGGCCGCCGCCCACAGGCCGACCGCGGTGAGCGCGGCCGGCCACAGACCACGGTCGACGTAGAGCAGCAGCACCCCGACGGGCGTCCCGAGCGCCAGCAGCGCCCCGAGGAACCGCACCGGCCCCCGGTGCGCCAGGAACCACCACGTACCCGCCCCGCACAGAACGAGCCCCACCAGTCCGAGGCCGACGATCAGCAGGCCCCCGCTCCCGAACGGCACGAACAGCGAGACGACCGCCGCCACCGCGCACAGCAGCGCGAGCCGCGCGAGCAGGCGCGCCCGCGCCGCCACGGCCACCGGTTCCTTCACCGTCACCGTCCGTCTCTCCATGTCCCGGCCCCTCCCCACTCTCGGCCCCCAGCCTGCTACCCGCCGGCACGCGACACAGTCCCCGCACGCCCGTTCGGGTGAGGACGTCCCTTCGGGTGAGCACGTCTCCGGACAGCTCCGCCCGCGCGGCCGGATACCGATTGTGGTGCGGCCGGAGAGCCGACAAGATCGCTGGGGTGCACGAAGACGCGAAGCTCTCCGACGGAGTCGTCACCCTCTCACCGCTGGGCCCGGCCGAGCCGGATCCGGCCCCCGCACTCCACCGCCCCCGCCCCGGCCAACCGTGGCGCGCCCAGGGCCCCTCACAGGTCTTCGGCATCAGGGCCGGGCGGGTCGTCGGCGCCCTCGAACTGCGCCCGGCGGCCACCGGGTTCGCCCACGGGGACGTCGAGCTGTCCTACGCCCTCCTGCCGGACGCCCGCGGCCGCGGCTTCGCCACCCGGGCCGTCCGCCTGGCCTGCGCCCACGCCCGTGCCCAGGGCGCCCGCCGCGCCGTGATCCTGGTCCCCGCCGCCGACTCCGCCGACTCCGGCCCCTCGGGCGCCGTCGCCCGGCGCGCCGGCTTCGTCCGGCGCGGCCAGATCAGCCACGCCGACGGCACCCTCTGGGACTGGTACGTGCGGTCTCTGGCGCGCCCCTGAACGACTGCCCGGGGCGCGGCTCAGGCCAGGATCCCGCTGCCGTGCGGCGCGTACAGGTCGAGCAGCCTGACCCGGGTCACGTGCAGACGGTGGGCCAGGATCTGGCCCACCCAGAACATCACGGAGGCGCCGAACTCCGGATCCGTGCGGCACATCGACCGGACGGCCGACCCGTCGAACTCGTACGCCCTGACCGGCGTCGCCGCCTCCGCGCCCGACTGGCACAGATACGGCGGGAACAGCCACGACAGGCCCACCAGCTCGCCGTGCCGCAGCGTCTCGATGACCGGCCTGCCCCGGCCCGGCACCTTGGCGTCCAGACTGATCGCGCCCGTCTTCACGATCCAGAACCGGTCGGCGCGGTCCTGCTCCTCGAAGAGCCGGTCGCCCGCCTCGAAGTACACGTCCTCGGCGAAGGCCATCAGCCGCTCCCGGTGCTCGCGCGGCAGGGTGCTGACCTTGGGTGCGGCGCTGCTCATGACGGACCTCCTCGGACCTGCGCTGCGGTGCGTCCGCCTCCAGTGTCCGCCCGCCGCGCGCCGCGCGCAGGCACCACGCGGCCCGGACCCCGCCCGTCCGCCGGACGCCGTACGCCCACGGCGCCCGCACCCCCCGAACGGCCGGTGGCGGGCCGCTCACCGGCCGCATACCGTGTCCTCCGGCACGGCCCGGCCCGCACCGACGGCCGATCGGGGCGGGCCGGGCCGTCACGCCGTCCGGGCCGTCACGGGCCGCGAGGCCGGCGCCGGCGCACGCGACCGAAGGTCACGCCGGGCCGCCCCCGGGCGCGGCGGAGGCGACGCCGGCGCTGCCCGCGATCAGCACCGCCGGCGGGTCGGTCCGGGGACGCCCGGGCATCGGCACCGGGGCCTCCTCGTACAGGGCGAAGAAGCAGTCCAGGCGCGTGCCCGTGGGCGGGTCGCCGCGCTCGGAGGTGAGGAGGAAGACGGTCTCGCCGGCCACCGGTTCGGGTCGCGCGGCCCGGGACCGCGCGAAGCGCGGCGGGCTGTCGAGTCCGGCGGCGAGCCAGCCGTCGATGTCGGCCTCCAGCGCCGCGGCCTGGCCGTCGAGCGCGTGCCGCCGGTACCAGGCGGCGCCCTCCTGCCGTATCCGCAGCAGCAGCGCCCGGTCGGCCCCGTCCGGCGCCCGGACCGTGCCGTCGTCGGCCTGCCGGGCCCGGAAGCGGTTCACCAGCGGGATGAGCGAGTCCGTGAGCACGGCGCCCTCGGCGCGCAGGCACTCCGGTACGGCGGTGGCGGTGGCGGCGATGGGAGGCTCCCTCCTCGGCGACGGCAGGTGGACCGGCCGGATCGTGCGCTGATCCAGGGGTGGGAAAGATCCAAGCAACCCGGAGGCGCCCGGGGCAAGCCCCCTTCGCCGTCGTCCCGCATGCCGGTCACCCGCGACCGTCACCGGCCGGTCCGCGCCGTCCGGCGGGCCCGCGCCCTCCGGCGTGCGCCCGTCCGGCGGAGGGCGGAGCATGAACGTGAGAAGAGGGAGGGAGCGGCAAGCGGGGGGCGGTGACCCAGGAGGGTGTCATGTCCGTCCCGGACGGCGGCGACGCGCTCGTCGTGCTGAAAGACGTCGACAAGCACTTCGGCACGCTCCATGTGCTCCAGTCCATCGACCTCACGATCCACCGCGGGGAGGTCGTGGTCGTCATCGGACCCTCCGGGTCCGGCAAGTCCACCCTCTGCCGCGCCATCAACCGCCTGGAGACCATCGACTCCGGCACCATCGTCATCGACGGCAAGCCGCTGCCGGACGAGGGACGGGAACTGGCGGCGCTCCGCGCGGACGTCGGCATGGTCTTCCAGTCCTTCAACCTCTTCGCGCACAAGACCGTCCTGGAGAACGTCACCCTCGGCCAGATCAAGGTCCGCAAGAAGGACCGCGGAAAGGCCGAGGAGCGCGCCCGGACCCTCCTCGACCGGGTCGGGGTCGGCACGCAGGCGGACAAGTACCCGGCGCAGCTCTCCGGCGGTCAGCAGCAGCGGGTCGCGATCGCCCGCGCGCTCGCGATGGACCCGAAGGTCATGCTCTTCGACGAGCCGACCTCGGCGCTCGACCCGGAGATGATCAACGAGGTCCTGGAGGTGATGCAGCAGTTGGCCCGGGACGGCATGACGATGGTGGTCGTCACCCACGAGATGGGCTTCGCCCGGTCCGCCGCCAACCGTGTCGTCTTCATGGCGGACGGGCGGATCGTCGAAGCGGCCCCACCGGACGAGTTCTTCAGCAACCCGCGCAGCGAGCGCGCCAAGGACTTCCTGTCGAAGATCCTGCACCACTGAAACCCGCACGACTGAATCCCGCACCACAGATACCGCACCACTGAGGCCCATGAGCCCGATCCGCCCGTATCCCCGTTGGGGTGATGACCATGAACCCGCTCAGGAACCGCAGGCTCGCCGCGACCGCGGCGGCCGCGGTCGTCCTCTCCTTCACCGGTACGGCGTACGCCGCCGGCCTGCCGGCCGACCACGGGGGCGACAAGATCACCATCGGCATCAAGTACGACCAGCCCGGCATCGGCCTCAAGACGCCGGACGGCACGTACACCGGCTTCGACGTCGACGTGGCCACGTACGTCGCCAGGGAACTCGGCCACGAACCCTCCGACATCGAGTGGAAGGAGGCCAAGAGCGCCGACCGCGAGACGCTGCTCCAGCGCGGCGACGTGGACTTCATCGCGGCCTCGTACTCGATCAACGACAAGCGGGCCGAGAAGGTCGACTTCGCGGGGCCCTATCTGCTGGCCCACCAGGACGTGCTGATCCGCGCCGACGACGACTCCATCAAGCAGCCCTCCGACCTCAACAACAAGCGGCTGTGCTCGGTCACCGGCTCCACCTCCGCGCAGAACGTCAAGGACAAGATCGCCCCGGACGCCCAGCTCCAGGAGTACGGCGGCTATTCCGAGTGCCTGACCGGACTCGAGAACGGTGTCATCGACGCCCTCACCACGGACGACTCGATCCTCGCCGGATACGCCTCGCAGGACGCGTTCAAGGGCAAGTTCAAGCTCGGCGGCTTCAAGCTCAGCAACGAGAACTACGGCATCGGCGTCCAGAAGGGCAGCGACCTCAAGGACAAGATCAATAAGGCGCTGGAGAAGATGGTCGCCGACGGATCCTGGGACAAGGCCGTGCAGAAGAACTTCGGCCCGGCGAACTACAAGAACGAACCCGCCCCGAAGATCGGCACCGTGGTGAAGTGAACGGGCCGGCGACGTGTTCGACTTCCTCGAAGGCTACGACCTGCCGGGAGCGTTCTGGACGACCGTCCAGTTGACCGTCTACTCCGGAATCGGCTCCCTGGTGTGGGGGACGCTGCTGGCCGCCATGCGCGTCAGCCCCGTCCCCCTCATGCGGGGCTTCGGCACGGTCTACGTCAACATCGTCCGCAACATCCCGCTCACCGTCATCATCGTCTTCACCTCCCTCGGCCTCTTCCAGACCCTCGGCGTGAACCTGGGCGCCAAGGACTTCATGGTCATCAACTTCCGCCTCGCGGTGCTCGGACTCACCGCGTACACGGCGGCGTTCGTGTGCGAGGCGCTGCGCTCCGGCATCAACACCGTCCCGCTCGGCCAGGTCGAGGCGGCCCGCGCCATCGGACTGAACTTCACCCAGACCCTGCGGCTGATCGTCCTGCCGCAGGCATTCCGCTCCGTCGTCGGCCCGCTCGCCAACGTCCTGATCGCCCTGACCAAGAACACCACCGTCGCCGCCGCCATCGGCGTCGCCGAAGCCGCACTGCTCATGCGGGAGATGATCGAGAACGAGGCCCAGCTCATCCTCATCTCCGCGATCTTCGCCGTCGGCTTCCTCTGCCTCACCCTGCCCACCGGCCTGATCCTCGGCCAGGTCGCCAAGAAGGTGGCGGTGAAACGGTGAAGACCAGACCCGCCGTCCTCTACGACGTCCCCGGCCCGCGGGCCCGCCGCCGGAACCTCCTCTACACCCTGGTCTTCCTCGTCGCCCTCGGCCTCCTCCTCTGGTGGGTGGCGCGGAGCCTCGCCGACAAGAACCAGCTCGACTGGTCCAAGTGGGAGCCCTTCTTCACCGACTCCCGGGTCTGGACCACCTACGTCCTTCCGGCCCTGAAGAACACCGTGATCGCCGCCGCGCTCGCCATGGTCATCGCCCTGCCGCTCGGCGCGCTCTTCGGCATCGGCCGGCTCTCCGACCACCGCTGGGTACGGATGGGCGCCGGCACCGTCGTGGAGTTCTTCCGCGCCATCCCGGTCCTGATCCTGATGCTCTTCGCCAACGCGGCCTACTCCGAGTTCACCGACATCAGCCCCGAGACGCGCCCGTTGTACGCGGTCGTCACCGGCCTCGTCCTCTACAACGGGTCCGTCCTCGCCGAGGTGGTCCGCGCCGGCATCCTCGCCCTCCCGGCCGGCCAGACCGACGCCGCGAAGGCGATCGGCATGCGCAAGGGCCAGACCATGACGTACGTGCTGCTGCCCCAGTCGGTCACGGCGATGCTGCCCGCGCTCGTCAGCCAGCTCGTCGTCATCGTCAAGGACACGGCCCTGGGCGGCGCGATGCTCGGCTTCTCCGAACTCCTCGCCTCGGTCCGCCCGATGAGCGCCAACTACGGCGCCAACACGATCGCGAGCTTCACCGTGGTCGCCGTCGTCTTCGTGGCCCTCAACTTCCTGCTCACCTCCTTCGCCGCCTGGCTGGAGGCCCGGCTGCGCCGCGCCAAGAAGTCCACGGGCGCCGTGGTCGGCGCCGACGCGGTGGAGGAACTGGCGGCGCCGGGGGAGCACGGACAGGCGGGCGGAGGTGGCGGCGGCGGAGGACGGACGTAGGGCCGTCGTGGGCCGCGCGTGGGGGTGCGCCGGTTCGACGGCACCCGGGCGGCGCAGACCGAGGAACGCGCCGACACCGTGCCGTACGGGGCGACCGGGCTGCACACGGTCACAGTGACCGTCGACGCCGCCGGATGACCACCCGAGCCGCCAGCGGATGAACCGGGCCGCCCGGCGGCGCACCATGAAGACATGGACGCCACCCCGGCCCCTGCCCCCGGCGCCCCGGACCGCGACCCCCACGCCGCCCCGTCCGGCCCGCGCGCCACCCCGTCCGGCCCGCGCGCCACCCCGGCCCACGGCCCGCGCGCCACCCCGGCCAACGACGCCTCGCCCCAGGCCCGCGCCACCCCGGACCCGACCTCCGCCACCCCGGTCGCCGCGCACGCCACCCCGGCCCGGGACCCCGCCACCCCAGCCCCGGCCCCGGCCCCGCCTCGCGCCACCCGCGCTCCTTCGACCGTCGCCGCCCCGGACCTCCGGGACGTCAGCGCGCCGGGCCGGCTCGCCGGGGCCGACGAGGGCATCAGCGGGGCGGAGCTGGGCCTCGCCGCCCGTAACCACGGGCTGCCCCTCGAAGCGCTGCGCTACGACACCACCCCGCCCGGCCTCCACTACGTCCTGGTCCACTACGACATCCCCGACACCACCGCCGACGACTGGCGGCTCACCGTCGGCGGGCGGGTCCGCCGCCCCCTCTCCCTGGACCTCGCCGCCCTGCGCGCACGCCCGGCCGTCACCCACCGGGTCACCCTGGAGTGCGCGGGCAACGGCCGGGCCCGGCTCGCCCCGCGCCCGATCAGCCAGCCCTGGCTCGTCGAGGCGGTCGGTACCGCCGACTGGACCGGAGTCCCGCTGGCCGCGCTGCTGGCCGAGGCGGGGGTCGAGGAGGACGCCGTCGAGGCCGTCTTCACCGGCGCCGACCACGGCGTCGAACGCGGCACCGAACAGGACTACCGGCGGGCCCTGCCGCTGACGGTCGCCGCCCACCCCGCCCGGGACGTGCTCGTGGCGTACGCCATGAACGGCGCTCCGCTGCCGCCCCAGCACGGCCACCCGCTGCGCCTGGTCGTGCCCGGCTGGTACGGCATGGCCTCGGTGAAGTGGCTGCGCGACATCACGGTCACCGACACCCCGTTCACCGGCTTCCAGCAGACCGTCGCCTACCGCTACCGGCAGGGCCCCGACGACCCGGGCGAGCCGGTCGACGTCGTCGCGCCGCGCGCCCTGATGATCCCGCCCGGCTTCCCCGACTTCCTGTCCCGCACCCGCGTCGTCCGCCCGGGCCCCGTCCCGCTCGCCGGCCGCGCCTGGTCCGGGCACGGCTCGGTGGTCCGGGTGGAGCTCAGCACGGACGGGGAGGAGACCTGGACCGACACCGAGGTGACCGCCGACCCGGCGCGGCCCTGGGCCTGGGCCGCGTGGCGCACGACCTGGACGGCGCGCCCCGGCCCGTACCGGCTGACCGTCCGCGCCACCGACGCCGCCGGGCACACCCAGCCGCTCGTCGCGCCCTGGAACCGGGGCGGTTTCGGGAACAACCTCGTGCAACGGGTCGACGTGGTCTGCCTCACGTAGCGCCCGCGTGCCTCGGGAGGGCGGCGGGCCCCGGGATAGAGTCGACCCGGGACGTCCACCGCACACCACCGCAGCACCGAGGAGCATTCCGTGACCGACCCGGAGACCAACGCCCTGCAGCAGCAGATCGCCCGGGAGCTCGAGGTCTCCGAGACCTTCGACCCGCGCGCGGAGATCGAGCGCCGGGTGGCCTTCCTCGCCGAGCGCCTCACCTCCACCGGGCTGCGCTGCCTGGTCCTCGGCATCAGCGGCGGTGTCGACTCCACCACCGCGGGACGGCTCTGCCAGCTCGCCGTCGAGCGGGCCCGCGCGGCCGGTCACGACGCCACCTTCTACGCCATGCGCCTGCCCTACGGCGTCCAGGCCGACGAGCACGACGCCCAGCTCGCGCTCGGCTTCATCCAGGCCGACGAGCTGCTCACGGTGGACATCAAGCCGGCCAGTGACGCCGCCCTCGACGCCACCCGCGCCGCCGGGGTCGTCTTCCGCGACGACCACCACCAGGACTTCGTGCACGGCAACATCAAGGCCCGCCAGCGGATGATCGCCCAGTACGCGGTCGCGGGCGCCCACAACGGCCTGGTGGTCGGCACCGACCACGCCGCCGAGGCCGTCTCCGGCTTCTTCACCAAGTACGGCGACGGCGCCGCCGACGTCGTCCCGCTCACCGGCCTCACCAAGCGCCGCGTCCGCGCCGTCGCGGCCGAGCTCGGCGCCCCCGCCGAGCTGGTCTGGAAGACGCCGACCGCCGACCTGGAGACCCTCGACCCGGGCAAGCCCGACGAGGACGCGCTCGGCGTCACGTACGACGAGATCGACGACTTCCTGGAGGGCAAGCCGGTCGGCGAGGCCGCCTTCGCCTCGATCGTGCGCCGCTACGAGCTGACCGAGCACAAGCGCCGCCTCCCGATCGCCCCCTGACCGCACCGGCGCCTCGGCGCCGGGGCCCGTGCCCGGTCCGTACGTCACCCTCGGCGTGTCCGCACCCGAGGGTGACAGGCAAAGGACCATCCGGCCGTTTCCGCGTGGCGGGGACGGCCGGTCGTCGTGCGGGTGGTGTGCCCTGAGAGGACGTCAGCAGACGGTCCACCGAAGGGAGCACCACCCGTGTTGTTCGGCAGCACCCCGGCATACAGCAGTTTCTCGGTCGACGACCTCGACGCCGCCCGCGCCTTCTACGGCGACACGCTGGGCCTCCAGGTCGGCGAGGAGGGGACCGGGGACATGCGCATGCTGTTCCTCACCCTCGCCGGCGGGGCCAAGGTCCTCGTCTATCCGAAGGGCGACCAGCACGCCCCGGCGAGCTTCACCGTCCTGAACTTCCCGGTCGACGACATCGACGCGGCCGTCGCCGCGCTGAAGGACAAGGGCGTCGAGTTCCAGCGGTACCCCGGCTTCGACGCCGACGACCAGGGCGTCGTCCGCAACACGGGCGGCGACGGCCCCACGGCCATCGCCTGGTTCACCGACCCGGCGAAGAACGTCCTGGCCGTCCTCCAGGAGTGAGGACCGCCGCCGAGCGCCCGGCGGACGGTCAGTCCGCTGAACTGCGTTCTGCGTCATGACCCTTGTGGGGTGGGGCGGCGGTGCGGTATCTCTCCGTTAGGAAAGTTTCCTTCCAGTCCATCGTTCGCGGAGACCCCCATGACTTCGGCACGATCGGTACGTATAGGCGGCGGCGCTCTGGGCGCCGCCGCCCTCGCCACCCTCCTCATCGGCCTCAGCGCACCACCGCCCGCCGCGGCGGCCCCCACCGCTCCCGCCGGCCCCACCGCCGCCGTGGTCCACGAGGCCGAGAACGCCACCGTCTCGCAGGGCGTGGTCGAGTCCAACCACACCGGATTCACCGGCAGCGGCTTCGTCAACTACCACAACACCACCGGCGGTCACGTCGAGTGGAAGGTCGACGCCGCAGCCGCCGGCACCGGCACGCTGACCCTGCGGTACGCCAACGGCGGCACCGTCGGCCGGCCCATGGACATCACGGTCAACGGCACCCTCGTCGCCGACGAGAAGGCGTTCGCCCCCACCGGCGCCTGGACCACCTGGTCCACCACCAGCCTGACCGCCGCCCTCCGGGCCGGCACCAACACCGTCCGCGCCACCGCCACCACCGCGAACGGCGGCCCCAACGTCGACCACCTCGCCGTCGACACCGCCACCACCCCGCCGCCCGCCACCGGCACCCCCATCGCCGTCAACGGTCAGCTCAAGGTCTGCGGCACCAAGCTCTGCAACCGCTACGACAAGCCGATCCAGTTGCGCGGCATGTCCAGTCACGGCACCCAGTGGTACGCGCAGTGCCTCACCACCGGCTCCCTCGACGCCCTCGCCAAGGACTGGAACGCCGACGTCCTCCGCGTCTCCACCTATGTCCAGGAGGGCGGCTACGAGACCGACCCGCGCAAGTACACCGACCTGGCCTCCAGCCTGATCGAGCAGGCCACCGCGCGCGGCATGTACGTGATCGTCGACTGGCACATGCTCGACCCCGGCGACCCGTACGCCAACCTCGCCCGCGCGAAGACCTTCTTCACCGAGATCGCCCAGCGCCACGGCACCAAGACCAACCTGCTCTACGAGATCGCCAACGAGCCCAGCGGCGTCGCGTGGTCCCGGATCCGGTCCTACGCCGAGGAGCTGATCCCGGTCATCCGCGCCAAGGACCCGGAGGCCCCCGTCCTCGTCGGCACCCGCGCCTGGTCCTCCTTCGGCGTCTCCGAGGGCGGCAGCGAGGCCGAGGTGGTCGCCGACCCGGTGAAGGCCGCCAACATCATGTACACCTTTCACTTCTACGCGTACTCCCACCGTGACGAGTACCTGAACACCCTCTCCCGCGCCGCCGACAAGCTGCCCGTCTTCGTCACCGAGTTCGGCACCCAGAACTACGCGGGCGAGGGCGCCGACGACTTCGCGATGAGCCAGAGGTACCTGGACCTCATGGCCGCCAAGAAGATCAGTTGGGTCAACTGGAACTACTCCGACGACCACCGCAGCGGCGCCGTGTTCAAGAGCGGCACCTGCGCGAACAACGGGCCGTGGACCGGGACCACCTCCCTCAAGCCCGCCGGGGTGTGGATCCGCGACCGGATCAGGACGCCGGACGCCTTCCCCACCTCCTGACCGGTGAGCCGGTGAGCCGGTGAACCGGTCTCCTCGGCGGGCGAGGCCGTGATCCCGCCGACCCCCTGAAGCGGTGCGCACCCCCGCCTTGTGATCCACTGTCCTGGCGGGGGTGTCACGAACAGGAGCAGTCAGCGTGTCCACGTACCGTCAGCCCGGACTCGTCCTCACGGACCGCCGGTTCACCGTCCCCCTCGACCACGAACGCCCCGACGGCGCGTCGATCGAGATCTACGGACGCGAGATCGTCGCGAGCGACAAGGCCGGCCGGACCGACCTGCCCTGGCTGCTGTACCTGGAGGGCGGGCCCGGCTTCGGCGCCCGCCGCTTCATCGGCCGGCAGGCGTGGCTCGGCCGGGCGGTCCAGGAGTTCCGGGTCCTCCTGCTCGACCAGCGCGGCACGGGGAACTCCACCCCGGCCAACCGGCAGACTCTGCCGCTGCGCGGCACCCCGCGCGAGCAGGCCGACTACCTCGCCCACTTCCGCGCCGACTCCATCGTCAAGGACTGCGAACGGATCCGCCGGGAGGTCACCGGCGGCGCCCCCTGGACCGTCCTCGGCCAGAGCTTCGGCGGCTTCTGCGCCACCCACTACCTCGGCGCCGCCCCCGAGGGCCTCGCCACCGTCCTCGTCACCGGCGGCCTGCCCTCCCTGCACGCCACCGCCGACGAGGTCTACCGGGCCGCCTACCCCCGCGTCCGGCGCAAGAACGAGGACCACTACGCCCGCCACCCCGAGGACGTCGAACGGGTCCGCCGGATCGCCGCCCACCTCCACGAACACCGGGTCACCCTGCCCGGCGGCGGACTGCTCACCCCGGAGGTCTTCCAGTCCCTCGGCATCCTCCTCGGCGGCGGCACCGGCACCCACCAGTTGCACCTGCTCCTGGAGGACGCCTTCGTCCCCACCCCGGCCGGCCACGCCCTCTCCGACGCCTTCCTCGAAGGCGTCCAGGCCCAGCTCTCCTACGCCGGACACCCCCTCTACGCCGTCCTCCACGAGGCCATCTACGCCCAGGGGCCGAGCCGCGGGCACGGGCCGACCGACTGGGCCGCCGAACGCGTCCGCGCCGAATTCCCCGAGTTCGACGCCGCCAAAGCACTCACCGGCGAGGACCCCGTCCTCTTCACCGGCGAGACGATCCACCCCTGGCACTTCACCACCGACCCGGCCCTGCGCCCGCTGCGCGAGACCGCCGAGCACCTCGCCGCGCGCACCGACTGGCCCCCGCTCTACGACCCCGCGCGGCTCGCCGCCAACGAAGTGCCGGTCGCCGCCGCCGTCTACCACGACGACATGTACGTCGACACCGCCCACTCCCTGGAGACCGCGCGGGCGATCCGGGGGCTGCGCACCTGGGTCACCGACGAGTTCGAGCACGACGGCGTGCGGGCCGGCGGGCCGCGCGTCCTGGACCGGCTGCTCGCCCTGGCCCGCGGCGAACTCTGAACCGCGGCTACCCGGCGAGCGTGTGCAGGACCTTCTCCGTCATCCGCCGGAGGGCGGCGCGGTCCGTGGTGCCGGGGCCCGGCCGGGCCACCCCGGCGCAGGGGCACACCGCTCGGAATCCTCCGTTCCGAGCGGGAGCGATCCGCGCGCACGGGGATAGGATTCGCGGCGCGATCGACGGCGATCCACCGGGCGACGGCCGGAGCACAGGGGGCCCAATGGCACACCGCGGGATCCCCGCGCCCGCGTCCGGACGCGAGCTGAAGTTCCGGGCCCTGGTCGCCCAGCTCCGCCGCGGCATGCTCGACGGCACCTGGCCGCCGGGCAGCAAACTCCCCACCGAACGGGCCCTGGCCGCCGAGACCGGCGTGTCGGTGACCACCGTCCGCCGCGCCTACGAGGACCTGGTCGCCCTCGGTCTGGTCGAACGCCGCCAGGGCGCCGGCACCTTCGCCGCCCCGCGCACCGAGGAGGAGCGGCCCGACCGCAGGGTGGTCGGCGTCCTCGTCCCCGACACCGCCTTCTACTACCCGCGCGTGCTCCACGGCATCGAGCAGGAGCTCACCGCCGCCGGCGCCCGGCTGGTCCTCGCCTGCTCCCACTACGACCCCGCCGAGGAGGACGCCGCCGTCGCGCGCCTGCTGACCGCCGGCGTCCACGGCCTGCTCCTCGTCCCCACCCTGCACACCGCCACCGATCCCGGGCGGCGGGCCGAGGAACTGCTCGCCCTGCCCGTGCCCGCCGTCCTCGTCGAACGGCGGCTCGCCGCCCACGGCCCCGGCGACCCGACCGAGCACGTGTGCACCGACCACGAGGGCGGAGCCTACGACGCCGTCCGCCATCTGCGGGCCCTCGGGCACCGGCGGCTCGGTCTGGTGGTGCGCTCCGACGCGCCCACCACCGCCCCCATCGAGTCCGGCTTCGCCCGCGCCGTCGCCGACCTCGGCCTGCCCGCGCCCCACCGCCAGAGCGACGTGATGGGGGAGTGGAACCCGGAGCGCGCCGACCGGGCCGTGGCCGCCCTGCGCGAGGCCGGGGTCAGCGCCGCCCTCTGCTTCGGAGACCGCGAGGCCGCGCTCGTGCTCGCCGCCGCCCGCCGGGCCGGACTGCGGGTCCCCGAGGACCTCGCCCTGATCAGCTACGACAACGAGTTCGCCGACGTCGCCGAGACCCCGCTGACGGCGGTGTCGCCGCCCAAGTTCCAGGTCGGCAGGCTGGCGGCGCAGATCCTGCTGCGCCGGCTCGCCGAGGGCGACGCCTCCCCGCTGCACCAGGTGCAGCTACGGCCACGGCTCGTCGTCCGCGCCTCCTGCGGGGCGGCCCGCGACGGCCTCCCGCACAAAAGTCCAAGCGGTGCTCACTGATTGCTCATGGTGCGCGCGGCCCACGGAGGATAGACATCCGTCCGGAGCCCCGAGAGAGGAAACCGGACGCCATGACCACCCATGTCGCCACCGAGATCGCCGGTCAGCCCGACTGCTGGCGCCGCGCCGCGGACCTCGCCGCCGAACGGGCCGGACTGCTGCCCCGCCCCGGTGAGCGGATCGCCGTCGTCGGCTGCGGCACCTCGTACTTCATCGCCCGCTCCTACGCGGCGCTGCGCGAGTCCCTGGGCGCGGGCGAGACCGACGCCTTCCCGGCCTCCGACCCGACCCCGCTCGGCCGCCGCTACGACCGGATCGTCGCCCTGACCCGCTCCGGCACGACGACGGAGGTCGCCGGTCTGCTCGACGGCGCCGCCGGCCGGATCCCGACCCTCGTCCTCACGGCGGGACCGGACAGCCCCGCGGCACGCCGGGCCGACGCGGTCCTCGACCTCGCCTTCGCCGACGAACGCTCCGTCGTCCAGACCCGGTTCCCCACCACCGCCCTCCAACTGCTGCGCGCCGGACTCGGCGTCGACCTCGGCCCGTCGATCACGGACGCCGAACTCGTCCTGTACGAGCCGCTGCCCGCCGCCTGGACGGCGCACCGCCAGTTCACCTTCCTCGGCACCGGCTGGACCGTCGGCCTCGCCGACGAGGCCGCGCTCAAGCTGCGCGGGGCCGCCCGTGCCTGGGCGGAGTCGTACCCGGCGATGGAGTACCGCCACGGCCCCATCGGCATCAGCGATCGCGGCAGCCTCGTGTGGTGCGTCGGCCCCGTCCCGCCCGGTCTCGCCGACGAGGTCCTCGCCACCGGCGCCCGGTTCGTCGCCGACGCCGTCGACCCGGTCGCCGCCCTGGTGCGCGCCCAGCGCCTCGCCGTCGCCCTCGCCGGCCGGCGCGGCCTCAACCCCGACCGGCCCCGCAACCTGACCCGTTCGGTGATCCTCGCCGGCGCCCGCTGAGCCGCCCGCAGCGCAGCAGCGCCGCCGAGCCGCCGAGCCGCCGAATCCCCGAACTCCCGGGCTGCCGGGCCGTATTCTGCGGCCATGATCGAGAAGACCGAACAGGACCTGCCGCAGCTCGAGGAGATGCCCTCCGACTGGCAGCGCGCCCTCGCCGTCGTCGCCCACCCCGACGACCTCGAATACGGCTGCGCCGCCGCCGTCGCGGCCTGGACCGATGCCGGCAAGGAGGTCACGTACCTGCTCGTCACGCGCGGCGAGGCGGGCATCGACGGCCTCGACCCGGCCGCCTGCGCCCCGCTGCGCGAGCGGGAGCAGCAAGACAGCGCGGCGATCGTGGGCGTGGAGGCCGTGGAGTTCCTCGACCACAAGGACGGCGTGATCGAGTACGGGCCCGGGCTGCGCCGCGACATCGCCGCGGCCGTCCGGCGCCACCGGCCCGAGCTCGTCATCACCCTCAACCACCGCGACACCTGGGGCCCCGAGCCCGGCGGCTTCTGGAACACCCCCGACCACCGCGCCGTCGGCCGCGCCACCCTGGACGCGGCGGCGGACGCGGGCAACCGCTGGATCTTCCCCGAGCTGACCGAGCAGGGCCTCGCGCCCTGGAACGGGGTCCGCTGGGTGGCCGTCGCCGGCACCCACCTCCCGACCCACGCCGTCGACGCCCGCCCGGGCCTGGAACGCGCCACCCGCTCGCTCCTCGCCCACCGCACGTACATCGAGGCGCTGACCGACCAGGACGCGGAGGCGTACTGCCGCGACTTCGTCGCCGAGTCGACCGCCCGCGCCGCGGCCCGCTTCGGCGGACGCCCGGCGGTGGCGTTCGAGCTGTTCCCCCGCTGACGCCCCCGGCCGGTCTCCCCGGGCCGGTCCACCGACGCCTCTCCCTCCGGGGCGCGCACGGCATCGGGGAGCCGAACCCCTGACGCGCCCTCAGCGCCGGCGGAAGCGGTCGAGCAGGCGCCTGCCGGCGGCCGGGGGTGGGCCGGGCGGCGGCGGGTGACCGTTCCGTGGGGAGCGGGGGCCGGGAAGGCCGGGCCGGTCGGGCACGGGTACTCCGACGGACTCCGCGAGCTCGCGGAGCTGGGCGCCGGTCAGGCGACCGGAGACGTTCTCCACGGCATACGCCACGAGGTCCCGCAGTCCCGCCTCGTGCAGGGAACGCACGAAGCCCATGAACAGCTCCGGGAACATCCACCGGGCGCCCCGCACGACGGCCCGTGCCTCGGCCCGGAGGCCCCGGGCCTCCAGAGCCCGCAGCAGCGCGATCACCTCGGCGGTCGGCTGCTGCCGCGAGCAGTCCTCCAGGGCCTCCTCCACCTGGGCCGCCAGGCCCGCGCGGGACAAGGTGGTGAGGGCGTCGATCCGGTCCAGCGACCAGGCGCCGCCCGCGACGATGCTCCTGACGCTCGGGGCGGGCAGGCCCTCCACCGGCCGGCCCGAGGCTTCCAGGAAAGCGTGCAGGACCTTCTGGTCGACCGGCATCCGCGCCGCCCGCAACCGCGGAAGCTGCTCCACCGCCCGTTCCGGCGCGGTCTCGGCCAGCCGGTGCAGCAGGAGCACCGCGACCTCGTGCTCGCCGCCCTCGTGCAGCGCGCGCAGCAACCCCGCGAACTCCGCCCCCCGCGCCGCGCCGCACCACCCGTCCAGGAGGGCGAGCCGCGGCCGGCTCACCCCCTCCAGAGCCCTGACCAACCGGGCCCGCAGCATGACGTCGTCCGCCACGGCGGCCAGCACCCGCCCCGAGTCCTGCACGGAGCCGTCCGCTTCGAGCCGGGCCAGCAGCGCGGCCACGCTCTCGGCCGAACGCCGCGGCACCACCCGGCGCAGCAGCGCCTCCGCGTCCAGGGGGCGGCCCATCGCGCGCAGGGCGGCGACGAGTGCGGGGGTCTCCTCGATCGGCCGGTCGACCGCCGCCTGCTCGAAGAGATGCCGCAGCGCCCCCTCGTGCCCTTCCGCGTGGAGCAGTTCGGCGAGCGCCACGACCTGCGCGGTGTCGAGCCTGCCGCTCGCGACGGTCAGGACCCGCTCGGCACGGTCGCCCATGCCGGCCGTCCCCAGGGCGGCGCACAGTCCGGCGAGGCCGCGGACCGTGGGCGCCTGATCGGCCGCCGCCCGCAGCAGCGCGTCCGTCTCGGCCGCGCGCCCCGCCTCGTCGGCGACGCGCAGCACCCGGATCAGGCCCGGGGGCTCCTGGGCGACGGCCGGGAACCACCGGAGGTAGAGGTCGAACGCCTCGCCCACCCGGCCGAGGGAACGCAGCGCGTCGGCGAGCCTGGCCGCCTCCCGGGGCGACGAGACGGCCGGCGCCGCAAGGACCCGACCGGCCTGCTCGTCCAACTGCGCCGACCACAAGGCGCCGGCCAGCCCGAGCACCGCCTCGGTGGTGCCCAGCGTGTCGATCACCGCCGTCAGGAGGTCCTCGGCCGCCTCCTCGGTCGCACCCCCGGCGGAGCCGGCGTCCTCGTACAACAGGCGGAGGGTGCCGGCCACGTCCTCCGGCGCCTCGGCCTCGCGGCTCGCGTAGCCGAGGCCGATGAGGGCGGCGGAGAGCTGCTCGGTCCAGGGGGCGGGTCCGGTGGCGGCGCGCTGCTGGCCG
>NZ_JBEXQW010000037.1:0-85826 GCF_040612775.1 Streptomyces sp. NPDC006339
CTCCCCCTCCCCCCCGCTCGTCCGATCCGGTGCGGACGGCGCCCGCATGGGCGCCGTCCCGTGTGCCCACCCGTCCCGCCCTGCGGGACGATTGCCCACACGGGCGGGGGCGACGGCCCACGTGGGCGGCGGCGCGCACCCCGGCGGCGCTACGGCGGGCTCGGGGGCCCCGGGAGGCGGGGGGTGGGCGGGCGGAGGCCGGCGCGGTCGGCGGCGGAGGTGCCGTGCGCCCACCCCGCCTCGTCCCACGCCGCCCGCACCCGGCTCGTCCGGGTCTCCGGAAAGAGCTCGTCCGTCCGCGCCGTCACCGCCACCTCCCGCGAGGCGAGCGCCGGCAGCAGCGTCGGCGCCTCCGCGGCCACCCGCCGGCTGGTCGACGCGAGCCGCGCGCCGAGCCGGTTCGCGTAGGCCAGCAGGAAGGACTGACGGAAGGACTTGGTCCGCTTACGTCCGCCCGCCCGCTGCTCCGCCTCCGCCCGCGTCATCGCGGCCGTCCCCTGCACCAGCAGCGACGTGTAGAGGAGCTCCACCGGCTCCAGGTCGGCCTCGAAGCCGACGACCGTCGAGAAGCCGAAGCCCTCGTTCCACACCGCCCGGCAGTGGTTCGCCGTCGCCACCGCGTCCAGGAGGATCGCCTTGGCCTGCTCGTACGGCGGGTCCACCCCGATCCGCACCGCCCCCGGCGTCTCCGGCGAGGGCGCGCCCGCCGCCAGGGTCGCCTCGTCGAGGCTGTGCCGGGCCATCAGCTCCTGGGCCTTGGCGGTGAGGGCCTCCGCCTCCTCCGCGTACGTCGTCGCCTCCGCCTTCGCGAGCAGCGCCCGGATCCGCGACAGCGTCTTCGGCTCGCCCGCGACGGCGGGCGGCAGGGCCTCGCCCGGCACGGGCCCGACGGCGTCGAGGCGCGGCAGCCGGACGAGGAGCCGGTAGAGCTCCAGGACGGCCGTCGCGTACGAGAAGCGGTCCGGCGCCGTCCAGACGGCGAGGTCGTCGAGCGCGTCGAGCTGCGCCTGCCAGCGGTGCGGGAGCCGCTCGTACCGCGCGGTCTCCGCCCTGACGATCCCGGCGAGCAACCGTACGTGCTCGTCGGACAGTTCGCGGCGGGCCATCCGCACCAGATCGGCCGGCTGCCAGCCCCTGGTCCACAGCGAGCGGACGAACTCCTCGCCTCGCCGCGCCAGTTCGGCGTCCACCGAGCGGTCGGCGGCGGCGATCAGCGAGGCCGCCGCGTCGAGCGCGTGGTCGTCCTCCCTGTCTCCGTGCCCGTACAGCGCCTTGAGCGCCTCGTCCACGATGCTCATGCCGGGTGCCCCGCGTCCGCCGCGTCCGCCGCGTGCCTCGCGTCCCACTCCTCGCGGGAGCGGGCGATGGTGGACCGGTGGTCGAGGGACCAGTCGATCAGTTGCTTGATCAGGTGGGTCATGCTGTGTCCGGTCTCGGTGAGGGAGTACTCGACCTGCGGCGGAGTGGTCGGGTACACCTGCCGCGACACCAGCCCGTCCCGCTCTAGTCGGCGCAGCGTGAAGGTCAGCATGCGCTGCGAGACGCCCTCGACGAGCCGCTGGAGCTCCTTGAAGCGCCGCGGCCCCGCCGCGAGCTCCACGACCACGTGGACCGTCCACTTGTCGCCGAGCCGGTCCTGGACGTCCCGTACCCCGCACTCCTCCGCGCAACTGACGATCGGCGCGCCCGGCACGTCCGCCGCGTCCGGCACGTCCGCCGCGTCCGGCACGTCCGCCGTGTCCGGCGCCACCCCGACGGCCGTGACCGTCGCGGCTGCCGGGATATCCCGCGTCACCGGGACCGCCGAGTCCTCCGGGACGGTTACATCCGTGTGCCCCTCCGACATCAATGTGCCTCCTTACAAGATCGCGCCCACCAGGCCACGATGGTCCCAGGCACCTCGCCGTCACCACCAACAGACTCCCAGGGGGAATCCATGCTGCTCGTCACCGGTGTCTCCGGCGCGCTCGGCTCGCTCGTCGCGGAGCGGGTCGCCGGCCGCGACGACGTCGTCCTCGGCACCCGTGCCGGTTCTCCCGGCACCCGGCTCGTCGACTTCGACGACCCGTCGACCCTTCCCGACGCCTTCGCCGGGATCGACACACTGCTGCTGATATCGGCCGGTTACGGGGAGGACGACGTCGTCGTCGCCCGACACGAGGCCGCCGTCTCCGCCGCCGAGCGGGCCGGTGTCGGCCACGTCGTGTACACCAGCCTCTCCGGCGACGGCGACCACCTCACGTACGCGCTGGCCCACCGCTGGACCGAGCGGCGGCTCCAGCGGTCCACGCTGGACTGGACGATCCTGCGCAACGGCCTCTACGCCGAGTTCCTGACCTGGATCGCCACCCCCGACGCCGACCACCGCATCACGGGGCCGCTCGGCTCGGGCGGGCTCGCGGCCGTGGCCCGCGCCGACCTGGCCGACATCGCGGTCTCCGTCGCCACCGACCCCGCCCCGCACGCGGGCCGCGTCTACGAGCTCGTCGGCGAACGCGCGCTGGGCGGCGCGGACCTGGCGGCGGCGCTCGGCGCCACGTACGAGCCGGTGACGCTGGCGGAGGCCCGTACCGCCATCGCCGCCTCCGGCGCACAGCCCTTCCAGGTGCCGATGCTGGCCAGCACGTATTCGGCGATCGCCCACGGCTTCATGGACGGCTCGGGCGTGAAGAGCGACCTGCGCGAACTGCTCGGCGGCCGGGAGCCGCTGGACGCCCTGGAGGTGTTCGTGGCGGCCGTACGGGCCGAAGCCTGAGCCGAGACCAGGACCGGGACCGAGGCCAGGACCGAGACCGAGACCGGGACCGGGACCGGGACCGCGATCGTGGCGGAGGGGTAGGTCTGGCCCTACCCCGAGGACGCCCGCTGGTGGTCGTGATCGGGGCACGCGGAAACGGTTCGCTGGAGGCATGACCTCGACGAACACCGCAACGAGGGCCGGAGCCACCGCCGGCCCCACCGCCGACGCCGTCACCGCCCCCGCCGTACGGCTCCGCGGACTGCGCCGCCACCACCGGGACGTCCGTGCCC
Organism: Streptomyces sp. NPDC006339; assembly: GCF_040612775.1. Classification (NCBI taxonomy): domain Bacteria; kingdom Bacillati; phylum Actinomycetota; class Actinomycetes; order Kitasatosporales; family Streptomycetaceae; genus Streptomyces; species Streptomyces sp. NPDC006339. The sequence continues at coordinate 3,031 of NZ_JBEXQW010000037.1, forward strand.
TCGACGGCGTCGACCTCGACTTCCCCACCGGCACGTTCACCGCTGTCATGGGCCCGTCCGGCTCCGGAAAGTCCACGCTGCTCCAGTGCGCGGCCGGGCTCGACCGGCCGACGGCGGGCAGCGTGGAGATCGACGGCATCCCGCTCGCGGGCCTGAGCGAGCGGCGGCTGACGCTGCTGCGCCGCGAGCGGATCGGTTTCGTCTTCCAGTCCTTCAACCTGCTGCCCTCGCTCACGGCCGCCCAGAACGTGGCCCTCCCGCTCCGCCTCGCCGGCCGCCGCCCGTCCCGTACGCGGGTCCGCGACGCGCTCGCCCGGGTCGGCCTCGCGGACCGCGAGCGCCACCGCCCCGGCGAACTCTCCGGCGGCCAGCAACAGCGCGTCGCCCTCGCCCGCGCGCTCATCACCCCGCCCGCCGTGCTCTTCGGCGACGAGCCGACCGGCGCCCTCGACTCCACGACGGGCCGCGAGGTGCTGACCATGCTGCGCGAACTGGTCGACCGGGACGGCCAGACGATCGTCATGGTCACCCACGACCCGGTGGCGGCGGCCCGGGCCGACCGAGTGGTGTTCCTGGTCGACGGCCGGTCGGCGGGCGAGCTGTACGCGCCGACGCCGGAGGCCGTGGCGGCCCGGATGGCGGGGCTCGAGGACGCCACCGGCCGTGCGCGCCTCGATGCCGCCCCGGCGGCGAAGCCGGAGACGCGCACGGGCACCTCGATGCCGACGGCGGGTGGTTCCCCGTGCTGACCGTCGTGCTCGCCGGGATGAGGGCCCGCTGGGCCTCCTTCGTCGGCGGCTTCACCGCGCTCGCGCTCGGCGTCGGGCTGGTCGCCGTCATGGGACTCGGGCTGTCCACGACCCTGAACGCGCCCGAGCGCGCGCCGGTGCGATTCGCGTCCGCGCCCGTCGTCGTGCAGGGTCAGGACCGGCTCGCCGTCGAGGTGCGGCGCGGGCCGGGGAAAGCGGTCGCCACCGCGCCGCTGGACCGTCCACAGCCTGTGGACAGCGAACTCCTGCGCGAACTGCGCGCCCGCTGGACGGTGACCACCGCCCCGCCGACCCCCTCCCCGCCGGCTCCCTCCCCGCCAGCTCCCTCCCCGCCGAGCCGCGTGGACGGATCCCACGCGGCAGGCCCCCACGCGGTCGGCCCCCACGCGGCAGGCCCCGACGCGGTCGGGGTCCACGCCCCCGCCCCGGAGGTCCGGGCCCTCGTCGGTGACCGGGCGCGGGTCCTGACCGGCCAGGAGCGGCGGGCGGTCGACCCCGAGGCCGCCGAGGACGCGCGGGCCCTCGTGACGCTCAACGCCCTGCTCGGCACCGCGGGCGGTGTCACCGCCTTCGTCTCGGTCTTCGTCGTCGCCTCCACCTTCGCCTTCGCCGTGGCCCTGCGCCGCCGCGAGTACGGCCTCCTGCGCACGGCGGGCGCCACGCCCGGCCAGGTCCGCCGGATGCTGCTCGCCGAGGCGGCGGGCGTCGGCGTGCTCGCCTCGGCCGCCGGGTGCCTGCTCGGCGCGTGGGGCGCGCCGCTGCTCGCCGGGGCGCTGGTGGACGGCGGGGTGGCACCGACCTGGTTCACGATCGGGACCGGCGGCGGTTCCCGGCCCTTCCACGCCGCCTACGGGGTCGCCTTCTGCACCGGCGTGACCGTCGCCCTCGCGGGCGCCTTCGCCGCGTCGCGGCGGGCGGGGCGGGTCGGGCCGACGGCCGCGCTGCGCGAGGCGGACGTCGACACCGACGTCCTGCCGCGCGGCCGGGCGCTGTGCGGTGCGGCACTGCTCCTGACGGGCCTCGGCCTGCTGGTGTGGACGTGGGCGACGGACCCGTCCGCGCTCCTGAAGCGGAAGACGTACACGACCCAGCCGATGCTGCTGATCACCGGCGTCGCCCTGCTCGCCCCGCTCCTCGTCCGGCCCGCCGCCCGCGCGCTGCGCCTGCCGGGTGCGGTCGGCACGCTCGTACGGGAGAACAGCGCGGCCTCCGTACGCCGTACCGCCGCCGTCGCCGCCCCCGTCCTGGTGACGGTCGCCCTCGCCGGCACCCTCCTCGGCTCGGCGGCGACCGTGACCGCCGCCAAGGCGGCGGAGGCGCGGCGGCAGACGACGGCCGCGTACGTGACGACCGGCCGCGACCTGCCCCGTACGGGCACGGCCACGGGGGCGACCTCCGTCTTCGTACGGGACGGGGCGGAAGCCCTGGTCAAGTACGGCGCGCGGGCCGTGGCCGACCCGGCCGCCTGGGCCTCCTCGGCCTGCCTGCCCGTGCTCGCGGGCGATCTGCGGAGCCTGGACGACCGGTCGATCGTCGTGAACGAGGAGTTCGAGCGCCGGACCGTCGGCGACACCGTGGAGGTGTGGCTCGCGGACGGGCGAGGCCCGGTGCGCCTCCGCGTCGCCGCCGTCCTCGCCCGGGGTACGGGCGACAACGGCCCGTACGTGACCTGGGCGAACGCCCCGGGGGCGACGGCGGACCGCATCGACACGGGCAAGGCGGGGGCGGTCGCTCCCGGTGTCCGGGCGGCCGCGCCGGTCGGGGGCCCGGCGGCCCCAGCGGCGGGCTCTCGCCCGGCGAGCGGGGCCGACCCGGTCGCCCCGGCAGGCCCCGTCGGGCGGGCGGGTGCGCACCGGGCCGGTGCCGGTGCCAACACAGACGTCGCCCCGGACACAGGCACAGGCGCGGGCGCAGGTGTCGGCTCCCGTACGGGCAGCCCCAAGCCCCCAAAGCCCCCCGAGCCCTCACCCGCACCAGCACCCGCACCCGCAGCCGCAGCCGCACCCGGCAGCGTCACGCGGACCGTCGACGCGTGGGCCGCCGCCACCCACCCGGTCACCACCCCGCAGACCCGCCTCGGGCTGCTGCTGGTCCTCGGCATCGCGCTGGTCTATACGGTGATCGCCCTCGCCAACACCCTGCTCATGGCCACGTCGGTGCGCGGCCCCGAACTGGCCGCCCTGCGCCTGGCAGGGGCCACCCGGGCGCAGATCCTGCGCGTGGTCGCGGGCGAGTCGCTGCTCGCGGTCGGCATCGGCACGGTCCTGGGCCTCGGCGTCACGGCCGTCTGCCTCGGTGGCCTGGCGGCCGGGCTCGCCGCCCTCTCCGCGCCGGTGGTGCTCACCGTCCCCTGGGGGACGGTCGGCGCGGCGGCGGGGGTGTGCGCGCTGGTCGCGACGGCGGCCTCGGTGCTCCCCGCGTGGCGGCTGACCCGCTGAGGGGTGAGGCTGGTAAGTCGGGACGGGACAGGGACTGGGGTCGGAGCCGGGTCCCCGTCCCGTCCCGCCTGCCGGCACCCAGCGCCGCCCGCCCGGGCGCCTTCGCCCCCAGACGCACCTCGCCGTCACCCACACGGGTAGTCATATGCCATAGGCATCTCCCTCCCCCGCTCCGCGGCCTACCGTGCGGCCATGCTCACGCTCCCCCGCTTCACCCCGACGCCCGTCTTCCGCCTCCTGGGCCTGCCCCGTCCGCCCGAGGCGCTGGTCCAGGTCCTGCCGCCCGCGCCCGGAGTGGACAGCGTGCTGCGGGTGATCCCGCCCTCGCCGGGCCGGGCGTTCGTCCTCGCCCTGGACGTGCGGAACCGCCAGGATCCGCAGCGGGCCAGGGCGTGGACCGCGTGCCTGCCGGGGCTGCGGGACCGGTACGGCGCGCCCGCGGTCCTCCTCGCCGTCTGCGCCGACCGGTCCACGGCCACCTGGGCGGCGGGGCCCTTCACCACCGGCCTCGGCTGCTGGCCCGCCCTGAGCCTGCGCCCCCTGGTCCTCGGCCCCACGGACACGCGCCCCGTCACTACCGCGCCCGCCGCGACCGCCGATCTCGCCACCGCCACGCTCTCCGCCCTCGCCCACTCCCGCGGCTCCCGCGCCGGTGCCGCCCTCGCCGCGCTGTCCCAGGCCCTGAGCTCGGCGGCCCCGGAGACCCGCGCGTACTGCTCCACCCTCCTGGAGACGGGCCTCGGCGACAGCCTCGCGGGAGCGACCTGGCGACGGCTCACGGGCTTGCGCCGCGCTGTCGGCGGGAGCCGCTAACGTGCCCACGCGTGGCTGACGCAGTTCATGTCCACCGCCTGGGACGACCACGAGGCCGCGTACACGGCGGGGCTCGCCGACTCCATCGAGAAGGACTACGGCAGCCTCCACGAGATCTACGGCGAGAGCTCCGATCCCGATGCCTGGCTCCCGGTCTTCGGCGGGCGCCAGCCCGCGGACGCCCCGGCCGACCGGCTGGTCACCGACCGAGGTGCGGGACATCTTCACGGGGCATCACCACAGCCTCTGCGCCTTCTACGCACGGGCCGCCGCGGCCGGCCACGCCGTGGTCAAGGCCGGCTGGTTCTAGACCGGTTGGTCCGAGGACGGCTGGTTCTAGACCGGTTGGTCCGAGGCCGGCTGGTTCCCGGCACTCATCCCCCGCCCACCCTCACGCCGCGTTCCACGCGTCCGTGGTGCAGCCGGTCTCCCAATGCCACCACCCGTCCTCAACGCCCCGTTCGAGGAGGGCCTTGATCTCCGTCAGCGGGGCGTCGGCCGGGACGGTGAGGGCGACCAGCGGGAAGTCCGCGCTGAACGACTCGCCGCCGAGACCGAAGGGAGCGAACCGCTCGTGCACCGCGCGGGCGCTCGGCCCCAGCGGCCCATGGCGCTCGGGCAGGACGCGGACCGTGACGTTCCCGGAGGCCGCGGCCCGGCCGGTGGCCCAGTGCAGGCCCTCGCCGTCCGTCCGGTACCGCACGACATCGCCTTCGGCCACGCCGTCCTGGAGGAACGGCACGTTGGCCACCCGCGCCGTGTCCGCGCCCACCGGCACGGCCCACAGCCCCTCGGTGTCCTGCGGCAGCCAGCCCTCACGGGGAACGAACTGGAACCAGATCTTGATGCGATCCCGGTCCCGGTCCGGGCCCCGGCCCTGTTCACGGCCCTGGTCACGGTCGCCGTACGTCTCGGTCACCCCGCGAGAGTAGCCCCGAGACGTCGGCCACCCTGCCCGACGAGCCCGACCAGCCCGACCAGCCCGACCAGCCCGACACGAGACGGACGCACCCCGTCCCCCGCCCCGCCCTACGGCAGCAGCACCAGCTTGCCCCGGACGTGCCCCGACTCGCTCAGTTCCTGGGCGCGGGCGGCCTCCTTCAGCGGGAAGGTCTCCGCGATGTCGATCCGCAGCCCGCCCCCGGCGGCCAGGGCGGCCAGCTCCGCCAGCCACGTGCGAGCGGTCGCCGCCTCGACGGTGACGCCGGAGAAGACGATGCCGTGGTCGGCGGCGTCCGGCGCGGCGATGGTGACGATCCGTGCGGTCTCGCCGCCGAGCAGCTCGATCGACACCGGCAGGGTGTCGTGGCCGGCCGCGTCGAAGACCGCGTCGACGCCCTGCGGGGCGGCCGCGCGGACCCGGTCGGCCAGGCCCTCCCCGTACGCCACCGGGATCACACCCAGCGCGCGCAGGAAGTCGTGGTTGCGCTCGGAGGCCGTGCCGACCACCGTCACGCCCGCCGCCACGGCGAGCTGGGCGGCGACGGCCCCCACCGCCCCCGCCGCGCCGTGCAGGAGCAGCGTCTCGCCGCGCGTGACGCCGAGCAGCTCCAGGACGCGACGGGAGGTCTCGCCGGCGACCGGGATGCTCGCGGCGTGCTCCCAGGAGAGACCGGCCGGCTTGCGGGCGACGGTGTCGGCGATCGCGTACGCGGCGTAGGCGCCGGTCTTCGTCCAGCCGAACACCTCGTCGCCGACGGCCAGTTCCGTCACGCCCTCGCCGATCGCGTCGACCGTTCCCGAGAACTCCAGGCCGGGCACGGCCGGGAAGGTCGTCGGGTAGAACTCCTCCACCCAGCCGTAACGCCGCTTCCAGTCCAACGGGTTGACGCCGACGGCCGCCACCTTGACCCGTACCTCACCCGGTCCGGGCTCGGGCGCGGTCACGTCCGACGCGTGGCGCAGCACCTCGGGGCCGCCGAACTCCTCGTACACGATCGCTTCCATGATTCCCCCTCGTAGTCCCTGAGTTGGGGATCCTGCGATCCCCGACCGCTCACGATCCCTTGCGATGGCTCAAGCTTCCGTCCCGCACCGTCCCGCCCCGGCCAGTCGAACGGACAGTCCCACCTGGCCGAAAGGACGGCCGTACCCTGGCCACCATGGAACTGACCCCGATCGGCGCCCTGTTGGCGGCCCGCGACATCGTCGGCCAGCCGCTCGGCGAGATCCTGCCCCGCCTCTCCGAGGTCCTGGCGCCGCTGATCCCGCACCGGGCCGCGGCGGAGCTCTCCACGCACTGCGCGCACTCGCCGTTCAAGCGGACCGCCACCGACCTGCCCTTCACGGCCGCCGAGCTCACCCCGCTGCTCGCCGCCGGCACCCCGGGCCGGCCCTGGCAGGGGCGCGCCACCGTCGGCGGGGCGGAGCGCGAGGTGATCGCGGTACGGAGCGACGCCACGCCCCGCGGTTCGGTCCTGGTGCTCGTACGGGAGGACGGCGCCGAGCCGGCCGGGGAGGCCGAACTCGCGGTGGCGCAGGCCCTGTGGGACCTGGTGACCAGCCACCTCGACCGGTTCGCGAGCGAGGCCGTGCCCGGTGCGCTGGCCCGTTCGCGGACGGCGGCCGACACCCGGGCGCGGGTCACCGCCGAGCTGACCACCGCGCACGCGGCCGCCCTCTCCGGTGTGCTCGCGGTGCTCCGCAGCCGCGCCCTGGACGACTCCGCGGCCCGCGCGACCGCCACCGACCTGGCCGTGTCGGCCCTGATCGAGCTGCGGGCCGAGTCCGAGCGGGACCGCTCGGTCGCCGAGGAACCCGCCTTCGAGGCGTTCGCCCGGCTCGCGGACGCCCTGCGCCCGATGCTGCGGCACAGTCCCGTACGGCTCGAACTCGGCCCGCCGGACGGCCCGGACGCCACCCGTACCCTCCCCGCGGACGTGGCCCACGGCGCCCGCGCGATCGTCCGGGCGCTGCTCCTCGTGGTCCTGGAACAGGAGGCCGTGTCCCGGGTGCACGTGGGCTGGACGCTGACCGAGCACGAACTGCGCGCGACGATACGGGACGACGGCCCCGGTCTCCTCGACGCCTGCCCGCTGGGCGCGGGCAGCGTCACCGACCGCCTCGAGGTGCTGGGCGGGCGCCTCGACATGGACGCGGTCCCGGGTTGGGGCACCACCCTCACCGCCACCGTCCCCCTGTCCACACCGGACCCGCCGGCCGCCGCCATGGACCCCCTGAGGGAGCTCGGCGAGCGCGAACTGGAGGTCCTGACCCACCTGGCCCTCGGTCACCGCAACCGGCAGATCGCGCAGGAGCTCCACATCAGCGAGTCCACGGTGAAGTTCCACGTCGCCAACATCCTCGACAAGCTCGGCGTCGGCTCGCGCGGCGAGGCGGCCGCGCTGTTCCACCGCGCGGCCTAGCCCGGTCCTGGCCCGGGACCCGGACCCGCCTCGTCGCATCGCGTCGCGTCGCGTCGCGTCGCGGGGGCACTGTCAGTGGTGGCTGTCAGACTCGCACCCGTGAACGAAAAGTGGGCTGTCGCGCCCGAGCCGGAGGGCGACGGGGCGCTGCTCGTCGCCCTCGGCGGGAACGGGCGGCCCGTCGGCGAGGTGCGGCGGGAGCCGGATCTGGTGGCGGCCGTGCGGGCGCGGCCGGACGTCACCCGGTGGGTGTGGCGGTCCACGTCCGAGGTGTATCCACGGCTGCTCGCCGCCGGGGTGCGGATCGAGCGGTGTTACGACGTGGAGGTGGCCGAGCAGCTTCTCCTCGGCCACGAGGGGCGCCTCGGCGAGCCCCGCTCGGCCGCCGCGGCCTGGGCCCGGCTGCGGAACGAGCCGGTGCCGCCCGACCCGCCGCTCCGGGCCGCCGAGCCGAAGGCGCAGGACTCCCTCTTCGAGCCGGCCTCCACCGCCGCGCCGCTGCCCTTCGACGCGCTCCTCCAGGTGTACGAGGAGCAGCAGCGCCGGCACGACCGCGCCGAGCATCCGGGCCGGATGCGGCTGCTGACCGCGGCCGAGTCCGCCGGGATGCTGGTCGCCGCCGAGATGCACCGGGCCGGTGTGCCGTGGCGGGCCGATGTGCACCGGGAGGTGCTGCACGGGCTGCTGGGCGAGCGGTACGCGGGCGGGGGCGAGCCGCGCCGCCTCGCGGAGCTGGCGGACGAGGTGTCCGCGGCGTTCGGGCGGCGGGTGCGGCCCGATCTGCCCGCCGACGTGGTGAGGGCCTTCGCGCAGGCCGGTATCCGGCTGCGGTCCACCCGGCGCTGGGAGCTGGAGGAGATCGACCACCCGGCGGTCGCGCCCCTCGTGGCGTACAAGCAGCTCTACCGGATCTGGACCGCGCACGGCTGGTCCTGGCTCCAGGACTGGGTGCGGGACGGCCGCTTCCGTCCCGAGTACCTGCCCGGCGGCACGGTGAGCGGCCGCTGGACCACCAACGGCGGCGGGGCGCTGCAGATCCCGAAGGTCATCCGGCAGGCCGTGGTCGCCGACGAGGGCTGGCGGCTGGTCGTCGCGGACGCCGACCAGATGGAGCCCCGGGTGCTGGCCGCCATCTCCCGCGACCCCGGCCTGATGGAGGTCGCCGGGCACCCCGACGACCTGTACACCCGCCTGTCCGACCGGGCCTTCTCCGGCGACCGCGCGCACGCCAAGCTCGCGCTGCTCGGCGCGATCTACGGGCAGACCAGCGGCGACGGCCTGAAGAACCTGGCCGCGCTGCGCCGCCGCTTCCCGCGCGCGGTGGCGTACGTGGACGACGCGGCCAGAGCCGGCGAGGAGGGCCGGCTCGTCCGCACCTGGCTCGGCCGGACCAGCCCGCGGGCGGCGGGCGCCGGCGAGGACGACGAGGCGGGCATCCCGGACGGATCCGCGCCGGGCGGATCCGGGGAGAGCGGATCCGGCGAGGGCGGGCCCGCGGAGTACGTCCCGGGGTACGCGTCGACCGACGCCCGCGCCCGGGGCCGGTTCACCCGTAACTTCGTCGTCCAGGGCAGCGCCGCCGACTGGGCCCTGCTGATGCTCGCGGCCCTCCGCCGGGCGACCGCCGACATGCGGGCCGAGCTGGTCTTCTTCCAGCACGACGAGGTGATCGTGCACTGCCCGGCGGAGGAGGCCGAGGCGGTCGCGGAGGCGATCCGCGCGGCGGGCGACGAGGCGGGGCGGATCGTGTTCGGGGAGACACCGGTGAGGTTCCCGTTCACGACGGCGACGGTGGAGCGGTACTCGGACGCGAAGTGACCGGGCGGCGGGCACGACGACGGAACGGGGGCGGGCCCCTGGCGGCCCGGGGCCCCGCCGCCGTCCCGGCCAGGTGACTGGTGACTACCGCATCGGCAGCGCGCGCCACTTCGGACTGAGCGCGATCGCCTTGAGCTGGTCGGTGGTGAGGGCCGGCTCGGCGCGGGTGGCCGCCTCGTGCTGGGCACCCGCGTTGAAGGCGGAGACGACGACGCGGAGGCCGTCCTCGCCCAGCGTGTCGGCGCTCCACCAGACGACGCCCTCCCCGCCCTTCTCACCCGGCTGCTTGGACACCTTCACCCGCGTGTTGTCGGCCGTGAACTCGACGTCACCGCCGCTGAAAAGTTCGGCCCGGATGTCGTTCATGCCCGGCTGCACGTTGATCTGGACGAAGCTCCGGCCCTTGCCGTCGTCGACGACGAGGTAGGCGTATCCGCTGTCGCCGCCCTTGTCGACGACCTTCAGGCCCTGCCCCTTGGGCAGCAGCGAGCGGAGGGTCGCCTGGATGTCGGCGGCGCTCGGCTCCGGCGGCGGGGCGACATGGGAGGCACCGGGCTTCCCCTTCTGCGGCAGGGGCTCCGGGATCCGCTGCAGTAGCGGGCGCCAGCCCTCCGCCATGACCAGGGCCTTGAGCTGCGCCGGGTCGAAGGGCGGGTTCTCCCGGCTGACCGGGGAGTCCTTCTGGGTCGCCGCGTTCCACTCGCTCGCGTCGACGAGGAAACCGTCGCCGGTGAGCAGCACGGCCCGCCAGCTCTTGGTCTCGACGCGCTTGTCCGGGTACTCGTAGCCCTGGATGACCATGAGCCGCCCACCGCCGGCCACCCGCTCGCTGGTGCAGTCGTCGTACGGGACGAACGCCTTGTCGGGGCAGGTCACCTGCCCCAGGTTCGATTCCTCGGTGTCGCCCGCCCGGTAGAGACCGAGGGAGACCGCGGCCTTGCCCTGGCCGTCGTCGTAGACGGCGGTCACGGACTGTCCCATGCCGTCGGGGTTGTCGATCTGCCAGGTGCCGGCCGGTGTGTTGGCCTTGAGGACGGCCGCGAGGTCGGCGACCCGGAGCTCGGCCGCCGGGCCGCTGCCCTCGGGAACCGGCTTCGGGCCCGCGACGGAGACGTGCTCCACGCCGCCGCCCGTGCCGCCGCCGGTTCCGGTGCCGAGGAGAGAGCCTCCGTACACCCCGCCGATACCGACCGCGGCGAGGGCGAGGGCCCCGCCGACGGCGGCGAAGCGGCGACGGCGGACCCGACGGCGCCCGCGGGCGAGACCGCCGGCGACGAGCTCGCGGCGGTCGTCGGCCTCGAAACCCTCTCCGGTACGGCGCAGAACGGCGCCCAGTTCCTCTTCGAATCGTCCGTTTGTCACGTCGTGCTCTTCGTGCTGAGGCATGGCGGGATCACGTCTCCGGTCGGTCACGTCGGGAAAGTGAAGCTCAGGTCGGGGGGGTGGGGTGGTGCAGGTGGTGCGGGGGGGTGCAGGTGGCACCAGGGGTGGCACTGGACGGGAGAGCCGGTCAGCGGGCGGCGAACTCGCCGATGGTGCCCCGAGCCTCTCCCGCAGCTTCGCCAGGGCGCGCACCGACCGCGTACGGACGGCCGCGGAGCTGACGTTGAGCGCGTCGGCGGTCTGCTCGATGCTGCGGTCCTCCCAGTAGCGCAGCACCACGACCGCCCGGTCCTTGGGCGCCAGCCCCGCGAGGGCGTCGAGGAGGGCGACGCGCAGGGCCGGGTCGTCACCGGTCTCGGGGAGCCGGTCCGGCAGTACGCCGAGGGGGCGCTCGGTGGCCGAGCGGCGCCTCTGATGGCTGAGGAAGGTCCGTACGAGCACGGTCTGCGCGTAGCCGGCCGGGTTGCCGATCCGGGTCACCCGGCCCCACAGGGCGTACATCCGGCCCAGCGTCTCCTGCACCAGGTCCTCGGCGAGATGGGTGTCACCGCTGGTCAGCAGGCATGCCGAACGAAACAGATGCCCTGATCGGGCGGAGGCGAACTCCAGGAACCCGTCCGCGCGGGACTTTCTCATGTCCCTCCCCTCCGTCGCTGTCACGCGCTGTCACGCGTTCGCTCGCGTCGCTCGCTCGCTCATCCGGCTCGCGACGCACTGACACCTCACTGACGCGACGGCCCGCGCGAAATGTTTCACGTCTCTTTTCCCCGGGGGTTCCCCCGGCCCGGCGCACCGCCCCCGTCACACGTCCCCGTCACACGTCCCCGTCGTCCCCGATCGGCGGCGGCCCGTAGGAACAAAAGGTCGGAAACGGGGTAATCCTGGAGTATGAACACTTTCCTTGTGGACTCCGCTCAGTCCGCCCAGACGGTCAGCACGGCGGCCGGCGTCTGGCAGTCCGGGCTCGCCCAGGTCGTCGGCGGTCTGATCGTGGTGGCCGTCCTCATCGGCGCCTTCGCGCTCGGGATCAGGATCAAGAACAAGGAACTTCCCCCACCGGACCCCGAGTCCCAGCCGCACCGGCCCGACACCGAACAGTTGCCCGGCGAGGTCTCGGAGTACCGCCGACCGGCCGAGATGCCCCAGACCGACGGCGAGCACCGGCTCATGCCGTACCAGCTCAAGGACGGCGGCACCGCGGGCACCGAGACCTCCCCCGAACCGCCGAGCGAGGAGAAGCGCAAGTGGGGCGGCATCTCCAGCGGCGGCTTCGGCAGCGGCGGCCCGGGCCACGGCGACTGAACGAGCGAGCGGGCCGTGCTCACCACGAGCGCCGAGGAGCACCGGACGCGGCTGAGGGCGGTCGCGTACCGGCTGCTCGGCGCGGACGATGCGAACGGCGTGGACGATGTGCACGAGGTGCACGAGGTGCACGAGGTGCACGACGATGCGGTCGAGGCCGACGAGGTCCTGCGAGCGGCCGCACCCCGGCTGACCGGGACCCCGGCGGACCGGGACGTCGTCGCCCGGGCCTGCCTGGAACGTCTGCGCGCGCGTGAGGTCCGCCGCGGCCGCCGCGACCCGCGCGACCGTCAGGGCCGACGGCGGCACCGGCAGGTCATGGAGCGGCCCGGTCCCGGGGCGGCGGAGGAAGCGGCGCTCGACGCCCTGACGCCCTCGGAACGGGTCGCGTTCGTGCTGCACGACGCGTTCGCCGTGCCGTACGAGGAGATCGCCCCCGTCGTGGAGCGCACCCCCGCCGCCGCGCGGCAACTGGTCGCGCGGGCCCGGCGCCGGGTCGAGGGCACGGAGGAGATGCCGGAACCGGACCCGGCGCGGCAGCGGGAGGTCGTCACGGCGCTCCTGGCCGCCGCCGGCAACGGTGACACGGAGGCGCTGCGGGCGCTGCTGGACCCGGATGTGGTGCTGCGGTCCGGCCCCGGAGCACCCGCGCACGTATCCGCCCACGGGGCGACGGCGGTGGCGCGGGCCCTCGCGGACCGGCTCGACGGAGCCCGCCCGGTCCTGGTGGACGGTGCGCCGGGCCTGGCGCGGCCGGGCCCGGACGGGAAGCCGGCGGAGGTCTTCGACTTCACGGTCCTGGACGACCGGGTCACGGCCGTGGACCTGCTGGACGCGGAACACGACGACCTCGGCGGCCTGGACCTACGGCCACTGGACGGGGCTACGGCCTTCGGCCCGTCGTCGCCCTAGTCGTCCGGCGGCCGCCACCCCGTGGGCCTACTCGGCGGACGCCCGCAGACCGATCATGTTGCCGTCCGCGTCCCTCACGGTGGCGATCTCCAGGCCACCCCCGACGTCCTGCACGTCCTGCACGGTCTCCGCCCCTGCGGCGAGCAGGGCTTGGAGCGTGCCGCGCAGGTCGTCGACGTCCCAGAAGGCCACGGCCCCGGTCAGTCCCTTGCCGTGCCCGTTGGGGTCGAGACCGAAGTGCTGCCCGTCGACGTCGAACCCGACGTAGTACGGCGCGTCCACGCTGGGCCCGGTCCCGAGCAGGGCGGTGAACAGGGCCTTGGCCCGCTCCAGGTCCTTCACCGGGTAGATCACCGTGTTCATGGTCATGACGTGCTCCTCGGGGTGGGAGGGACGGGAGGTCACCCCAGTCATGCCCCGCGGCCGACCCGGAGTGCGACGATCCGCGCCGTACGTGCTCCGTCCGGGCGAACCGCCGCGCGGTGCGAACGCCGTCCTCGGCCGACTCGGAGACGCATACGGCCCCGGCCCGGCACCCGACGGGATACCTCTCCAGCCCCCGCCTCAGCCCCTCCGCCCCCACCCCCGCCTCCGCCTCCGCCTCCGCCCCGGACTACGGCTCGCCCACGACCCGCCCCGCCCGCTCCGCGATGTGCGCGGGCGGTTCGATCCCGGCCGGCAGGAGCGGGTCGGCGACCGGCTGCCCGTACCGCGTGACCAGCGGCAGCACCCCGGCCCAGAGCCCCAGCTCCGCGTCCGGCCCCTCCCCGTCGTCCGGCGGCCCGCTCGCGACCTTGACCGACGCCTCGGTGAGGTCGAGGGCCACCAGCGAGGTCGCCGCCAGCTCCTTGCGGCTCGGCTGCCGCACGTAGTCCCACTGGCCCGGCGAGGACTGCTCGGTGAGCGCCCGCAGTCCGCGCAGCTTCTCGTCCGGGTCGGTGACGAGGTGCGGGACGCCGTAGATCATCGCGCTGCGGTAGTTCACCCCGTGCTCGAACACCGACCGTGCGAGCACCAGGCCGTCGACGTGCGTCACGCTGAGGCAGACCACGCCGTCGGGCGCCTGCACGAGGCTGCGGCTCGCGACCGAGCCGTGCACGTAGATCCGGTCGCCCTCGACGCCGTACACGGTCGGCACGACCATCGGTGCCCCGTCCACGACGACCCCGAGGTGACAGAGGAAGCCGGCCGCGAGGACGGCGTCCAGGTCCGCCCGCCGGTGGCTCCCCTTGTGTCGCATCCGCCGCAATCGCGTCCGCTCGGTGACCACGAGCTCCTCGCCCATGCCGCCCCTCCCCGTTCCGCCCGTTCTCCGCGTGTGTCGCGCAGACGCATCCTAGGAAGGCCGCTCACGCCCCGCCGCCGCCGACCACGGAGCGGGACGAGACGGGGCCGGGGTCACTCGTACGTGGTGCAGAGCCGTCGACGGGCGCCTGTGGGGCGCCGTGGGGCCATAGGGTCGTTGCAGACGGCATGGGATCGACGGAGCCAGGGGTAGAGGACGGACATGGGCAACTCGGTGATCGACGCGCGATCCGGCGGGCAGGGACCGGAGGAGGCTCCCTCCGACGAGGCGGGTACCGCCTCCGGGAAGCGGCCGAAGCCGAAGCGGCCGTTCTGGGTGGAGCTGCCGATCCTCGCGTGCGTGGCCCTGGGCCTGGCGTTCCTGATCAAGACCTTCCTGCTCCAGGCGTTCCTGATCCCCTCGGGCTCCATGCAGAACGCCCTGCAGGAGAACGACCGCGTCCTGGTCGACAAGCTCACCCCGTGGTTCGGCTCGGAGCCCGCACGGGGCGAGGTCGTGGTCTTCAAGGACCCGGCCGGCTGGCTCGCGGGCAACCCGGTGCAGGAGCCCAACGTGGCCCAGAAGTTCCTGAGCTTCGTCGGCCTGATGCCGGCGGCCGGGGAGCAGCACCTGATCAAGCGGGTGATCGGCGTGGCCGGTGACACGGTCGAGTGCGTGGGCGAGGGCCCGCTGAAGGTGAACGGCAAGCCGCTCACCGAGCCGTACGTCTACCCCGGCAACACCGCCTGCAGCACGGACCCGAACGGCCAGTTCAAGGTCACGGTCCCCAGCGGCAGCCTGTGGGTGATGGGCGACCACCGACAGAGCTCCCTCGACTCCCGCTACCACCGGAACGACGCCCACGGCGGCATGGTCCCCACCTCGGACATCGTGGGCCGCGCCGTCGTCGTCGCCTGGCCCCTCGGCCACTGGGCGACCCTCCCCGTCCCGGACACCTTCAACCAGCCGGGCCTCGCCCCCGCCCCGTAACACGAACGGGCAGGCCGCTGCCGGGCCCTAGCCGGCCACGATCTCGGCGAGTTCCTCCAACCAGTACCGCACCCGGTGCCACCGGGTGCAGAACCGCTTCGGCCTCCCCCACCGCCGCCCGTCGAGCGGCCGGTGGCACTGCTTGCACCGCCTCGTACGCGTCTGCCGTTCCCCCATGGCCGCGACTCTATCCGCCCTGCCCACCAGGGAGTACGGCCGGAGCCGGGGGAGCGGACCGAACGACGAAACCCCAGGTCAGAAGAGTCCGACCTGGGGTTCCAGAGTGAGCCGCCTTCGGGATTCGAACCCGAGACTTGTCCGATCTTGGTCCGGAGGGGTCCATGGGCGTCCGGGAACCGAGCATCGTTCCTGTTCCGAGAGGTTTCAGCACTCCGGTGGACGTCGGCGAACTCACTCCGATGGATGGCGAGTTGAGACCACGATTGAGACCGATCCGACACCTGTAGCTGCTCTCATTCGATTGAGCGGAGGCATCAGAATCAGAGTTCATGAGCTGTGACCACAGCCTACTCAAATCGGCCTGACCTTCTCAATAACGCGGTTGAACAAGCCTTTCCACAACCGCTCCAATCGAGCTGGGCGTTTAGGTGAAAGCCCCAGCTCTACGAGCACGTAGTCACGTAGCGAAGCCCGCCAAAGGCCAGCATCCCGCTTTCCTTCCAGTAGGTCCACAAAGGACGGGCCACCCCACTCCTGAACGCCTTCCACAATCTCCAGCTCGGCGACGTCGACAACCTGCACGGGCGCTATACCCGGACCCTGAAGAAGGTTTTCTCTGCGTAGCAGATCCTCGATCATTGAGCTTGTGACCGGATTGAAAGGAAAGCCCTCGCTAGCGACAATCACCGGATAGAAGACACGAGGACTACCAGGAGACCCGGTAAGACGCGCTTCGTCGCCGCGTATTGCATCAATCGTCGACTGAATCTGCGCAGCTTTATATTTCACCAAGGCATCCAGATCCTTCTTCACCGTCTCACCTGATGTGCCTGCTACAGATTCCCGCATCAACTGGCGAGTCGAGATATCAACTACGACCCAGCGATCACCATAGTCAATTACCGCGTCGACTACCTTACGCCTTCTCCCGTACGCCTGACGCAGATCCTCCTCGAAGAAGATTGACTTACGCAGGCGCGGGGCTATCGATCCGAGAATCTCCAGCGCGTAAATTTCACTGACGCGTCCAGCATAATCACGTAGCTGCCCAGTCCTCTTCCTGTCGTCCTTCAGCTTATCCAGCACGTCAAAATACGGGAGCCACCCAAAGACCCTGTGCATTAGTAGCCGCGGATCCAAAACAAGAATTCCTCCGTCTACAGTCAGGATGGGAAACCTCTCAAACGGAGCGATGGACCACTCCAACCCGCCATCCAGCTCAGTAATGTCATTAGCGAGGTGATAGCGCAGTCCATCCAAGGTGCATGCCAAATGCGACAGCACCGCTACCACCCGCTCCAGAGGTACCCCACAGGACTGGAAGTAGCTTGCCGGAATGAACGTCTTATGATGCAGCGACACATGGGACCAAGCGGCCATGACCACGGATTCCAGCTCATCCAGGTCAATCCCTACCTCGGCCCGGTACAGATCCTCAAATGAACCTAGATCTCTGTGAGGGTTTTCCCTGGAAATCTCCCTCCAGCGGCGAGAGAAGCTGGCCATCAGAGAAGCGGAATCTAGCGGACGATTGAGGTGCTGATTACTGATCATGTGGCGGGCCAAGACCCCGGGGAGCCCGTCGGAATCCACAACCACATTCTCGCCGTCCGGAATATCACCACTTTGATCAAGGTGGTCACCGAGCGCCAACGGGATCAAGCCCAGCAGCCCCACGTCCACAGGTTCGCTTGATTGCGTGGATGAATAAATAAGAGCCAGCTTGGCTACTGCATGCAGCAACTGCGGGGCCACGAACACGCGACCCTCATTCACGAAGGAAATCGCCTTGACGCGCAGCAATCCTTGAAAATGCAACTCGGCATATTCGCGATCCAGCCTGCCGTGGTCGACTCCAGGGTCATAATACCGCGCAAGCCATTGCGACGTGAATCCGAGCACCTCAAATACGTTGACCTTTTTCAAAAGATCAATTACGACAGCGAGGTGAGATTTTTCGCCCACCAACTCCTCGTAAGTGACATAGGTCTTAATCAGGTCGATCGGGGCCGGCGCCACTCCGACACGCTCGGGGACAAAAATTCCGGACGGGCGCTGAACGTATTGGACGGACAATAGCCTTGCGGTCGTACCCGAGATGAATTTAGCGCCGTTTTTAATCTCCACCAAGTAAGGAGATTCGGTTCTCCCGGCCGTGTCGCCGCAAAGGAGGTTGCGAATCCGATCGAGTCTGGCTGCCACATGTCGATCACTCATGCCGGTTCCTGTCTAACGCCTATGGAGCTAGGGTAGATCGCCAACACTCTGATCGCTGGGCATTTTGGGTCCAACAGGTACAGGGTCGGATCGGGGGGCAGAGGCTTGAGTGGGCCGGAGCCGCAAGTGGTTCGAGCCAACCACGCTCCCGCGGCACCATGGGAAGCTTGAAACCGGCGAGCGGAGAGGAGAGCAAGGCTGGCCGCAAGCCGACCGTGGAACAGTGGATGACCACCTATCTCACGGACATAGCGTCCCTGAAGCTGAAGCCGCGCTCTCTGGATGACTACTGGTCCAAGACCCGGAACGACGTCATCCCCGGCATCGGCAAGCACCGTCTTGACAAGCTTCAACCGGAGCACCTGGAGCGGATGTACCGGGTCATGCTCGATGGGGGACACGCGCCTTCTCACGTGCTGAAGGTGCACCGCATCCTGTCCCGCGCTCTGAAAATCGCCCACCGCCGACGCCTCATCGTGGAAAACGTGGCCACCCTCGTGGATCCGCCCACGGTAGACGAGACGGAGGCAGACCCCTTCACCACCGAAGAAGCCAAAGCGTTTCTACAGGCCGCGGCCAAACGCCCCACCTTCATGCGATGGTGCGTCGGTGTCGGCATGAGCTTGCGGCAGGGCGAGACTCTGGGCCTGAGGTGGCCATACGTCGAATTCGACAACGAACTGTTCCGCCCGGAGTGGCAGCTTCAGCGCCTCACGTGGCGGCACGGCTGCAAGGCCCACACGCGTGCGGCGCCAAGTTCCACCGGTTCGAGCCGTGCCCGCCGGACTGCACGACACACAAGGGCTACAAACGTGGATGCCCAAAGCGGTGCCCGGAGACCTGTACGAGTCACGCCCGCGCCTGCCCCGACCGCAAGGGCGGCGGGGGCTGGTCTTCACCCGCCCCAAGACCAAGAAGAGCAGGAACGCCGTGCCTATCCCGCCGCCGTTCATCCCCTACCTGCGCGAGCACAAGGCGCGGCAGGAAGAAGCGCGCACCGAAGCGGGCGATGCGTGGGAGGAACACAAGCTGGTCTTTACGCGCCCGGACGGCCGCCCCCTCGACCCTCGCCAGGAGTGGGAGGAGTTCAAGGAGCTGTTGGCGGAAGCCGGGATCGACGACCGCCGCCTGTACGACGGGAGTCGGCACACCGCCGGCACGATCCTGAACGAGCTGGGGGTGGACCTGGTGACCATCATGGAGATCCTGCGGCACACCCAGGTGACCCAGACTCGCCGGTACGTAAAGGGTCGGTCTGAGCAGTCCCGCGACGCTATGAGGCGCATGGGAGACACCTTCCTGCCTCACCTGCCGTCGCAGAGCCAGGGCACCGCCGAACCCCCTACTGAGACCAAAACTGAGACCGGCGGCACACGGGCCGCCCGCTCCCGGCTCCGTCGCCGCGTCCGCTGAACCACAAAACCCCAGGTCAGAAGAGTCCGACCTGGGGTTCCAGAGTGAGCCGCCTTCGGGATTCGAACCCGAGACCTACGCATTACGAGTGCGTTGCTCTGGCCAACTGAGCTAAGGCGGCATGCCGTGCGGTCCCATGGTGGGTGCAGCAGCGTCGCCAAGTCTACACAGTTTCCGGGGGTGCTCCGACCACCCCCGGAAGGGGGGCGTCCGGGGGCTATGAGCAGCGCTTTCCGTCCTTGGGGACGGTGCCCTCCAGGAGGAAGGCGTTGATCGCGGTGTCGACGCAGTCGCTGCCGCGGCCGTAGGCGGTGTGGCCGTCGCCGTCGTAGGTGAGGAGGATGCCGGAGGAGAGCTGGTCGGCGAGGGCGCGGGCCCACTTGTAGGGGGTGGCGGGGTCGCGGGTGGTGCCGACGACGACGATCGGCGGGGCGCCTTCGGCGGTGATGCGGTGGGGGCGGCCGGTGGCGGGGGTGGGCCAGTAGGTGCAGTTCAGGGCGGCCCACGCGAGGTTGCGGCCGAAGACGGGGGACGCCTTCTCGAAGGACGGCACCGCCTTCTCGACGGCCGCGGGGCCGGAGAACGCGGGCGGGAGGTCCAGGCAGTTCACGGCCGCGTTCGCGAACATCAGGTTGGCGTAGGAGCCGTCCGTCTCCCGCTCGTAGTAGGTGTCGGCCAGGGCGAGCAGCGCCGTGCCCTCACCGCCCATGGCCCGCGTCAGGGCCTCCCGGAGCTGGGGCCAGGCGGCCTCGTCGTACATGGCGGTGATCACCCCGGTGGTGGCGAGGGACTCGCCCAGCTTGCGGCTGCCGTCCGTCGGCACCGGCTCGGCGTCGGTCTCCCGGAAGAAGCGCTGGAGGGCGGCGAGGGCCGCCGGGACGGATTCCGCGCCCAGCGGGCAGTCGGACTTCTTCACGCAGTCGGCCGCGAAGGCGTTGATCGCGGTCTGGAAACCGGCGGTCTGCTCCCGGTTGAGCTCCTCGGCCGACAGGGAGGGGTCCATCGCCCCGTCGAGGACGAGCCGCCCGGCCCGCTCGGGGAACAGCTCGGCGTACGTCGCGCCGAGGAAGGTGCCGTACGAGGCGCCCACGTACGTCAGCTTCTCGTCGCCGAGGACCGCCCGCACGATGTCCATGTCGCGCGCCGTCTCCACGGTGGAGACGTGCGGCAGGACCTTGCCCGAGCGCTTCTGGCAGGCCGCCGCGAAGCCCTTGAAGGAGCCTTCGAGGGCGGCTCGCTCGTCCGCGCTGTCCGGGGTCAGGTCGACCTGCGTGTACGCGTCCATCTGCGGGCCCGTCAGGCACTCGACCGGCGCGCTGCGGGCCACGCCGCGGGGGTCGACGCCCACGATGTCGTAGCGCGCGCGGACCGGGGCCGGGTAGCCGATGCCCGCGAACCCCTGGACGTAGCCGACGGCGGAGCCGCCGGGGCCGCCCGGGTTCACCAGGAGGGAGCCGAGCCGCTTCCCGGGGCCGGTGGCCTTGGCCCGGGAGACGGCCAGCCGGACCTCGTCGCCGCCCGGCTTCGCGTAGTCCAGCGGGACCCGCACCGTGCCGCACTGGAAGTCGGCGACACCGCAGTCCCGCCAGCTCACCTTCTGCGCGTAGTACGACGACAGTGCGGCGGCCGGCGCCCCCGAGGCGGCGGGCGGGCTCTGCGCGGGCGCGGCGGCGCCGCCCCCGTCCGTACAGCCGGAGAGGACGAGGCCACCGACCGCGAGGGCGGTGGCGGAGATGCGGAGGATGCGCCGGGAGTCCATTCCCGGAGCGTATCGAAACGGGTACGGAACGTGTCCAATCGCCCCTGTGGACAACCGGGAGTCACGGGATGAGCGACCGGGGCCGGTGGCGCCGGCGGCGGCCGGTCAGTCCCGCAGGGCCATCGCCATCGCCTCCACCGCCAGCAGCGGCGCCACGTTCCGGTCGAGGGCCTCGCGGCAGGCGAGCACGGCCTCGATGCGGCGCAGCGTGCGCTCGGGGGTGGTGTCGCGGGCGATCCGCTCCAGGGAGTCGCGCACGTCCTCGTTGGCGAGCGGGGTCCTCGCGCGCAACTGGAGGGCGAGCACATCGCGGTAGAAGCCGGTCAGGTCGGTGAGCGCGAGGTCGAGGCTGTCGCGCTGGGTCCGCGTACGGCGGCGCTTCTGCCGCTCCTCCAGCTCCTTCATCGCCCCGGCCGTGCCGCGCGGCATCCGGCCGCCCTGGGCCGCGCCGAGCGCCGCCTTCAGCTCCTCGGTCTCCTTGGTGTCGGTCTCCTCCGCGGCCTGCTTGGCGTCCTCGGCCGCCGCGTCGATCAGCTCCTGGGCCGCCCGCAGTCCGGCGCCGACGTCGCCCACCCGCAGCGGCAGCTTCAGGACCACGGCGCGGCGGGCCCGCGCCCGCTCGTCGGTGGCGAGCCGCCGGGCCCGGTCGATGTGGCCCTGAGTGGCCCGCGCCGCCGCGTGCGCCACCTCCGGCTCGATGCCGTCGCGGCGGATCAGCACGTCGGCGACGGCCTCCACCGAAGGGGTGGTGAGGGTCAGGTGCCGGCAGCGGGAACGGATCGTGGGCAGCACGTCCTCCAGCGACGGCGCGCACAGCAGCCACACCGTGCGCGGCGCGGGCTCCTCCACCGCCTTCAGGAGCACGTTCGCCGCGCCTTCGGTCAGGCGGTCGGCGTCCTCCAGGACGATGACCTGCCAGCGGCCGACGGCCGGGGAGAGCTGGGCCCGCCGGACCAGGTCGCGGGTCTCCTTCACGCCGATGGAGAGCAGGTCCGTGCGGACCACCTCGACGTCGGCGTGCGTCCCGACGAGGGCCGTGTGGCAGCCGTCGCAGAAGCCGCAGCCGGGCGCCCCGCCGAGCGCCCGGTCGGGGCTCACGCACTGCAGCGCCGCCGCGAACGCCCGCGCCGCCGTGTCCCGCCCGGCCCCCGGGGGGCCGGTGAACAGCCAGGCGTGCGTCATCTTCGACGCGTCGGGCCCGTCCTCACCGGCGGCCTGCGCGGTCACGAGCGCGTCGGCGTCGCGCGCGGCGGCGGCCAACTGCTCCTGGACCCGCGGCTGCCCCACGAGGTCGTCCCATACGGCCATGTCTGCTGCCCCTCCTCAGGTACGCCTCCCATTGTGGAGCACCCCACCGACAGTCCCCCGACAGTCCCGTCCCGTCGACGGCGAGGAGCCGGCAGAGGCGGCGGCCGTCAGCGACGGCGCCGGCGCTCGTCCTCGTCGTCGTCCCCGAAGGAGCCGAGCAGCTCGTCCGCGAGGGTCGGCAGGTCGTCCAGCGGAGTCTCCTCGGCCCAGTCGGAACGGCGACGCGGCCTGCCGTTCTCGTCGACCTGCGGCAGCTCACGGGTGCGGTCCTCGCCGCCGTCCGCCTCGTCGCCCCGGGCCCGCTCGTCCCGGAAGAAGTCCTGCGGCACCCGGTCGGCTGGGTCACTGTTCCGTACGGGCGGGAGCACAGCAGTCTCGTCGGCGTCCCGTACGGGCGGGAGCACAGCCGTTTCGTCGGCGTCCCGAACGGTCGGCAGCACGGCCGTCTCGTCGGCCTCGCGGATCCGCGGGATGACGGTGGTGTCCTCGTCGAGCCGGACGATCGGGGTGGGGACGGTGACCTCGTTCGGGGACACGGTGGGCGTGTCGTCCGCCGCCGAGTCGCCCCCCTTCGGGGCACCCGGCGCCCCGGCACCCGTGCGCCCCGCGCCCGTCCGTCCCGAGCCCGGCTTCCCCTTCTCCGTACGACCGGCACCCGGCTCGGCGGCGTCCGGCCGCACGATCGGCGTCGCCACCGTGATCTCGTTCGCCGACTGCTCCAGAGCCCTCGCCCCGGCGGCCCTGCGCGCGGCCTCCGCCTGCTCGGCGGCGGCCTTCTCCGCCGCGGCCTTCTCGGCGGCCGCCTTGTCCCGCGCGGCCTTCTCGGCCGCCTCACGGGCAGCCTCGGCCGCCGCCTTCGCCGCGGCCGCCTTCTCCTCGGCGGCCTTCCGCGCGGCTTCCTCCGCCGCCTTGCGGGCAGCGTCCTCGGCCGCCTTCGCCGCAGCGGCCTCGGCGAGCCTGCGGGCCTCCTCGGCGCGGATCAGCGCCTCCTCGGCCTTGCGCTGCTTCTCGCGGCGGCGCTCCTCGGCCTCGGCCCGCAGCCGGGCCTCCTCCTCGGCCTGCTTGCGGCGCCGTTCCTCCTCCTCGCGGCGCGTCTTCTCCTCGGCCTCGCGGCGCCTGCGCTCCTCCTCGGCGGCGATTCGGGCCTCCTCGGCGCGCTGCCGGGCCTCCTCCGCCTGACGCTCGGCCTCCAGGCGACGGGCCTCTTCCTCCTCGCGCCGCTTGCGCTCCTCCTCCTCGGCACGGAGCTTGGCGAGCTGCTCCTGGCGCTCCCGCTCCAGGCGCTCCTCCTCGGCCTTGCGGGCGGCCTCTTCCTCCGCCTTCCTGCGCGCCTCCTCCTCGGCCTTCCTGCGGGCCTCCTCCTGGGCCTTCACCTCGGCCTCGGAGAGCGGCAGCATCCGGTCGAGCCGGTGGCGTACGACGGTGGTGACGGCCTCCGGCTCCTGGCCGGCGTCGACGACGAGGTAGCGGCCGGGGTCCCCGGCGGCGAGGGCGAGGAAACCGGCCCGCACGCGCGCGTGGAACTCGGGCGGCTCGGACTCCAGCCGGTCCGGGGCCTCGGTGAAGCGCTCACGGGCGGTCTCCGGGGAGACGTCGAGCAGCACGGTCAGGTGCGGTACGAGCCCACCGGTCGCCCAGCGGTTGATGCGGGCGATCTCGGTCGGGGACAGGTCACGGCCGGCGCCCTGGTAGGCGACGGACGAGTCGATGTACCGGTCGGAGATCACGACCGCGCCGCGCTCCAGGGCGGGCCGGACGAGGGAGTCGACGTGCTCGGCGCGGTCGGCCGCGTACAGCAGCGCCTCGGCCCGGTTGGACAGTCCGGCGCTGGAGACGTCGAGCAGGATCGAGCGGAGCCGCTTGCCGACCGGAGTGGCGCCGGGCTCGCGGGTGACGACCACCTCGTGGCCCTTCGCGCGGATCCACTCGGCGAGCGCCTGCACCTGGGTGGACTTGCCGGCGCCGTCACCGCCCTCCAGGGCGATGAAGAAGCCGGTCGCCGACGGCGCCTGGGCCGGGTCGGCGCCGCGCAGCGCGTCGCGCAGGTCACGGCGGAGCGGGACACCGGCGCGGTCGTCGGTCTTGGCGAGGACGAGCGCGGCGACCGGCAACAGCAGCGCGCCGACCAGCATCAGGGTGAAGGCGGCGCCGCCGTGGGCGAAGACGAAGTCGCCGGAGGCGAGGCGGTGCGGGCCGATGGCGGCGGCGAGCAGCGGGGCGCCGAGCGCGCCGATGCCGATGCCGACGCGGACGACGGCCTGGAGGTGGTCGGTGACCCGCGGCCTGCGGGCCTCCTCGGTCTCCTGGTCGATCAGGCTGTGCCCGGTGCGGGCGGCGACACCGGCCGCGTACCCGGCGAGGGCGGCCAGCGCCAGGACGGTCGCGGTGTCCGGCACGAGGCCCGTGGCGAGCAGCGCGACGCCGGTGACGGCGAGCGCGAGGGCCAGCAGCCGGCGCCGGGAGAGGACGGTGAGGACGGATCCCGCGGTGCGGATGCCGACGGCGGTGGCGCCGCTGAGCGCGAGGATCAGCAGGGCGTACGTGACGGGCCCGCCGCCCAGGTCATGGGCGTGCAGCACGGCGACGGCCGCGGCCGCGGCGATGGCGGCGGCGACGGTCGCGCAGGCCAGGACGAGCAGCCCGAGCGCGCCGGTGCGGCCCTTGTCCGCGGGGAGCCGCAGGCCCTCCAGGGGCGAGCGGGGGCGCGGGGTCGCGGCGCCGGGCAGTTCGAGGAACCACAGGACGGCGACGGAGGCGGCGAGGAGCCCGGCGGCGACGTAGGAGCCGAGGGCGGCCTGGTGCCGGCCGAACCAGTCGATGCCGCTGCCGAGCAGGTTGCTCACCAGCGTCGCGAGGAGCAGCACGCCGGCGGCGGCGGGCACCGCGAGGAAGCCGGTGCGCAGGCTGAGCGTGCGCAGCGCGCCCAGGTGGTCGGGCAGTGGCCGGACGGCGGCGCCTTCGAGGGGCGGGGCGGGCAGCAGCGCGGGGGCGGCGCCCTCCCTGGCGACGGTCCACAGGCGCTCGGCGGCGCCGGTGACGAGGACGGTGCCGAGCAGGTACCAGAGCGCGTGGTCGGGGGTCCAGTCGATCCACAGCGGGGCGACGACGAGCAGGGCGGCGCGCAGCCCGTCGGCGCCGATCATGGTCCAGCGGCGGTCGAGCGGGCCGCCGGGCGCGGTCAGCGCGGTGAGCGGGCCGAGCAGCACGGCGCCGAAGAGGACGGCGGCGACCATCCGGGCGGCGATCACGGCGGCCACGGCGAACGCGGCCCCCCGGTATCCGCCGCCGAGGGCGCCGGCCGTCACGGCCGTCTGATAGCCGAGCAGGATCAGGACGAGGAGGGCGAGTGCGTCGCCCGTACCGCCGACGAGCTGGGCGCTCCACAGCCTGCGCAGAGGCTGATGGCGCAACAGGGCCCGTACGGCACGTTCCCGGGAATCGGCGACGAGTGCGGCGTCGGTGTCTGGCTGCTCTGCTCGCGTCATCCGTCCACCCTATCCGGACGCCCTTGCTCCTTGCGGCCGTCACCCGAACAAACAGACGGGGGGTGCGGACCCGGAAACGGCCCGCACCCCCCGTGCTGTCGGGAAGGTCACTCCGGCTCGACGGCCGTGGTCACTCCGACGGCGCGGCCGCCGTCTTCTTCGCGGCCGTCGTCTTCTTGGCAGCCGTCTTCGCCGCGGTGGTCTTGGCCGCCGTGGTCTTGGCCGTGGTCTTCTTGGCGGCCGTCTTCTTCGCGGTGGCGGAGGCGGTGGTCTTCTTCGCCGCCGTCTTCTTGGTGGCGGTCTTCTTCGCCGGTGCCTTCTTGGCCGCCTTCTTCGCGGGGCCCTTGGCCCGCTTCTCGGCGAGCAGCTCGTAACCGCGCTCCGGCGTGATCGTCTCCACGCTGTCGCCCGTGCGCAGGGTCGCGTTGGTCTCGCCGTCCGTCACGTACGGGCCGAAGCGGCCGTCCTTGACGACCACGGGCTTCTCGCTGACGGGGTCGGTGCCGAGCTCCTTCAGCGGGGGCTTGGCGGCGGCCCGGCCACGCTGCTTGGGCTGGGCGTAGATCGCCAGCGCCTCCTCCAGCGTGATCGTGAAGAGCTGGTCCTCGCTGGTGAGCGAGCGCGAGTCCGTGCCCTTCTTCAGATACGGGCCGTAGCGGCCGTTCTGCGCGGTGATCTCGACGCCCTCGGGGTCGGTGCCGACGACCCGGGGCAGCGACATCAGCTTGAGCGCCTCCTCCAGGGTGACGGTGTCGATCGACATCGACTTGAAGAGGGAGGCGGTGCGCGGCTTGACCGCGTTCTTGCCGGTCTTCGGGGTGTCCTCGGGGAGGATCTCCGTCACGTACGGGCCGTAGCGGCCGTCCTTGGCGACGATCATGTTGCCGCTGACGGGGTCCTTGCCCAGCTCGAAGTCGCCGCTCGGCTTGGCGAGCAGTTCCTCCGCGTACTCGACGGTGAGCTCGTCGGGCGCCAGGTCGTCGGGGACGTCGGCGCGCTGGTGGCCCTCCTGGTCCTTCTCGCCGCGCTCGACGTACGGGCCGTAGCGGCCGACGCGGAGCACGATGTCGTTGCCGACGGGGAAGGAGGAGATCTCCCGGGCGTCGATGGCACCGAGGTCGGTGACCAGCTCCTTCAGGCCACCGAGGTGGTCGCCGTCGCCATTGCCGGCGTCCGCCGCACCGCCCTGCACGCCCGTGGAACCGCCCTCGCCGAAGTAGAAACGCTTCAGCCACGGCACCGCCTGGGCCTCGCCGCGCGCGATGCGGTCGAGGTCGTCCTCCATCCTCGCGGTGAAGTCGTAGTCGACGAGCCGCCCGAAGTGCTTCTCCAGGAGGTTGACGACGGCGAAGGAGAGGAACGACGGCACGAGCGCCGTCCCCTTCTTGAAGACGTAGCCGCGGTCGAGGATGGTGCCGATGATCGAGGCGTACGTCGACGGGCGGCCGATCTCGCGCTCTTCCAGCTCCTTGACCAGGCTGGCCTCGGTGTAGCGGGCCGGCGGCTTGGTGGAGTGGCCGTCGACGGTGATCTCCTCGGCGGAGAGCGCGTCGCCCTCGGCGACCTGCGGCAGGCGCCGCTCGCGGTCGTCGAGCTCGGCGTTCGGGTCGTCGGCACCCTCCACGTATGCCTTCATGAAGCCGTGGAAGGTGATCGTCTTGCCGGAGGCCGAGAACTCGGCGTCCCGGCCGTCGGCGGCGGTGCCGCCGATCTTCACGGTGACCGAGTTGCCGGTCGCGTCCTTCATCTGGGAGGCGACGGTCCGCTTCCAGATGAGCTCGTACAGCTTGAACTGGTCGCCGGTCAGACCGGTCTCCGCCGGGGTGCGGAAACGATCACCCGAAGGGCGAATCGCCTCGTGCGCCTCCTGGGCGTTCTTGACCTTGCCGGCGTAGACGCGCGGCTGCTCCGGCAGGTACTCGGCGCCGTACAACTGCGTGACCTGCGCCCGGGCCGCGGCCACGGCGGTCTCGGACAGCACGGTCGAGTCCGTACGCATGTAGGTGATGAAGCCGTTCTCGTACAGCTTCTGCGCCACCTGCATGGTCGCCTTCGCGCCGAAGCCGAGCTTCCGGCTGGCCTCCTGCTGGAGGGTGGTGGTGCGGAAGGGGGCGTACGGGGAGCGGCGGTACGGCTTCGACTCGACCGAGCGGACGGAGAAGCGGGTGTCGGCGAGGGAGGCGGCCAGCGCGCGGGCCTTCTCCTCGTCGAGGTGGAGCACGTTCTGGGTCTTGAGCTGCCCGTCGGCGCCGAAGTCGCGGCCCTGCGCGACACGCTTGCCGTCGACCGCCGCGAGCCGCGCGACCAGGGACGACGGGTCGGACGGGTCACCGGCGCGGCCGGTGGAGAAGGCGCCGGTGAGGTCCCAGTACTCGGCGGAGCGGAAGGCGATGCGCTCGCGTTCGCGCTCGACGACGAGCCGGGTGGCGACGGACTGGACACGGCCGGCGGACAGGCCGCGCATGACCTTCTTCCACAGGACCGGCGAGACCTCGTAGCCGTAGAGGCGGTCGAGGATGCGGCGGGTCTCCTGGGCGTCGACCATCCGCTTGTTGAGCTCGCGGGGGTTGGCGACGGCGGCCTGGATCGCGTCCTTGGTGATCTCGTGGAAGACCATCCGGTGGACCGGAACCTTGGGCTTCAGGACTTCCTGGAGGTGCCACGCGATGGCCTCGCCCTCGCGGTCCTCATCGGTGGCGAGGAAGAGCTCGTCGGACTCGGCGAGCAGCTCCTTCAGCTTCCTGACCTGCGCCTTCTTGTCGGCGTTGACGACATAGATGGGCTGGAAGTCATGATCGACGTCGACGCCGAGCCGGCGCACCTCGCCGGTGTACTTCTCGGGCACCTCGGCGGCGCCGCTCGGGAGGTCGCGGATGTGCCCGACGCTCGCCTCGACGACATAGCCGGGGCCGAGGTAGCCCTTGATCGTCTTCGCCTTGGCAGGCGACTCGACGATGACGAGTCGGCGGCCGCCCTGTGCGGTCTCGCTGGTCGGGGACAACTTCGCTCTTCTCTCCGGTCGACGCTCTCTGGCACGTACTGACTGCGTACGTACGGCGCAGGCGCAGCGTACGTACGGCGCTGGCACGCACGGCAGTGGCACGTACGGTGACACTGTCGTCGCTGCGGAGTGTGACGGTACAACCCGCCCCCGTGTCAAACGGCGAAAGCCCGCAACGGCCACTCGAACGGTAACCCGACTTCTGCCTTTCCTGCCGCCCGGACTCCCGGACCGGCGGGGCGGCCCGGCCGCCGGGGACGCGTCACAGCCGTCCGAAGCACCAGATCCCGAGGAGGAGGAATCCGGCTCCGGCGAGGGTGCTGAGCGCGGCGGCGGTGCGCGGCGCGACGCCGAGCGCGACGGGCTCGCCGTGCCGCACCCGGACGCCCGTCCAGAGCAGCAGCGCGGCTCCGAACAGCGTGAACGCCGCTCCCGCGAAGATCGCCGGCCCGCTCTCCATGCCCGTACCCCGTTCCGTCGCCCGTGGCTCTTCGGCCCCCGTAGCCGAGGCTGGCACCTCGCGGCGTCGTAGGGGCGAATTCCCGGTGAACGGCGCGGAGGGTCCCGAACGGTTTCACGAGGATGGCCGGTACTGCTGCTTCCTCCCCTCTTCTTTCGTCACCTTCCTCACATGACGCCGGGCGTGGCGGAGGGGCGGCGCGGCGCGGCTCAGGGTGGCGCGGGGCAGAGGGCGCCGTCCCGCTGGACGACGGCGGGCGGCAGGAGGCGGAAGCTGCGGGCGCGGCGTTGCCGACACGAGGGAAACGGACGTCGGCGACGCGGAGTTCCCGCCCCGGGAGGGCGGAGGAGATACCTGCGGATACTTGAAGGGGCGGCCCGACCAGCGCAGTTCCGCTGGACACAGGCGGAGCCCTCCGGTCGGACAGGGCGCGGCCGGAGAGGACACCGCCGACCGGGAGCAGCCGGGCGGGTACGGGGAAACGGAACCTCTGTGTCGGCCGGGCCCGCGCCTCCGGGCCGGCGAGCGGGGCGTCGACGGCCTCGGCGGCGAACGTACGGGGGCGGACGAGGACTTCCTCCTCCGCGAGCCGTCGCGTGACCGGCCGGTGCGGCGCGAGGGGCGCCGCCTCCCGGTCCGTCGGCCAGGGCCTCAGGAAGAGCGTCGGGAAGCGCGTCAGGAAGGGTGTCAGGAAGAGCGCCGGGAAGTGCCTCGGGAAGGGTGCGCCCTCCGGCCCCGCCTCGTCGCG
Organism: Streptomyces sp. NPDC006339; assembly: GCF_040612775.1. NCBI lineage: Bacteria > Bacillati > Actinomycetota > Actinomycetes > Kitasatosporales > Streptomycetaceae > Streptomyces > Streptomyces sp. NPDC006339. The sequence continues at coordinate 32,678 of NZ_JBEXQW010000037.1, forward strand.
CTCGATCCGTATCGACTCAGGCGGTCTCCTCTCCGGTGACCGGCAGCAGGAACCCCTCCTCGACGAGGAGCCTGATGGCCTGCGGGGTGCGGTCCCGCAGCATGACCGGGTCCTCGCCGGTGAGCTGCCCGATGGCGTCGAGGATGCGGCCGGCGCTCAGCGAGCCGTCGCACACGCCCGCGAAGCCGGCGGCGACGTGGTCGACGCGGGTGGCGCGACGCATCCCCCGGTTCTGCCGCAGCAGCACGTGCTCGGGGTCCTCGGCACCGGGCAGGCCGACCTGCTCCTGCACGACCTCGGGGGCGAGGACGAAGCGGTCGGCGAGCAGGGCCGCGTTGTCGTGCGTGCGCAGGTAGTCCTGGCGCTCGAAGTGGGCCCGGACGGTGTCGCCGAGCGGCTGCTCGACGGGATGCGGCCACTCCTCCAGGACGATCGACGGCTCGATCGCGCCGGAGGCGACGGCCGCGTTCTTGCGCAGGGTGATCCAGCCGAAGCCGATGCCCTTGGTCCCGCGGGCCTCGAACTCGTCGAGCCAGCGCCCGTACGCCCTGCGGTACTCCTCCGGGTCGCCGCGGTGCTCGCCGCTGTCGCGCAGCCACAGCTCGGTGTACTGGGTGACGTCCTGGACCTCGCGCTGCACGATCCAGGCGTCGCAGCCGCGCGGCACCCAGGAGCGCAGCCGGTCCTGCCACTCCTCGCCTTCGACGTGCTGCCAGTTGGCGAGGAACTGGGCGTACCCGCCGTCGTTGAGGCGGTCTCCGGCCTGCTGGACGAGCGTGCGGCACAGGTCGTCGCCGCCCATGCCGCCGTCCCGGTAGGTGAGCCCGCTGCCGGGGGAGATGACGAACGGCGGGTTGGAGACGATGAGGTCGTACGTGTCTCCGTCGACCGGCTCGAAGAGCGAGCCCTGCAGCAGCTCGGCGCCGCGGGCCCCGGAGAGGGCGAGAGTGAGCCGGGTGAAGTCCAGGGCGCGCGGGTTGAGGTCGGTGGCGGTGACCAGGGTGGCGTGCTGGGCGGCGTGCAGGGCCTGGATGCCGGAGCCGGTGCCGAGGTCGAGGGCGGTGGCGACGGGGGTGCGGACGGTGATGCCGGCGAGGGTGGTGGAGGCTCCGCCGACGCCGAGGACGACCCCTTCGTCCTTCGTACCGATGCCGCCCGCCCCGCCGACGGCGCAGCCGAGGTCGGAGACGATGAACCAGTCCTCGCCGTCCGGGCCGCCGTACGGCCGCACGTCGACCGTCGCGCGCACGGTGTCGTCCTCGCAGACCACCCAGCCGTCGGCGAGCGCCTCCTCCAGGGGCAGCGCGGCGGCGGCCCGCTCCTGCGCGACCGGCCGCTGGAGCAGGAAGAGGCGGACGAGGGTCTCCAGCGGGGAGTCACCGGGAGTGGCCCGCAGCGCCGGCACGGTCTCACTGCGCGCGAGGGCGGCGTACGCCTGCGCGCCGAGCAGATCGAGCAGGCCGTCGGCGGTGAAGTCCGCGGCGAGCATGGCCTCGCGCAGTCGAGCGGCGTGCGTGGGCACCGGAAGGCTGGTGGTCGTGCTGGTCGTACTCACGCGCCCCATTGTGACCCCCACCACCGACAACCCCCGCACTGGCGGGGCCAGGGCGGGCGCGTCCGGGGGAGGGATGTCGGGCGGCACGAGCCCCGTCCGCCGGGTGCCTGTCCCGAGCCCCGTCCGCCGGGCGCCTGTCCCGCCGGCCCCGGCCGGGTCCGGCGAACGGCCTTCCCCGGGGCCGGCCCGAACGGCCTCCGCCGGGCCGGCCGACGCGGACGGCCGCGTCGGCGGCCCGGCCCGGGCGGCGCCCGGGGCTACTCCTCGCTCTTGGCCGAGGCGCTGGGCTTGGCGGACGGGGTGGTGGCCGACTTGGTCGCCGGGGCGCCGGCCTTCGGGGAGGCGGTCGGCGGGGTGGACGCCTTGGGGGTCTGGCAGCCCGGCTGCTTGGCCATGGCCTGGCCCAGCTCGCCCGCCTGGAGCTTGGCGACGGCGTCCTGGTCCATGTTCTGGATCTTCGCCAGGTTGTCGGAGACGACCTTGAGCCCGTCGGCGAACTTCTGCTGGTTCGACGTGTCGAGCGCGTCGACCTGCTTCTTCAGCCCGTCGTACGCGACGGCCGTGGCGTTGAGCTCCTTGATGGCGTCCTGCTGGATCTTCTCGCCGTTCTCGACGGGCGGCGCCCCGGCGCTCTCCACTGCCTTCGCCAGGGCCCGGTCGGCGTCGGCGATGTCCTGGAAGGCCCTGGAGTCGGCCGCCTGGATCGTGGCGGGCTTGCTGTCGGCCGCCGTGGAGATGATCAGTTGGTTGGCGTTGGCCCTCTTCTGGATCTGCGGCTGCGCCTGGTCGCAGAACGTCTTGGCCCAGTCGTTGACCTTGTCGCCCTCGTCGTCGCCGCAACCGGACAGCACGAGCACCAGTACCGCGCCGCCGGACAGTGCGGCCGCAAGCTTCTTGTTCACCGGATCGGTCCCTTCCAAGGCTCTCGGCCCCGGAACATACACGCCGTGCGGACGACTTCCACCGATCGTGCGACCGATTCATCCGATATTGAAGCCGTTTGCACCAAGGAGACAGGGGCGGACGTCACGTCAGAAGACGGCGCCCGCCCCCATCGTGAGGGTGTGTCACCCACCGCCGCCGCGAGGGACGGCGGCCGAGGTCTACGGAGCGACCGCGGCACCCGTCGAGGAGTCGTCGCGGTCGGCCGAGTCCGACCCCACCGTCACCGACCGCCGCTTGGAGACCCGCACCGCCGCCACGATGACGACGATCGCCACGACGGCGACCAGGGCCCGCAGCCAGGCGCTGGCGTCGTCCCCGTAACTGAACTGCACCACGGCGGGCGCGATCAGCAGCGCGACCAGGTTCATCACCTTCAGGAGCGGGTTGATCGCCGGTCCCGCGGTGTCCTTGAAGGGGTCGCCGACCGTGTCGCCGATGACGGTCGCGGCATGCGCGTCGCTGCCCTTCCCGCCGAAGTGACCGTCCTCGACGAGCTTCTTCGCGTTGTCCCACGCGCCACCGGAGTTGGCGAGGAAGACGGCCATCAGGGCGCCGGTGCCGATCGCCCCGGCGAGGTACGCGCCGAGCGCGCCGACCCCGAGGGAGAAACCGACCGCGATGGGGGCCATCACGGCGAGCAGCCCGGGCGTGGCGAGTTCGCGCAGCGCGTCCTTGGTGCAGATGTCGACGACCCGGCCGTACTCGGGCTTCTCGCTGTAGTCCATGATCCCGGGGTGCTCGCGGAACTGCCGCCGCACCTCGAACACGACGGCTCCGGCCGACCGGGACACGGCGTTGATGGCGAGGCCGGAGAACAGGAAGACGACCGCGGCGCCGAGGATCAGGCCGAAGAGGTTGTTGGGCTGGGAGATGTTCATGGACAGGTTCATCTCGCTCGCCCTCGCCCCCACGTCGGCGACCGAGGTCGCGATGGCGTCCCGGTAGGAGCCGAAGAGCGCGGCCGCGGCCAGCACGGCGGTGGCGATCGCGATGCCCTTGGTGATCGCCTTGGTGGTGTTGCCGACGGCGTCGAGGTCGGTGAGGACCTGGGCGCCGGCGCCCTGCACGTCACCGGACATCTCGGCGATGCCCTGGGCGTTGTCGGAGACCGGACCGAAGGTGTCCATGGCGACGATCACGCCGACGGTGGTGAGCAGCCCGGTGCCGGCGAGGGCGACCGCGAACAGCGCCAGCATGATGGAGGCGCCGCCCAGCAGGAACGCCCCGTAGACGGCGAGGCCGATCAGCAGGGCCGTGTAGACGGCGGACTCCAGGCCGATGGAGACCCCGGCGAGGATGACGGTGGCGGGGCCGGTCAGCGAGGACTTGCCGATGTCGCGCACCGGGCGCCGGCCGGTCTCGGTGAAGTAGCCGGTGAGCTGCTGGATGAGCGCGGCGAGCACGATGCCGATGGCGACCGCGACCAGGGCGAGGACGCGCGGGTCGCCGCCGTGGGTGAGGATGCCGGGCTCGGTGACGCCCTTGAGGTCGGCGTAGGAGGACGGGAGGTAGGCGTAGACGACGGCGGCGACGAGGGCGAGCGAGATCAGCGCGGAGAGGAAGAAGCCCCGGTTGATGGCGGTCATGCCGCTGCGGTCGGCGCGCCGCGGGGCGACCGCGAAGATGCCGATCATCGCGGTGACCACGCCGATCGCCGGCACCATCAGGGGGAAGGCGAGTCCGAGGTCGCCGAAGGCGGCCTTGCCGAGGATGAGCGCGGCGACGAGGGTCACGGCGTACGACTCGAAGAGGTCGGCGGCCATGCCCGCGCAGTCGCCGACGTTGTCGCCGACGTTGTCCGCGATGGTGGCGGCGTTGCGCGGGTCGTCCTCGGGGATGCCCTGCTCGACCTTGCCGACGAGGTCGGCGCCGACGTCGGCGGCCTTGGTGAAGATGCCGCCGCCGACCCTCATGAACATCGCGATGAGGGCGGCGCCGAGGCCGAAGCCCTCCAGGACCTTGGGCGCGTCGGCGGCGTAGACGAGCACCACGCAGGACGCGCCGAGCAGGCCGAGGCCGACGGTGAACATGCCGACCACGCCACCGGTACGGAAGGCGATCTTCATGGCCCGGTGGGACACCGAGGCCAGGTCCTTCTCCGGCTGCCCCTCGGCGGGCGTGGCCTCCCGGGCCGCCGCGGCGACCCGGACGTTCGCGCGGACGGCGAGCCGCATGCCGACGTATCCGGTGACCGCCGAGAAAAGCGCGCCGACCAGGAAGAACAGCGAGCGCCCGGCCCGCTGCGACCAGGTGTCGGCAGGCAGCAGGAAGAGGAGGAAGAAGACGACGACGGCGAAGACGCCGAGGGTGCGCAACTGCCGGGCGAGATAGGCGTTCGCCCCTTCCTGCACGGCGGCCGCGATCTTCTTCATGGCTTCCGTGCCCTCGCCGGCCGCCAGCACCTGGCGGACGAGGACCTGCGCCACGACCAGCGCCGCGAGGGCGACGGCCGCGACGACGACCACGATCACACGGTTCTCCTGAGTGAGCACCGCGGCTGCGAGACCCGCCATTCCGTCCTCCTTGACGTCGCATGGTCAAGACAAGGCGGATTGTAAGGAGAGAAACCTGATCAAAACGGGTCGCCGCAATCGGAATTCACGAATAGCTCGCAAGTACCACCGAATGCGGTAATGGATCTCAGGCAGGCGATACCGCCTGGGAACGGAAAAAGAGGCCCTGCGGGGCAGGGCCTCTTTTTCGGTGGTCTACGAGCCGGAGCCGGCGGTGGGCGTCCTGAAGCCCGGCCGGCGGCTGTGCCGCCCCACCGACGCCTGGTGGGCCGGCCGCGGGCGGGCGGGCCGTCCGGTGCGCTTGCGGGGGGTCGGGGTCGTTTGTGGGCCACGTGGGCCGTGTGCCGGTGTCCCGGGCCGTCGGCTGAGGCGGCAGCCGTTCCCCGCCGCGATCGTCCGCGGCCGGTCCGTAGCGGTCCGCGGGCGGTCGTCGCCGGGGTCAGGCGAGCGCCGCGTCCGGGTGGGCGGGCCAGCTCATCCTGATGATGCCGCCGTCCTCTCCGGCTCTCACCTCGACGTCGTCGACGAGCCCGCGGATCACCGCGAGGCCCATCTCGTCCTCACCGTCCGCGTCGTCGAACTCCTCGGCCGGCGCCGCGTCCCGCGCGCCGGGCACACCGGCGGCGTCCGCAGCCGCCACGCCCGCGCCCGGCACCTCGTCGCCGACCTCGATGGAGAAGGTCTTCTCCTCCTCGGTCAGCACGACCCGGACGGGGGTGGTGACGCCGTTGCTGCGATGCAGCCCCACCGCACGCGAACATGCCTCGCCGACGGCGAGCCGGACCTCGTCGAGGACCGCCTCGTCGACCCCGGCCCTGCGCGCCACCGCGGCCGCCACGAGGCGGGCCGTGCGGACGTGCTCGGGCTGGGCGCTGAAGAGGAGTTCAACGGTGGCCATGCGATCGATCCCCCTGGGGTTCTCGGCGGCGGCTGCGCGAAGCGGAGCGACGGCTCCTCCACGTGGCCTCAGTCGGCGGCGTTGATGGCCTCGTCCACCGAGGTGTGGATCGGGAACACCTTGGTCAGGCCGGTGATCCGGAAAATCTTGAGGATGCGCTCCTGGTTGCAGACCAGACGCAGCGATCCCTCATGCGCGCGCACGCGCTTCAGGCCGCCCACCAGCACGCCGAGGCCGGTCGAGTCGAGGAAGTCCACGCCTTCCATGTCGACAACCAGGTGGTAGCTGCCGTCATTCACCAACTCGACCAACTGCTCGCGCAGCTTGGGCGCGGTATACACATCAATCTCGCCACCGACCTCGACGACCGTACGGTCGCCGTTGGGGCCGGGCAGAGTGCGAGTCGACAGAGACAGGTCCACGGGTCCTCCAGCACCTAGCTATCGAGCGGCCGTCCCTCGAGGTCTCCCGTGCGGAGCCACGGGACGGATCGCCGGCCGCGATGGCATTCAATCACTTACCGGCAGTCATGCACGACGCCTTGGAAGCATTGTCCGTCACGCCGGTGACACACTCGGTGCCGATGGCCACGAATCACCGCCCCAGCCGACCCACCGGGGACACGGGCAGCCGCCCCTCTCCCGGTGAGGTCCTCGACCGACTCTCGCGAGGCGAGAGCCGGGCCGCGCGCATCACCCATATGGAGCATCTGCCCGCCCGGGCGGGCCGTCATGCCGTCTGGCCGCACCGCATCCGGGCGGAAGTGATCGCCGCCATCGAGAAGGCCGGCATCGAGCACCCGTGGGCCCACCAGGCCGAAGCCGCCGAGCACGCGCTGGACGGCACCTCTGTGGTGATCGCCACGGGAACCGCCTCGGGCAAGTCGCTGGCCTATCTCACCCCCGTCCTCTCCACCCTCCTGGACGGCGCCGAGGCCCCCAACGGGCGCGGCGCCACCGCTCTGTACCTGGCCCCCACCAAGGCGCTCGCCGCCGACCAGCGGCGTGCCGTACGGGAACTGGCCGCGCCGCTCGGCAACCGGATCCGGGCCGCCGTCTACGACGGCGACACGCCGGTCGAGGAGCGCGAGTGGGTCCGCCAGTACGCCAACTACGTGCTCACCAACCCCGACATGCTGCACCGGGGCATACTTCCCTCCCACTCCCGCTGGTCCTCCTTCCTCCGCTCCCTCCGCTATGTCGTGATCGACGAGTGCCACACCTACCGGGGCGTCTTCGGCTCCCACGTCGCCCAGGTGCTGCGCCGGCTGCGTCGCGTCTGTGCCCGGTACGGCTCCGAACCGGTCTTCCTCCTCGCCTCGGCCACCTCCGCCGAACCGTCCCTCGCCGCCGGCCGCCTCACCGGCCTGCCCGTCACCGAGGTGTCGGACGACGCCTCCCCGCGCGGCGACGTGGTCTTCGCCCTGTGGGAGCCGCCGCTGACCGAGCTGCACGGCGAGCAGGGCGCGCCGGTCCGCCGCACCGCCACCGCCGAGACCGCCGACCTGCTGACCGACCTGACGGTGCAGGGCGTCCGATCGGTCGCCTTCGTCCGCTCCCGGCGCGGCGCCGAGCTGATCTCGGTGATCGCCCAGGAACGCCTCGCCGAGGTCGACCGCTCCCTGGCCCGCCGGGTCGCCGCCTACCGGGGCGGCTATCTGCCCGAGGAGCGCCGCGCCCTGGAACGGGCGCTGCACTCCGGCGAACTCCTCGGCCTGGCCGCCACGACCGCCCTGGAGCTGGGGGTGGACGTCTCGGGCCTGGACGCCGTCCTGATCGCCGGCTACCCGGGCACCCGCGCCTCCCTGTGGCAGCAGGCCGGCCGCGCGGGGCGCACGGGCGAGGGCGCGCTCGCGATCCTGGTCGCCCGCGACGACCCGCTGGACACCTTCCTGGTCCACCACCCCGAGGCGATCTTCCAGCAGCCGGTCGAATCGACCGTCCTCGACCCCGACAACCCGTACGTCCTCGCCCCCCATCTGTGCGCCGCCGCCGCGGAACTGCCGCTGACCGAGTCCGACCTGACCCTGTTCGGGCCGGCCGTGCCCGAACTGCTGCCCCAGTTGGAGGCCGCCGGTCTGCTGCGCCGCCGCTCCACCGGCTGGTTCTGGACCCGCAGGGAGCGGGCCGCCGACCTGACCGACATCCGGGGCGGCGGCGGCAGCCCCGTCCGGATCGTCGAGTCCGGCACGGGGCGGCTGCTCGGCACGGTCGACGAGGCCGCCTCCCACGCCTCCGTCCACGAGGGCGCCGTCCACCTCCACCAGGGCCGCACCTATCTGGTTCGCGAGCTCGACCTCAAGGACTCGGTGGCCCTCGTCGAGGAGGCGAACCCGCCCTACTCGACCACCGCCCGCGACATCACCTCCATCTCCGTCCTGTCCACCGACACCGAGATCCCGTGGGGAGCCGGCCGCCTCTGCTACGGCTCCGTCGAGGTCACCAACCAGGTCGTCTCCTTCCTCCGCCGCCGGCTGATCACCGGCGAGGTACTCGGCGAGTCCAAGCTCGATCTGCCGCCCCGCACCCTGCGCACCCGGGCCGTGTGGTGGACGGTCACCGAGGACCAGCTCGACGCCGCCCGGATCAACCCGGAGATCCTCGGCGGCGCCCTGCACGCCGCCGAACACGCCTCCATCGGCATGCTGCCGCTCTTCGCCACCTGTGACCGCTGGGACATCGGCGGCGTCTCCGTCCCGCTCCACCCCGACACACTGCTGCCGACCGTGTTCGTCTACGACGGCCACCCTGGCGGCGCGGGCTTCGCCGAGCGCGCCTTCCACACCGCCCGCTCCTGGCTGACCGCCACCCGCGAGGCCATCGCCTCCTGCGAATGCGACTCCGGCTGCCCCTCCTGCATCCAGTCCCCCAAATGCGGCAACGGCAACGACCCCCTCCACAAGCGAGGCGCGGTCCGCCTCCTGACGGAGCTCCTCCGAGGCGCCCCCGAGGAGACGACCCCCGGGCGGGACCAGGGGAGCGGGGAGGCGGAGGGCACGTAGCCCTCGGCGGGCCGCCGGGGCCATGCGGACGGCCCCGGGCGGACGCCCGGCCAGGCGCCGGCCGGGCGGGAGCCGTCGACCGGCCCCGCCACCGGAAGGGGCGCAGGACCGCCGCGACCGGGGCTCCCCCTGCGGCTCCGGCAGGAGCCCGGGGTCACCCGTACGGCGCGGGCGGCGGCCCCGCCGGCGGGCCGGGAAGGGGTGCGGGTGCCAGGCCGGGGAGGGGTGCGGGGAGGGGAGGTCCCGCGCGGGATCTGACCTCGCTCGTCCAAGGGCCGAGGGTGACCCCGGCGGTGACGTCCGCGATGTCGTCCCGGACGTCACAGCGCATCAGGGCGGCTCCCTGGGCCGTGGCGACACGGGTCGCGGCCGCGCAGGCGTCCGCCTCGCCCCACAGGGCGCGGTCGGCGGCGGCGAGGGCGGCCAGGTCGGCCGCGCCGCCGGCCCGATGGCGGGCCGTGACGGCCTGGCCGAGCGCGAGGACGGCACCGAACACCACGCACAGGGCGCAGGCCGCGAGGGCGGTCCACACCGTCGCCGCTCCCCGGTCATTCCGGCCCCGGCTGCTCACACCGTCTCCTCGGCGAGCGCCACCGCCGCGGCCCGCAGGGTCAGCCCCAGTCCGCCGGGCCCGGGTGCCGCCGCCTCCACGGTGACCCGCCAGAGGTCCCCCTCGCGCACGACCCCGACTCTGGCGCCCTCGGGAGCGGCGGCCCTGGCCGCGGCCTCGGCAGCCGGCAGCGGCTCGGAGCGGGCCACCGCCCGCGCACCCGCCCTGGCCGCGTCGACGCACCGGATCTGCGCGGCGGCCGCGCCGAGGGCCCACAGCAGGGTCGCCGTGAACAGGACCAGGGCGGGCAGCACGACCGCCGCCTCCGCGGTCACCGAACCCCGGTCAGAACGGCGCATCGAGGGCCTTCCCGATCACCGACTCCAGCGCCTTCGTGACCGCGCCGCTGGTGAGGACCTTGTACAGCACGGCCGCGAAACCGGCCGCGGCGATGGTGCCCATCGCGTACTCCGTCGTGCTCATTCCGGCGTCCCGCCGCGCCGCGGCCTTCCGGGTCCGCCACCAACCGGCCAAGCGCTTCCCGATCTTCATGTCCCGTCTCCCGTCTTGTGCGGACACCTGTCGTGCCGTCGCGTTGCTGTGTGTGGGTGTTGCCGTGTCTGGGTGTCGCTGTGTCTGGGTGTTGCTGTGTTGCTGTGTCGTCGCCTCTTCGCGTCGCCGTGGCGTCATCGCGCCTCCCGCCTCCCGCTGTCACCGGCCGCCGAGCAGTCCGCTCGCCAGACCGATCACCACCGGCGCCACGCCCACCGCCAGAAAGGCGGGCAGGAAGCACAGCCCGACCGGCGCCGTGATCAGCACCTGGGCCCGCTGCGCGCGGGTCGTCGCCGTGCGGGCGCGGGCGGCCCGCAGGCCGTCGGCGTGCCGTGCCACGGCCTCGGCGGCAGGCGCCCCGGAGGAGGCCGCCCGCTCCAGGCAGCGGGCGAGACCCTCCGCACCCGGAATCTCCCCGAACCTCCGCCAGACCTCGGACGGTTCGCCCCCGAGCCGCAGCTCGGCGGCGGTGCGGATCAGCCGCTCACCGACCGGGCCGCCCAGGGACCGGCCGACCGCCTCGGCGGACTCGCCCGGCCCGGCTCCCGCCGAGGCGCACGCCGCCAGGAGGTCCGCGGCGAGCGGCAGTTGACGCGCCGCCTCCATGTCGTCCGCGCCACTCGTGCCCGCGCCTCGCGGCCGGCGCGCCCGCCACCGTCTCAGCCCCCAGGCGGCGGCGATCCCGGCGGTGCCACCGAGGAGCCCGCCGATCAGCACGTACGCGCCGAGGGCTGCCAGGATCGGCACGCCCCAGGTCCGCAGCGTCGCCGGCAGTCCGCTGCCCCGCCTCCGGCCGGGGGCCGGCGCCGCTCCCTGGCACGGTCCGGCCGCCAGGAGTGCGCTCATCCGCCGGCGCCCCCTTCGTAGGCGACCGTGATCCACCACGGTCACGATGACCGCCGCGACGGCGCACAGCGCCGCGAGAAGCACCGTCATGGCCGCTCCCCCGCTCGCACGATCCGGGCCGCCCACCACAGTCCCAGGGCCTCCAGCACGCCGCCGACGGCCAGGCAGCCCAGGCCGGCGGGAGTGTGGAGCAGCACCCACAGCGGGCGGGCGCCGAGTGCCGCGCCCAGGCCGAGTCCGGCGAGCGGCAGGACGGCGAGGACCGCCACCGTCGCCCAGGCTCCCGCCAGTTGGGCCCGCAGCCGCTCCCGCTGGTCCCGGTGGGCCCGCACCGCGGCCTCCAGCCGGTCGAGGCCGGCGGCGAGGCCCGCGCCGCCGTCGACGGCGACCTGCCAGCAGGCGGCCAGGCCGGCCAGGCCCTCGGCACCTTCTTGCCGACCCGCCCGCCGCAGCGCCTCGGGCACGTCCCCGCCGAACCGGGCGGCGGCGAGGACCGCCGCCTCCTCTCCACCGAGGGCCCCGGTCGTCCGCGCCGCGAACGAGAGGGCCTGGGCAGGCTGCCGGCCGGCTCTGAGCTCGCCCGCGACGGCCCCGCACAGCGCGACCACCCGGTCGGCGCGCGCTTCCCGTTCCCGTCCACCGCGGGCCGCCCGCAGCCTGCGCCCGACCAGCGGCACCGCGGCCGCCCCGGCGAGCAGCGGAAGAGGCGAGGACCCGAGGAGCGCGAGCGCTCCCGCCACCGGCAGGCACAGCCACTCCGGCCGGCCGCGCACCGCCTCCCACCACCGTCCGGTGACCGCGGGCCGGAGCGACACGGCCGCGCCTCCCGGCAGGGCCAGGACCGTCCGGGCCCTGCGGGCCGCCCGCTCCCGTTCGGCCGTCCACCACAGCGCCGCCACCACGCACAGCGCCACCGCTCCCTGCGCCGCCAGACCTCCCGGCATCGTCGTCGTCACCGTCACCGCTCCCCTCCGATCAGCGACCGCAGCCGCCCCCAGCCCCGCTCACGCTCGAACCCGTCCGCCGCCCAGCGCAGCGCGGGCACCGTCACCACCAGCCCCTCCCGGTCCCGTTCGAGGACGTGCACCTCGGCGATCCGCCGCCGCCCGGACCGGTCCCGCACCAGGTGCAGCACCGCGGAGAGCCCCGCGCCCAACTGGCTGTGCAGGGCGGCCCGGTCGAGTCCGGCCGCCGTCCCCAGGGCTTCGAGACGGGCGGGGACGTCCGCCGCCGTGTTGGCGTGGACCGTTCCGCAGCCTCCTTCGTGGCCGGTGTTCAGGGCGGCCAGCAGGTCGACCGCCTCGGCCCCCCGGACCTCGCCGACGACGAGCCGGTCCGGCCGCATCCGCAGGGCCTGGCGCACCAGGTCCCGCAGGGTCACGAGGCCGGCGCCCTCCTGGTTGGGCGGACGCGCCTCCAGGCGCACGACATGCGGGTGGTCGGGGCGCAGTTCGGCCGAGTCCTCGGCGATGACGATCCGCTCCCGTGCGCCGACGAGGCCGAGCAGTGTGGACAGCAGGGTCGTCTTGCCCGATCCCGTACCGCCGCTGACGAGGAAGGAGACCCGGGCCTCGACGAGCGCCCTCAGGACCGGCTCCCCGCCCGGCGGGACGGTGCCCGCGTCGGTCAACTCCCCTACGGAGAAGGCCCTCGGCCGGACCACCCGCAGCGACAGACAGGTCGAGCCGACGGCGACCGGCGGCAGGACGGCGTGCATCCGGGTGCCGTCCGGCAGTCGGGCGTCCACCCAGGGCCGGGCGTCGTCGAGGCGCCGGCCCGCCACGGCCGCGAGCCGTTGCGCCAGCCTCCGTACCGCCGCCGCGTCGGGGAACGTCACCCCGGTCGCTTCGAGCCCGGCACCGCGGTCCACCCAGACGCGGTCGGGCGCGGAGACGAGGACGTCGGTGACGCGGGGATCGGCCAGCAGCGGCTCCAACGGTCCGGTGCCGACCAGCTCGGAGCGCAATTCCTCGGCGGCGCCGAGCACTTCCGCGTCTCCCAGCAGCCGCCCCTGGGCCCGCAGGGCCGCCGCGACCCGCGCCGGGGTCGGCTCGGCGCCGCTCTCCGCGAGCCGCTGCCGTACCGCGTCGAGCAGCCCCGCCCCGCTCACGCGGCACGCTCCGGGGCGAGTGCGTGCTCCCAGAACGCGGCGCAGAACCGTCCGAGTCCGCCGCGGTCGTCGGCGCCGGGTGGCGCCCCGCCGTCTCCGGCCGCCGAAAGATCGGGCTCGTAGGGGAGTTCGCCGACGAGGGGCAGTCGCAGGGCTTCGGCGATCCACCGCTCGTCGAGCCCGGGAGCGTAGGGGCCGCGCACCACGGCGCGGAGGTCTTGGAGCACCATGCCGACGGCTCCCGCCACGCGGTGGGCGGCGGCGACGGCCCGCAGTTCGCCGGGGACGAGCAGCAGGCCGAGGTCGAGCTGGGCCAGGGCCTCGGTGGCGGCGCCGTCGAGCGTGCGGGGCAGGTCGACCACGACCACGCCGTCGCGCCTGCGGGCGGCGGCGAGCACCGAGCGCATGACCTCCGCCGGCACGTGGACCGGGTCGCCGCGGTCCCAGCTCAGCACCCGCAGACCCCGCACCGAGGGCAGCGACTCCTCCAGGGCCCCGCCGGCGAGGCGCCCCTTCGAGGCGGCGAAGTCGGGCCACCGGTGTCCTTCGACCCGCTCCCCGCCGAGCAGGACGTCGAGTCCGCCGCCGAGCGGGTCGCCGTCGACGAGCAGGGTGCGCTGTCCGGCGCGCGCCGCGGCGAGGGCCAGGGCGCAGGCGAGGGTGGAGGCCCCGGCCCCGCCGCGACCGCCGATGACGCCGACGGTCAGCGCCTGCCCGCCGGCTCCTTCGACGGCGTCGGCGATCAGGTCGACGAGCCTGCCTTCCGCGTCGGGCAGGATCAGGACGCTCTCCGCGCCGATCTCGACGGCCTGCCGCCACACGGCCGGGTCGTCCGCTTCCCGGCCGACGAGCAGGACGCCGGGCCTGCGGGTGGCGCCGCGGCAGCGGGCCGCGACGTCGTCGCCGACGAGGACGAGCGGCGGGTCGGTCCAGGCCGCGCGGCGCTCGGGCACGGTGTGGTGCACCTCGGGCTCGGCGCCCGCGGCGGCGCACAGCCGCAGGAGGTCGTCGAGGAGCACGAGGTCCTCGGTCAGGATCAGCGGCCGGGGCGGCCGTACTCCGTCGTCCGCGCTCCCGTCCCCTGCTCGCGCGCTCGCATGACGAGGGCCGGGGCCCGAGGCCGGCCCCCGGTCCTCGTACGGCACCCGGCCCTCGTACGGGACGACGGCGGACCCGTCTCGCCTCCGCGTCGCGGAAGTCTTCGGTCGCTCCACGGCACACACCCCTCACGTGATTCCTGCGGTCCGCGGACTTCGCGGCCGGAATCACCGTGCAGGCGTCTCGGAAATCTTGGGGATCTTGCTCGAAAACTGTGGATAACCCGGCGCCTGTGAATAACTTCGCCACCCGAACAGGTACTGCCCGCAGAGCAGCAGGCCGACTACGCTGAGTGACGAAACGGCGGGGTTCGCGTCGGCGTGCCCGACGACGCCCGCGGGCCGCAGCGAGAGGGGAAAGTGGTGGAACGATGGACGAAAACGTGTCCGGACATGCGACGACCCCCGCCGGGGGGGAGAGCGGGGGTCGTCTCTCCGGCCGACTCGGGGGGGGAGGAGCCGGTCCGGGTTAGCACGGTCGCGAACGATCCGTGACTTCCATGGTGTACCCGAGAGCCTTCTCAGGCAAACCCACGCGCCCCAGCGTACGCCGAATGGCGGGCACCTATGCTCAGGCTCGTGGAAAACCACTCGATGCCGCGCGCAGCCGCCTTCTTTGACCTGGACAAGACGGTCATTGCGAAGTCCTCGACGCTGACCTTCAGCAAGTCCTTCTACCGGGGCGGGCTGATCAGCCGCCGTGCCGCGCTGCGGACGGCGTACATCCAGTTCGTCTACCTGGTGGGCGGAGCGGATCACGACCAGATGGAGCGGATGCGCGAATATCTTTCCGCGCTCTGCAAAGGCTGGAACGTCGCGCAGGTCAAGGAGCTCGTGGCCGAGACCCTGCACGACCTGATCGACCCGCTCATCTACGACGAGGCGGCCTCCCTCATCGAGGACCACCACGCCGCGGGCCGCGATGTCGTGATCGTCTCGACCTCCGGGGCCGAGGTCGTCGAGCCCATCGGCGAGATGCTCGGCGCCGACCGGGTCGTCGCCACCCGGATGGTGGTCGGCGAGGACGGCTGCTTCACGGGCGAGGTGGAGTACTACGCGTACGGCCCGACGAAGGCCGAGGCGGTGCGCGAGCTGGCCGAGTCCGAGGGGTACGACCTGGCGCGCTGCTACGCCTACAGCGACTCCGCGACCGACCTGCCGATGCTGGAGGCCGTGGGCCACCCGTACGCGGTGAACCCCGACCGGGCGCTGCGCCGGGAGGCCACGGCCCGGGACTGGCCGGTCCTGTTCTTCAACAAGCCGGTCCGGCTCAAGCAGCGGCTTCCGGAGTTCCGGATGCCGCCCCGTCCGGCGCTCGTCGCCGCCGCGGCCGTGGGAGCGGCGGCCGCCACGGCCGGTCTCGTCTGGTACGCCAGCCGCCGCCGGCAGGCCGCGCTGACGCGGGCGGCCGGGGCCGCCTAGGCCACCCCACTTGCCGATCACTTTGCCCGGATTTGAGAAGAAAGCAAAGAAGCGGAGTCAGGACTTTCGCTTCCCTCCGGACAGGAGTAGAAAGGAATCAGGCCCGCGAGACCTGGGACATCCGAGAGGATCACCTGTTGAGCAAGAAGGCCCCACGGACCTAAGCACGGAAACCTGGCACCCACGCGACGTCGACCCTTCGATTAAGGGCCAGCCGCACCAGGCGAAGGGCAAAGTTCCCCGCCTGATGGGCACATATCGAGGACGCTTGGTAACTGGGCGGACGTGCCAGCGGCGGTACCGAAGTCTGGTACCGCCGCAACCCATGTCGGGGGACGTACGGCCTCAGGCCGCGCCGCGCTGCAGCGCCTCGCAGACCGCCGTCGACTCCCGCACGCCGAGCTCGACCGCGCGGCCGCAGTGCGCGATCCAGGCCGCCATGCCCTCCGGGGTCCCCGACAGGTACCCCTCGAAGGCGGCCACATAGGCCGCCCGCCCCAGCTCCGCGTGGCCGACCTCGGCCGGGCAGATCGCCTTGGGGTCGAGGCCGCTGCCGATCAGCACGATCCGCTCCGCCGCCCGCGCGACCAGACCGTTGCGCGAGGTGAAGGGCCGCAGGGCGAGCAGCTCACCGTGCACCACGGCCGCGGTGACCAGGGCCGGGGCGGCGCCGCCCGCGATGATCAGGTCGGCCAGCCCGTCGAGCCGGCCGGAGACCTCCGCCGGGTCCGGCAGCGGCGCCTCGATCAGCGACTCGTCCACCGCCTCGCCCACCTGGCGCGGCCGTCCCGTCGACTCACGCGGCTCGCCCTCGGCCACCAGGTGCAGCCGGGCGAGCACCCGCAGCGGCGACTGGCGCCAGATGGACAAGAGCTGGCCGCACTCCGCGGTCAGCCGCAGGGCCGCGCCGACCGTGCGGGCCTCCGCGTCCGCGCTGAAGTCCGTACGCCGGCGGACCTCCTCGAGGGCCCAGTCGGCACCCGAGAGCGCGGCCGAGCCGCGCGCCCCGCGCAGCGCCGCCTCGGAGGTGATCTCGTTGCTGCGGCGGCGCATCACACGGTGGCCGTAGACCCGGTCCACGGCCTTGCGTACGGAGTCCACCGAGTCGGCGACGCCCCGCAGGGAGCCGAGGGCGGCCAGGGGGTCAGAGGCGTGCGTACTCATAAGTAGGGAGGCTACGCGCCCGGGGCCGCCGCCCCACCTTGGAGTGGTCTTCTTCACGCACCTTGACCACAGGGCGCAAGCATGCCACTACGCTAGGTGAACATGAAGATCGCTTTCGTGGGGAAGGGCGGCAGCGGCAAGACCACGCTGTCCTCGCTCTTCATTCGACACCTCGCCGCCGCCGGGGCCCCGGTCCTCGCGGTGGACGCCGACATCAACCAGCACCTCGGGGCGGCGCTCGGCCTGTCCGACGAGGAGGCCGCGGCACTGCCCGCGATGGGCGCGCACCTGCCGCTGATCAAGGAGTACCTGCGGGGCTCCAACCCGCGGATCGCCTCCGCCGACACCATGATCAAGACGACACCGCCCGGGGAGGGTTCGCGGCTCCTGCGGGTCCGCGAGGACAACCCGGTCTACGACGCCTGCGCCCGGCCCGTACGGCTGGACGACGGCGGCATCCGGCTGATGGCGACCGGCCCGTTCACCGAGTCGGATCTCGGCGTGGCCTGCTATCACTCGAAGGTCGGCGCGGTGGAGCTGTGCCTGAACCACCTGGTGGACGGGCCGGACGAGTACGTGGTCGTCGACATGACCGCCGGCTCCGACTCCTTCGCCTCCGGCATGTTCACCCGCTTCGACATGACCTTCCTGGTCGCCGAGCCGACGCGTAAGGGCGTCTCGGTCTACCGTCAGTACAAGGAGTACGCGCGGGACTTCGGGGTCGCCCTGAAGGTCGTCGGCAACAAGGTGCAGGGCGCGGACGACATCGACTTCCTGCGCGCGGAGGTCGGCGACGACCTGCTGGTGACGGTCGGCCACTCCGACTGGGTCCGCTCCATGGAGAAGGGGCGGCCGCCTCGCTTCGAGCTCCTGGAGGCCGCCAACCTCACGGCCCTCCAGGCCCTCCAGGACGCCGCGGACGACTCGTACGCCCACCGCGACTGGGAGCGCTACACGCGCCAGATGGTGCACTTCCACCTGCGGAACGCGGAGAGCTGGGGCAACGCCAAGACGGGGGCCGACCTGGCGGCGCAGGTCGACCCAGGGTTCGTCCTCGATGAGCGGCTGGCCGAACCCCAGCCGAGCTGACGGCAGCGGCGCGACACGGTCCGGCCGTTGACAGTCGAGAACCCGGGGCCGGCCCTCCTCGCGAGGGCCGGCCCCGGGTCGTGTCGGCGGCGGATCAGCGGCCCGGGCCGCGGATCAGCGCCGTGTCCGGTGGATCAGTGGCGCGCGGCGGCCGGCTTGGCCGCGGGGGCCGGCGGGCCCGCCGGGGCGGCCGGCTGGGGCGCCAGGAATGCCTGCCACCCGCCCGGAGGGGCCTCGCCGACCTTCAGGGTCCGGAGCTTGGCGATGACCTCCGGGTCCTGCGCGTCGAGCCAGTCGGCGAGCTGGCGGAAGGAGACGCACTTGACGTCCTTCTGCACACAGACCGTCGCGATGGTCTCCTCGATGGCGCGCATGTACGTGCCGCCGTTCCAGGACTCGAAGTGGTTGCCGATGATCAGCGGCGCCCGGTTGCCCCGGTACGACCGCTCGAATGCCTGCACCAGGCCGTCGCGCATCTGGTTGCCCCAGAACCGGTGCATCGACGGGTCGCCCTTCGTCGTGCCGGACTGGTTGACCAGGAAGTTGTAGTCCATCGACAGCGTCTGGAAGGCGCGGCCCGGCACGGGGACGAGCTGCATCGACAGGTCCCACAGGCCCAGGTCCTTCTTGGGCCAGATCTGGTCGTTGACCCCGCTGGTGTCGTAGCGGAAGCCCATCTGCGCCGCCGCCCGGACGAAGTTCTTCCGGCCCTCCAGGCACGGGGTGCGGGCGCCGACCAGCTCCTTGTCGTAGTCGAACGGGAGCGGCTTCTCCGCCTGCAGACCGGCGTTGGTCTTCCAGTTCTTGACGAAGGACTTGGCCTGGTTGATCTCGCTCTTCCACTCCTCGACCGACCAGGTGCCGACACCGCCCTCCTTGCCGCAGAAGTGGCCGTTGAAGTGGGTGCCGATCTCGTTGCCCTCCTCCCACGCGCCGCGCAGTTCGCGCACGGTGTCGCGGATGCCCTCGACATCGTTGAAGCCGATGTCGGAGCGGCCCGGGGAGTGCCGCGGCGGGTTGTACAGCTCGCGCTTCTCCTCGGGCAGGAGGTAGACGCCGCTGAGGAAGTACGTCATCGTCGCGCCGTACTTCTTGCCCACCTTGCGGAAGTGCGAGAAGAGCTTCTGGCTGTCCTCGCCCGCGCCGTCCCAGGAGAACACCACGAACTGGGGCGGCTGCTGACCGGGCTTCAGGCGTTCCCAGACCGGCTGGTGGGGCTGGGCGCCGGTGAAGGCGGTGGAGCCGTCGCCGATCAGCCGCACCGCGCTCTGCGGGGCGGCGGCGGCACCCTTCTGGGCACCGGCCGCGCCGCCCGACGCCCCGCCCGGGGCGGAACCGCCGGAGCCCGAACAGCCGGCCAGGCCGGTGGTGAGCGCGACGGCGAGCGCGCCGACGGCGAGCGCCCTCTTCTGGACTGCGGTCCTTCTCGCGGCGGCTGACATCCGCACACCTCTCCTCGGATCCTCGGATTTCCGTACGAGCGGCGTCAACGTCGCACCACGACGGCCGGGGAGCGTCGACGACAAGCGGCATGCGCACGTTCTGTCACCGGAACCGGTGAATCATTGCCCTGTTTGCCCCGAAAATAATGCCGCAGTCTTTACTCTCCATTACTGTTCATTTACCGAGCGTTGATCGGTATCCCGCCGCTGCACCCCGCACGAGCCGCGACCGCGCTGCCCCCGGAGGAGACGGGAACATGACTCTCTGCACCCCCGACCGCACGACCAACCGACCCCGCGTCCAGCGCCCCCACAGCCCGCCGGACGGCGGGAAGGGCCATCGCCGCTTCCGTATCGCCGGCGCGGACCTGTCCGCGTCCATGACCGTCTTCCTGATCGCCCTGCCGCTGTCACTGGGCATCGCCCTCGCCACCGGCGCCCCGCTCCAGGCCGGCCTGGTGGCCGCCGCCGTCGGCGGCATCGTCGCCGGACGCCTCGGCGGCTCCCCGCTCCAGGTCAGCGGCCCCGCCGCCGGACTGACCGTGGTCACCGCGGAGCTCATCCAGCGCTACGGCTGGCTCACCACCTGCGCCATCACCGTCCTCGCCGGACTGTGCCAACTCGGCCTCGCCGCCCTGCGGGTGGCCCGCTCCGCCCTCGTCGTCTCCCCGGCGATCGTGCACGGGATGGTGGCCGGCATCGGCGTCACCATCGCCCTCGCCCAGTTGCACATCGTGCTCGGCGGCAACCCCCAGAGCTCGGCCGTGGACAACGCCCTCGGCCTGCCCGCGCAACTCGCGGACGTGTCCCCCGCCGCACTCGCCGTCAGCGCCCTCACCGTCGGCCTGCTGCTGGCCTGGCCGCGCCTTCCCGGCCGTACGGGACGGCTGCTGCGCACGGGCCCCGCGGCGCTCGTCGCGGTGGCCGCCGCCACGGCGCTCGCCACGTTCGCCGGGCTCGGTGTGCCGCGGGTCGACCTGCCC
Organism: Streptomyces sp. NPDC006339; assembly: GCF_040612775.1. Lineage (NCBI taxonomy): Bacteria > Bacillati > Actinomycetota > Actinomycetes > Kitasatosporales > Streptomycetaceae > Streptomyces > Streptomyces sp. NPDC006339. The sequence goes on from NZ_JBEXQW010000037.1 coordinate 52,845, forward strand.
TCCTGGAGCAGTCACGCCCTGCCCGGCCTGCCGGACGGGCCCGTCCTCGGGATCGCGGCCGGGGTGCTCACGATCACGCTGGTCACCAGCGTGCAGTCGCTGCTGTCCGCCGTCGCCGTCGACAAACTGGCGGCGAAGCGCGCCGCCGCGACGGGCGAGACCGGCGTGCCCCGCTCCCGGCTCGACCGCGAACTCGCGGGCCAGGGCGCGGCGAACATGGTGTCCGGAGCGCTCGGCGGCCTGCCGGTCGCCGGAGTCGCGGTCCGCAGCGTGGCGAACGTCTCGGCCGGTGCCGTGAGCCGCCACTCGACGATGCTGCACGGCCTGTGGATCGTGCTCGCGGCGCTCTTCCTGGTCCCGCTGCTCGAGCTCATCCCGCTGCCCGCGCTCGCCGCGCTCGTCATGGTCGTCGGCATCCAGATGGTCAGCATCACGCACATCCGCACGGTCACCCGCCACCGTGAGGTCGTGGTGTACGCGGTGACGGTGGCGGGTGTGGTGTTCATCGGGATCCTGGAGGGCGTGGCCCTCGGCATCGCGGTGGCGGTCGCCGTCGCGATGCACCGCCTCGCCCGCACCCGGATCACCCTGGAGGAGCGGGACGGGCGCCACCTGGTGCGGATCCGCGGCCAGTTGACCTTTCTCGCGGTGCCCCGGCTGAGCCGGACCCTGCACCAGCTCCCGGCGGGCGCCGACGTCGTCGTGGAGCTGGACGGGTCGTTCATGGACCACGCGGCGTACGAGACGCTGCACGACTGGCAGGCCGCGCATCTGACCCATGGCGGCAGCGTGGACATGACCGGCCCCTCGGGCCGCCGGATCACCGAGCCCGGCCACGGCCACGGCCCGGCCGACGGCTCCGGTGCCGACGGCGGCTCCGGGCCGGGCGGGCACTCCTGCTGCCGCCCGTGGACGCCGTGGCGCAACCACCAGTGCCAGGAGCAGCCGGCCGAGGAGGCGCCGAGCGCCACCGGGCACCGGCTGGCGAGCGGCATCGGCGCGTTCCAGCGGGACACCGCCCCGCTGGTCAGGGACGAGCTGGCCCGGCTGGCCCGGGAGGGGCAGCAGCCCTCGCAGCTCTTCCTGACCTGTGCCGACTCCCGGCTGGTCACCAGCATGATCACGTCCAGTGGTCCGGGAGACCTGTTCACGGTGCGCAATGTGGGCAATCTGGTGCCGCTGCCGGGCGAGGAGAGCGGGGACGACTCGGTGGCCGCGGCGATCGAGTACGCGGTGGAGGTGCTGCGGGTCGATTCGATCACGGTCTGCGGCCACTCCGGCTGCGGCGCGATGCAGGCCCTGCTGAACAGCGGCCCCGACGACCCGGCGAGCCCGCTGCGCCGCTGGCTGCGGCACGGTCTGCCGAGCCTGGAGCGGATGGAGAGCCGTCGGCACGCCTGGGCGAGGATCTCCGGGCGGCTGCCGGCCGACGAGGTCGAGCAGTTATGCCTGACCAACGTGGTGCAGCAACTGGAGCACCTGCGCGCCTACGAGCCGGTGGCGCGGCGGCTCGCCGAGGGCACGCTGACCCTGCACGGGATGTACTTCCACGTGGGCGAGGCGCAGGCTTATCTGCTGGCGGGCACGGACGAGGTGCACAGCTACGACGACGTGTTCAACCATGTGCCGCCGACGGCGGCCGGAAAGGACACGCGGCCCGGGGGCGAACCGGCGTCCCGGCCCGGCGCCCGGGAGACCGCTCGCGCGTCCTGAACCTTCTGTTCCGTTCGTACGTGAAAGTGTGTGGCCCCCGCTCCCCTCCGCTCGGGGAGCGGGGGCCACCTCCGCAGGCCGCTCACAGGTCTAAACCAATTGCCCGGAGGCTCTTGTCACCCGGGCCTCTGCCTGGTGAGCTATGACGCGGGACACACAGGCACGTAGGACGCCCTGGGAATGGGAGATGTCGTGAGCAACGAATCCTTGGCCAATCTGCTCAAGGAAGAGCGCCGCTTCGCGCCGCCGGCCGAACTGGCCGCGCACGCCAACGTCACGGCGGACGCGTACGAGCAGGCCAAGGCGGACAGGCTGGGCTTCTGGGCCGAGCAGGCCAAGCGGCTCACCTGGGCCACCGAGCCGACCGAGACCCTGGACTGGTCGAACCCGCCCTTCGCCAAGTGGTTCGCCGACGGTGAGCTGAACGTCGCGTACAACTGCGTGGACCGGCACGTCGAGGCCGGCAACGGCGACCGGGTCGCCATCCACTTCGAGGGCGAGCCCGGCGACAGCCGCGCGATCACGTACGCGGAGCTCAAGGACGAGGTGTCCAGGGCGGCCAACGCCCTGACCGAGCTGGGTGTCCGCAAGGGCGACCGGGTCGCCGTCTACCTGCCGATGATCCCCGAGGCCGCCATCACCATGCTGGCCTGCGCCCGCATCGGCGCCGCCCACTCGGTCGTCTTCGGCGGCTTCTCCGCCGACGCCGTCGCCTCCCGCATCCAGGACGCCGACGCCAAGCTGGTCGTCACCGCCGACGGCGGCTACCGCCGCGGCAAGCCGTCCGCGCTCAAGCCCGCCATCGACGAGGCCGTCTCCCGCTGCCCGCAGGTCGAGCACGTCCTCGTGGTCCGCCGCACCGGGCAGGAGACCGCCTTCACCGAGGGCCGGGACGTCTGGTGGGACGACATCGTCGGCCGCCAGTCCGCCGAGCACACCCCGGAGGCGTTCGAGGCCGAGCACCCGCTCTTCATCCTCTACACCTCCGGCACGACGGGTAAGCCGAAGGGCATCCTGCACACCTCCGGCGGCTACCTCACCCAGGCCGCGTACACCCACCACGCCGTCTTCGACCTCAAGCCGGAGACCGACGTCTACTGGTGCACCGCCGACATCGGCTGGGTCACCGGCCACTCGTACATCGTGTACGGGCCGCTGGCCAACGGCGCGACCCAGGTCATGTACGAGGGCACCCCGGACACCCCGCACCAGGGCCGCTTCTGGGAGATCGTGCAGAAGTACGGCGTCACGATCCTCTACACGGCGCCGACCGCGATCCGCACGTTCATGAAGTGGGGCGACGACATCCCCGCCAAGTTCGACCTGTCGTCGCTGCGCGTCCTGGGCTCGGTCGGCGAGCCGATCAACCCCGAGGCGTGGGTCTGGTACCGCGAGCACATCGGCGGCAACAAGTGCCCCATCGTGGACACCTGGTGGCAGACCGAGACCGGCGCGATGATGATCTCGCCGCTGCCCGGCGTCACCGAGACCAAGCCCGGCTCCGCGCAGCGCCCGCTGCCCGGCATCTCCGCCACCGTCGTGGACGACGAGGCCAACGAGGTGCCGAACGGGGGCGGTGGCTACCTGGTCCTCACCGAGCCGTGGCCGTCGATGCTCCGCACCATCTGGGGCGACGACCAGCGCTTCATCGACACCTACTGGTCCCGCTTCGAGGGCAGGTACTTCGCCGGCGACGGCGCCAAGAAGGACGACGACGGCGACATCTGGCTGCTCGGCCGGGTCGACGACGTCATGCTCGTCTCGGGCCACAACATCTCCACCACCGAGGTCGAGTCGGCGCTCGTCTCCCACCCGTCCGTCGCCGAGGCGGCCGTGGTCGGCGCCGCCGACGAGACCACCGGCCAGGCGATCGTCGCGTTCGTCATCCTGCGCGGTACGGCCAGCGAGGACGAGGCCCTCGTCGCCGATCTGCGCAACCACGTCGGCGCGACCCTCGGCCCGATCGCGAAGCCGAAGCGGATCCTGCCGGTCGCCGAGCTGCCCAAGACCCGCTCCGGCAAGATCATGCGGCGCCTGCTGCGGGACGTCGCCGAGAACCGCGAGCTGGGAGACGTCACCACCCTGACGGACTCGTCGGTCATGGACCTCATCCAGACGAAGCTGCCGTCCGCCTCCAGCGAGGACTGAGCACCAGAAAAGCGCAGGTGGGCGCCCGTTCCGGCATCCCGGGGCGGGCGCCCTCGCGTTGTCCACAGGCGGTTGTCCACAGGGAGTGCCCCTGTCCCCGTATGCGCTTAAAGTGAAGATCGCCGGACGCCACCGAGCATCTTTAGGTAAAGTAAGGACCGCGTCAGTGACGCGGAAGGAAACCTAGGTGCGCCGGGAAGTCTGGTCGGCATGTGCTCTGCGCTGCCCACCGACCGGAGGTACTCACCGTGCCCGCGCCCACGTCCACGCCCACACCCAGCCCCAAGGCCACCGACGACCGCAGGTTCCTCGGCCGCCTCTCGCTGCCCGAGCGCCGGTTCGTCGCCGACGCGCTGCGCACCGAGACCGTCGGCGGTGTGCTGCTGCTCGTGGCCGCCATCGCCGCGCTCGTGTGGGCCAACTCCCCCGTCAAGGACAGTTACGCGTCCCTCCGGGACCTCCACATCGGCCCTGCCGCCCTCGGGCTCGACCTGTCCCTCCAGCACTGGGCGGCCGACGGCCTGCTCGCGATCTTCTTCTTCGTCGCCGGCATCGAGCTGAAGCGCGAGCTCGTCGCGGGCGAGCTGCGCGACCCCAAGGCCGCCGCCCTCCCCGTCATCGCCGCCGTGTGCGGCATGGCCGCCCCCGCCCTCGTCTACACGCTGGTCAACACGATCGGCGACGGCAGCCTCGCCGGCTGGGCGGTGCCCACCGCCACCGACATCGCCTTCGCGCTCGCCGTCCTCGCCGTGATCGGCACCTCCCTCCCCTCGGCGCTGCGGGCCTTCCTGCTCACCCTCGCCGTCGTCGACGACCTGTTCGCCATCCTGATCATCGCGATCTTCTTCACCGGTGACCTGAACTTCGCCGCCCTCGGCGGGGCCGTCGCCGGACTCGCCGTCTTCTGGCTGCTGCTGCGCAAGGAAGTCCGCGGCTGGTACGTGTACGTGCCGCTCGCCCTGGTGGTCTGGGGCCTGATGTACAACAGCGGGGTCCACGCCACCATCGCCGGCGTCGCCATGGGCCTGATGCTCCGTTGCACCACCCGGGACGGCGAGGACCACTCCCCCGGCGAGCACATCGAGCACCTGATACGTCCCGTCTCCGCGGGCCTCGCCGTGCCGCTGTTCGCCCTGTTCTCGGCCGGAGTCGCCGTCTCCGGCGGAGCCCTGGGGAAGGTCTTCACCCAGCCCGTCACCCTCGGCGTCGTGCTCGGACTCGTGGTGGGCAAGGCCATCGGCATCTTCGGCGGCACCTGGCTCGCCGCCCGCTTCACCAAGGCCGAGCTCAACCCCGAGCTGGCCTGGCCCGACGTCTTCGCCGTCGCCTCCCTCGCCGGCATCGGCTTCACGGTCTCGCTGCTCATCGGCGAGCTCGCCTTCGCCGGCGACGCCGCCCTGACCGACGAGGTGAAGGCCGCCGTCCTCATGGGCTCGCTCATCGCCGCCGTGCTCGCCTCCGTGCTGCTGAAGCTCCGGGTCCGCAGGTACCAGGCGCTGTGCGCGGAGGAGGAGCGCGACGACGACGAGGACGGCATCCCGGACATCTACGAGGAGCACGACCCGGAGTACCACCTGAGAATGGCCGAGATCCACGAGCGGAGGGCGGCCGAACACCGCGAGCGCGCCCGACTCGCGGGGGCACCGCGCGATGAGGCCGACCGTCCGGCATGATCTGAGGTCGGACCGTAGAAGAGGAGAGGGAACAGCCATGAGCGACCCGTTCGACGGAGCCGAGCGCAGCCTCGGCCAGTTGGTCGCCTCGGCGACCGCCGAGATGTCCGCACTGGTGCACGACGAGATCGCCCTGGCCAAGGCCGAGATCCGCCAGGACGTCAAGCGCGGCGCGATGGGCAGCGCGGCCGGCCTGGGGGCGGGCGTGGTGCTGCTGTTCTCGCTGCCGATGCTGAGCTTCGCGCTCGCCTACGGCATCAACACCTGGACCGGCGGGCACAACGGCGACGGCGGCTGGAACCTCGCCTGGTGCTTCCTGCTGTCCTTCGCGGCGAACGTGCTGCTCGCCGCGCTGCTCGCGGTGTTCGCCGTGGCCAAGTTCAAGAAGGTCAAGAAGCCGGAGAAGAGCATCTCCTCGGCCAAGCAGACGGCGGCGATCATGCAGAACGTCAAGCCGCATCCGCGTCCGGCGGCCGACGCGGCCCCGCTCGCCCTGGACAAGGCCCCGTCTGTGGCACGCTCGTCTGCATGACCGTCCCTGAGAGCAGTAGCGCCAACGGCGGCAGCCCCGTCCGCATCGACGGGCCGTGGACCCATCGCGACGTGGCGGCCAACGGCGCCCGCTTCCACATCGCCGAGATGGGCGACGGCCCGCTGGTGCTGCTGCTGCACGGCTTCCCGCAGTTCTGGTGGACCTGGCGCCACCAGTTGCCCGCCCTCGCCGAGGCCGGGTTCCGGGCCGTGGCGATGGACCTGCGCGGCGTGGGCGGCAGCGACCGCACGCCCCGGGGCTACGACCCGGCGAACCTGGCCCTCGACATCACCGGCGTCATCCGCTCCCTCGGCGAGCCGGACGCGGCGCTCGTCGGCCACGACCTGGGCGGCTACCTCGCCTGGACGGCCGCCGTGATGCGGCCCAAGCTGGTGCGCCGGCTCGCGGTCTCCTCCATGCCCCACCCCCGCCGCTGGCGCTCGGCGATGCTCTCCGACTTCTCCCAGACCCGGGCCGGTTCCTACGTATGGGGCTTCCAGCGGCCCTGGCTGCCGGAGCGTCAGCTCGTCGCGGACGAGGCGGCGCTCGTGGGACGGCTCATCGACGACTGGTCGGGGCCGAACCCCCGGTCGGCCGCCGACGAGGCGGCCCTGGACGTCTACCGGCGGGCCATGTGCATCCCGTCGACCGCGCACTGCTCCATCGAGCCGTACCGCTGGATGGTGCGCTCCCTGGCCCGGCCGGACGGCATCCAGTTCAACCGGCGCATGAAGCGGCCCGTACGGGTGCCCACGCTGCATCTGCACGGCTCGCTCGACCCGGTGATGCGGACCCGCAGCGCGGCCGGCTCCGGGCAGTACGTGGAGGCCCCGTACCGCTGGCGGCTCTTCGACGGGCTGGGGCACTTCCCCCACGAGGAGGACCCCGTCGCGTTCACCACGGAGCTCGTCAACTGGCTCAAGGACCCCGAACCGGACCGCTGACGCACGGGCGTCCGTCGAACTGCCATGTGCCCCGCGCATACGCCAATTGGCGGGCCCCGGGGAGGTTACCGACCTTGGGCCCCGGGCACACGTCCCGGTATGGGCTGGACGCACGACTACGGTGACACGGCACGCGACCGCCGCACGATCGGCGGCTCAGGCGCCCCCGAGCGGGGCGGTACGCAGGACCAGGGCGGCCATCCGCATCCCGCGGCGGGCATGGGGATCTCGCGCATCCTGCGACGCCGGGCCCGCTGGGTCTCGGCGCGGCTGCGCCACACCCGTACCTAGAGAGCGACCGAGGGCGGGTCCCACGGCTCAAGGGCCTGTGGGACCCGCCCTCGGTGCGCGGGGCGCGGGGTCTAGAGCGCGCAGCCCTGGCTGTCGACCTGCTGGTTGGCGGCGCGGCCCCGGTTGATGTCGTCCCGGATCTCGTCGACCGTCAGCGCGTACCCCGTGTTGGCGTCGTCGAGCGACCGGGCGAAGATCACGCCGTACACCTTGCCGTCGGCGGTGAGCAGCGGCCCGCCGGAGTTGCCCTGACGCACCGTCGCGTACAGCGAGTACACGTCCCTGCGCACCTCGCCTCGGCGGTAGATGTCGGGGCCGTCGGCGGTGATGCGGCCGCGCACCCGCGCCGAGCGGACGTCGTAGGCGCCGTTCTCCGGGAAGCCGGCCACGATGGCGTTGTCGCCGCTGCGGGCGTCCCCGTCGGTGAACTCCAGCGGTGTGGCGTCCAGGTCGGGCACGTCGAGGACGGCGATGTCGCGCTCCCAGTCGTAGAGCACGACCTTGGCGTCGTAGAGCTTGCCCTCACCGCCTATCTGCACGGTCGGCTCGTCGACACCGCCGACGACATGGGCGTTGGTCATCACCCGGCGCTCGGCGAAGACGAAGCCGGTGCCTTCGAGGACCTTTCCGCAGCTCGGGGCGGTGCCGACGACCTTCACGATGGAGCGCTTGGCGCGCGCGGCGACCGGGCTTCCGGCGAGCGCCGGGTCCGGCGGGCGGACCTCGGTGATCGGCTCGTTGGCGAAGGGGTTGAAGACCTGCGGGAAGCCGTTCTGGGCGAGCGTGGAGGTGAAGTCGCTGAACCACCGGGACGCCTGATCCGGCATCACCTGCTCGACGCCCAGCAGCACCTTGGAGTTGCGGACCTGCTTGGCCCAGGTGGGCACGGCGGTGAGGGCGAGGGCGGAGCCGAGCAGCCAGGCGACCAGCAGCATCGCGACCACGTTGACCAGGGCGCCGCCGGTGGCGTCCAGGGCGCGCGCCGGGGTCCAGGTGATGTGCCGGCGCAGCTTGTTGCCCAGATGGGTGGTGAATGCCTGGCCGACGGAGGCGCTGACGATCACCACCATCACGAAGATGACCGTCGCGGTCGTGGTGACCTCGCTGTGGTCCGTCAACTGGTTCCAGACCACCGGCAGCAGCAGGACGGCGACGAGACCGCCGCCGAGAAACCCGATCACCGAGAGGATGCCGACCACGAAACCCTGGCGGTAACCGATGATCGCGAACCACACGGCGGCGAGCAGCAACAGGATGTCCAGCACGTTCACCGTCAATAGCCTCGCAGATTCGTCTTCGGTCGCCCGGGGTCAGCCTGTCATGACCTCCAGTCCAACGGGACCCGCTTGGACCGGTCCCAGGGCCGCTCCCAGCCCGCGAAGTGCAGGATCCGGTCGATCACTCCGGCCGTGAAACCCCAGACCAGAGCCGATTCGACGAGGAAGGCGGGGCCCTCGTGGCCCGCCGGGTGGATCGCGGTCGCGCGGTTCGCGGGGTCCGTGAGATCCGCCACGGGGACGGTGAAGACCCGCGCGGTCTCGGCGGGGTCGACGACGCCGACGGGGCTCGGGTCGCGCCACCAGCCGAGGACGGGCGTGACGACGAAGCCGCTCACCGGGATGTAGAGCCGGGGCAGCACGCCGAAGAGCTGGACGCCGGCCGGGTCGAGCCCGGTCTCCTCCTCGGCCTCGCGCAGCGCCGCCCGCAGCGGCCCGGCCTCGGCCGGGTCGCCGTCCTCGGGGTCCAGGGCGCCGCCGGGGAAGGAGGGCTGTCCGGCATGCGAGCGGAGGCTTCCGGAGCGCTCCATGAGCAGCAGCTCGGGGCCGCGCGCGCCCTCGCCGAAGAGGACGAGCACGGCGGACTGCCGCCCGGCACCGTTCTTGGGCGGCAGGAAACGGCTGAGCTGCTCGGGCGCGACCGTGCGGGCCGCCCGGTCGACCGGTTCCAGCCAGTCGGGCAGCCCGTCCCGGTCGAGCAGGCCGCCCGCTCCTTGGATCTCTTCACCAGTGCGCGTCATAGGCACCCCCGTGTTTCCCAACGCGGTCGGAGTGTGGGTTCGTTCCCCGGGCGTCCGCGGCGCGGGCGGGGTGCGGGCCGGGGGGCGGCGGGGTGCTCACGAGCTCGCGCCCAGGGGCGGCGCCGGGCGGCCGGGGTAGTCCGGGGGCGGGTTGAGCCGCTGGCCCGGGAAGCCGCCCATCTCGTACTTCAGCAGCTTCTTCGCCTTCTCCGGGTCCGTCTCGCCCTCCCCGTACGCCGGGCACAGGTGGGTGATGGGGCAGGCGCCGCACGCGGGCTTGCGGGCGTGGCAGATCCGCCGGCCGTGGAAGATCACCCGGTGCGAGAGCATCGTCCACTCGCTCTTCGGGAAGATCTCGGCGATCTCCGCCTCGATCTTGACGGGGTCCTCCTGCTCGGTCCACCGCCAGCGGCGGACCAGGCGCATGAAGTGGGTGTCGACGGTGATGCCGGGCACGCCGAAGGCGTTGCCGAGGACGACGAAGGCGGTCTTCCGGCCGACGCCGGGCAGCTTGACCAGGTCCTCCAGGCGTCCGGGGACCTCGCCCCCGAAGTCGTCCCGGAGGGCGGTGGCGAGGCCCATGATCGACTTGGTCTTGGCGCGGAAGAACCCGGTCGGCCGGATCAGCTCCTCGACCTCCTCGGGCACGGCGGCGGCCAGGTCCTCGGGGGTCGGGTACTTCGCGAAGAGCGCCGGGGTGGTCTGGTTGACCCGCAGGTCGGTGGTCTGGGCGGAGAGGACCGTGGCGACCAGCAGCTCGAAGGGGTTGCGGAAGTCGAGCTCGGGATGGGCGTACGGATAGACCTCGGCGAGCTCCCGGTTGATCTTCCGGGCCCGCCGCACCATGGCGAGGCGCGACTCGGGCCTGGCCTTGGCGGGTGCCACCTTGGCGGCGGGCGCCGTCCTGGCCGCGGGCGTCTTCTTGGCGGCGGACCCGGTCCCGGCCGCGGGCTTCTTCGCCGAGGTGGTCGTCGACGGGGTCGTCGTCGCCCCGGCCGCCCCCTTCGGTGTGCGTTTCGTCGCTTTCGTCTGTTTCGCCACGCCGTGTTCGCCCACAGCGGAATTACCCTCGACCCGCACTCTTCCAGCCCCCTTGGCCTGTGCTCTCACCGGCGAGTTGGACACCCGGCCAGCCTAGGCGTCGCCACCGACATCTGCCGCGCGCGCACCGGATCACGACCCAATCGGGCCCCTGACGTACGGAAAGGCCGTCCGGTGAGTCAAACTTGTTGTGATTGATCGCACTGAGGTCGACATAGGAGAGAACTCGTGGACGACGTTCTGCGACGTGCCCCGCTGTTCGCGGCGCTCGACGACGAGCAGGCCGCTGAGCTGCGTGCCTCGATGAGTGAGGCGACGCTTGCCCGTGGCGACGCGCTGTTCCACGAGGGCGACCCGGGTGACCGGCTCTACGTGGTCACCGAGGGCAAGGTGAAGCTGCACCGGACCTCGCCCGACGGCCGCGAGAACATGCTGGCGGTCCTCGGCCCCGGCGAGCTCATCGGCGAGCTGTCCCTCTTCGACCCGGGCCCGCGCACGGCCACCGCCACCGCGCTGACCGAGGTCAAGCTGCTCGGCCTCGGCCACGGCGACCTCCAGCCCTGGCTGAACGCCCGCCCCGAGGTGGCCAGCGCCCTGCTGCGCGCCGTCGCCCGCCGCCTGCGCAAGACCAACGACCAGATGTCCGACCTGGTCTTCTCCGACGTACCGGGCCGTGTCGCCCGCGCGCTCCTCGACCTGTCGCGCCGCTTCGGCGTGCAGTCCGAGGAGGGCATCCACGTCGTCCACGACCTCACCCAGGAGGAGCTGGCCCAGCTCGTCGGCGCCTCCCGCGAGACGGTCAACAAGGCGCTCGCCGACTTCGCCCAGCGCGGCTGGCTGCGCCTGGAGGCGCGTGCCGTGATCCTGCTGGACGTGGAGCGCCTCGCGAAGCGCTCGCGCTGAGCCCGCCTCGCAGGCAGCTACGCCCGCACCCCGTACGTACGTGAAGGGGGCCGCCCGGTTCGACCGGACGGCCCCCTTCCGTGTTCCGCCGCCGCGGCGGCGCGCGTCGCTTCTAGCGCTTCGTGCCGTCCACGATCAGCGGGTTCGAGCCGCCGCCACCGCAGGGCACCGCGTAGACCGGGTTCTTCGCGGCGGCCTCCTTGTAGGCGTCGATGCACTGGTTCATCAGGACCTTGTCGGTCAGCGAGTCGTTGAGGATCTTGTTGGCGCGGGCGATGCCCTCGGCCTCGATCCGGCGGCGGTCGGACTCCGCCTTGGCCGTACGGGCGGCCTCGAGGGCCCGCTCGGTGGCCTGCTGCTGCTGGATCTTGCGGTCGATCTGGTCCTGCAGGGCCTCGGAGGGCTTCACGTTGCGCAGGTTGACCGTGGTGACGTCGATGCCGCGCGGGGCGAGGCGCTCCTTGATGAGGCCGGCGATCTCCGCGTTGATCTTCTCGCGGTCGGAGGCGTAGCCCTGCTCGCTCGTGTGGCGGGCGAAGACGTTGCGCACGATCTCACGGCTGTCCGGGTAGACCAGCCGCTGCTGGATGGCGTCCTCGCTGCCGGCCAGCTTGTAGAGCTCGACGGCCTTGGACGGCTGCACCGCCCACTTCACCGTGACCTCGGCGTACATCACACCGCCCTGCGAGGAGCGCACCTCGACCACGTCCTTGTCGGAGAGATTGAGGTCGACGGGCCGGGTGGAGAACGTCGTGACGTTGGTGAACGGCGACTTGAGGTGCATGCCGGAGGACATCGGCGTACCGACCTTGCCGAAGGCGACCGGCACGCCGACCTCGTACGCGCTGATCACGTACGTCATGCTCACGATCAGCGAGAACAGGCCGGCGAGCAGGGCGCCCACGGCGCCCAGCTTGAGGCCGCGGGTGTCGTTCGCGCGGCCGACGAAGAAGAGCACCACTGCGGCGATGACCAGCAGGATGGCTATGACGAACACGGGCTTCCCCCCGAGAGCTACGGCCAGATGTAAGCGGAGCGTAAGACACACCTCGGGGCGGGAAGGTTCCCGGGTCCGGCCGGAAGGCTTCGGAGCCGGCGAGAAGGCTTCGGGGCTCCGGCGCCCCGGGCCCGGCCCGGAAGCTCCCGTTCGTTCAGATCAGGCCGCGCTCCCTCAGGTACTCGAGCTGCGCCCGTACGGAGAGCTCGGCGGCCGGCCACAGGGAGCGGTCCACGTCCGCGTACACATGCGCCACGACCTCCGGCGCGGTCCGGTGGCCGTTCTCGACCGCCGTCTCCACCTGGGCGAGCCGGCTGGCGCGGTGCGCCAGATAGAACTCCACCGCCCCCTGGGCGTCCTCCAGGACCGGACCGTGCCCGGGCAGGACCGTGTGGACGCCGTCGTCGAGGGTGAGCGAGCGCAGCCGGCGCAGCGAGTCCAGATAGTCGCCGAGCCGCCCGTCGGGATGGGCCACGATCGTCGTGCCGCGCCCCAGGATGGTGTCCCCGGTCAGCACCGCGCGGTCGGCCGGCAGGTGGAAGGAGAGCGAGTCCGAGGTGTGTCCGGGCGTGGGGACCACCCGGAGTTCGAGCCCGCCGGTGGTGATCACGTCCCCCGCGGCGAGGCCCTCGTCCCCGAGCCGCAGCGCCGGGTCGAGGGCCCGCACCTTGGTGCGGGTCAGCTCCGCGAACCGCACGGCTCCTTCGGCGTGGTCGGCATGGCCGTGGGTGAGCAGGGTGAGGCCGATCCGCTTGCCGAGCCGCTCGGCGGTCTCCACGACCCGCCGCAGATGCCCCTCGTCGAGCGGGCCGGGGTCGATCACGACGGCGAGGTCGGAGTCCGGTTCGGCCACGATCCAGGTGTTGGTGCCGTCCAGGGTCATCGCGGACGGGTTCGGGGCCAGCACGTTGACGGCGCGGGCGGTCGCGGGTCCGGAGACCGCGGCCCCGCGCGGCTGCCCGGGGAGGGCGGCGGCGTCACTCATGCGGCACCTCCGGGTGTGTCAGGGGCGTCCGGGGTGTCCGAGGCCCCGGGGGCGCCCGGAGTGTCCGGGGCGTCCGCCGGGATGTGCTTGGTGAACTCGTCGTGTCCCGGCCAGCTCAGGATCACCGCGTCACCGTCGAGACGCGCCTGGGCCAGTACGGGGGTCATGTCCTGGTCCGCGGCCGCCGCCAGGGCCTCCTCGGCGCTGCGGAACCGTGCGAGGCCGCGCAGGGTCGAGATGGTCGGCGGCATCATCGTCAGTTCGCCGCGGTCGTAGCCGGCCGCCGCGTCCGCCGGTCGGATCCAGACGGTGCGGTCGGCCTCGGTGGAGGCGTTCCGGGTGCGCTGGCCGGCCGGGAGGGCCGCCACGAAGAACCAGGTGTCGTAGCGCCGCGGCTCGAACTCGGGGGTGATCCAGCGGGCCCACGCGCCGAGCAGGTCCGAGCGCAGCACGAGCCCGCGCCGGTCGAGGAGGTCGGCGAAGGACAGCTCGCGGGCGACCAGGGCCTCCCGGTCCTTCTCCCAGTCCTCGCCGGTCGTGTCGCCGACGACCGTGTCCGCCGTCTCGCCCGCGAGCAGGACGCCGGCCTCCTCGTACGTCTCGCGCACGGCGGCGCAGACGACGGCCTGCGCCTGTGCGGGGTCCGGCAGGCCCAGCCGGGCGGCCCACTCCTCGCGGGACGGGCCCGCCCAGCGCACCGGGTGTTCGTCGCGGGGATCGACGCCGCCGCCGGGGTAGGCGTACGCGCCGCCCGCGAACGCCATGGAGGCACGGCGGCGCAGCATGTGGACGAAGGGGCCGGGCCCCTCGGTCCCGCCGCCCCCCTCGGTCCCGTCCGAGGCCCTCTCCGAGCCGTTCCCCGAGGCGTTTTCGGAGGCGTTCTTCAGGAGGAGCACGGTGGCGGCCCGCTTGGGTGGCGCGGGGACCAGCTCACCGGCGGTGAGGGCGCGGATGCGGTCGGGCCACTCCGGTGGGTACCACTGACCATTCGACTGACCATTGGGCATGGCCGGATGCTATGCGCAAGCATCGGAATGCACGAGGGCCGGTTTTCCAGCCTGTGGAAAACCGGCCCTGTGCCGTTGCTGTACGGGTGCCTGCCCTGCTGTGCGCGGGGCTCAGACTTCGAGTTCCACCTGGACCTCGAGCTCGACGGGCGCGTCGAGCGGGAGGACCGTGACACCGACGGCGCTGCGGGCGTGGACGCCCTTGTCGCCGAGGACGGCGCCGAGCAGCTCGCTGGCGCCGTTGATGACGCCCGGCTGTCCGGTGAAGTCGGGGGCGGAGGCGACGAATCCGACCACCTTCACGACCCGCTTGACGCGGTCCAGGTCACCGGCGATCGACTTCACGGCCGCCAGCGCGTTCAGCGCGCAGGTCGCGGCGAGCTCCTTGGCCTCCTCGGCCGTCACCTCGGCGCCGACCTTGCCGGTCACCGGGAGCTTGCCGGCCACCATCGGGAGCTGGCCCGAGGTGTACACGTACACGCCCGACCGGACCGCCGGCTGGTAGGCGGCGATCGGCGGCACGACCTCCGGCAGGGTCAGGCCCAGCTCGGCGAGCTTCGCCTCGACGGCTCCGGCGCCGCTCACGAGGACTTCTCCCGCTTCAGGTAGGCCACGAGCTGCTCGGGGTTGTTCGGCCCGGGCACGACCTGGACGAGCTCCCAGCCGTCCTCGCCCCAGGTGTCAAGAATCTGCTTCGTCGCGTGCACCAGCAGCGGCACAGTCGCGTACTCCCACTTGGTCATGAGGCGACTGTAGCCGCTGCCGGACGGCGGCCCTTCGAGGCCACCGCCCCCGGCGACCACGGACGCGGCCGCCGGGGGGCCTCCGGGTGTGCCCCTAGGTGATCGCGGGGGCGCATTGGGGGGCGCGTCCGGGGCGGCCCTCTGATTGGTCCGGCGCGCCAGTGGTTAGGCTCGAAGGCGTGAGCAGGCTTCAGGTCGTCAGCGGCAAGGGCGGTACCGGTAAGACGACGGTCGCCGCCGCACTCGCGCTCGCCCTCGCGACCGAGGGCAAGCGGACCCTCCTCGTCGAGGTGGAGGGCAGGCAGGGCATCGCGCAGTTGTTCGAGATGGAGGCGTTGCCGTACGAGGAGCGCAAGATCGCCGTCGCACCGGGGGGCGGCGAGGTGTTCGCCCTCGCGATCGACGCCGAGCGCGCGCTGCTCGACTACCTCCAGATGTTCTACAAGCTGGGCAGCGCGGGCCGGGCCCTGAAGAAGCTCGGCGCGATCGATTTCGCGACGACGATAGCCCCGGGCGTCCGTGACGTGCTGCTGACGGGCAAGGCGTGCGAGGCGGTCCGCCGCCGCGAGAAGCACGGTGGCTTCACCTACGACTACGTGGTGATGGACGCACCGCCGACCGGCCGGATCACCCGCTTCCTGAACGTCAACGACGAGGTGGCGGGCCTGGCGAGGATCGGCCCGATACACAACCAGGCCCAGGCGGTCATGCGCTTCCTGAAGTCCCCGGACACGGCGGTGCACCTGGTGACGCTCCTCGAGGAGATGCCGGTCCAGGAGACCGCGGACGGCATCGCCGAGCTGCGCGCGGCCGAACTGCCCGTCGGCCGCGCCATCGTGAACATGGTCCGTCCGCACGTCCTCGACGAGGCGGCGGTACGGGCCGCCTCCGGCGACCACCGGGAGGCCATCGCCGGGACCCTGGCGTCCGTCGGCATCAAGGACGGTACGAGGCTGGTCGAGCCGCTCCTCGACCAGGCCGCGGAGCACGCCCAGCGGGTGGAGCTGGAGCGCGCCCAGCGGGAGGCGCTGAACGGCATCGGGGTGCCGACGTACGAGCTTCCCTTCCTGGGCGACGGGGCGGACATCGCCGGGCTGTACCGGCTGGCGAAGGAGCTGCGGAGGCAAGGGGTGGGCGAGGCGTGACGGAGAAGACGACGGTCGACGAATCGGCGGTCGACGGGACCGGGAACGCGGTCGGTGGGGACGCGGCCGATGGGTCCGCGCCGGACGCGGACGCGGTCGACGGGGCGGCGCTCCCGAACGGGCTCGACACGGTGCCCGTGCTCGAGCTGGACCCGCTGATCGACGACCCGGGCACCCGGATCATCGTGTGCTGCGGCGCGGGCGGCGTCGGCAAGACGACGACCGCGGCGGCCCTCGGCGTCCGGGCGGCGGAGCGGGGCCGGCGCGTGGTGGTCCTCACCATCGACCCGGCGCGCAGGCTCGCCCAGTCGATGGGCATCGACTCGCTGGACAACGTGCCGCGCAAGGTGGAGGGCATCAAGGGCTCCGACGGCGGGGAGCTGCACGCGATGATGCTCGACATGAAGCGGACCTTCGACGAGATCGTCGAGGCGCACGCGGACGCGGACCGGGCCCGGGCGATCCTGGACAACCCGTTCTACCAGTCCCTGTCGGCCGGCTTCGCCGGCACGCAGGAGTACATGGCGATGGAGAAGCTGGGCCAGCTCCGGGCCAGGGACGAGTGGGACCTGATCGTGGTCGACACGCCGCCGTCCCGTTCGGCACTGGATTTCCTGGACGCGCCGAAGCGGCTGGGGTCCTTCCTGGACGGCACGTTCATCAAGCTGCTGATGGCGCCGGCGAAGGTGGGCGGCCGGGCGGGGATGAAGTTCCTCAACGTCGGCATGTCGATGATGACCGGGACGCTGGGCAAGCTGCTGGGGGGTCAGTTCCTGAAGGACGTGCAGACCTTCGTGGCGGCGATGGACACCATGTTCGGCGGTTTCCGGACCCGCGCTGACGCCACGTACAAGCTGCTCCAGGCGCCGGGGACGGCCTTCCTCGTGGTCGCCACGCCGGAGCGGGACGCGCTGCGCGAGGCGGCGTACTTCGTGGAGCGGCTGGGCGCCGAGGAGATGCCGCTGGCCGGTCTGGTCCTCAATCGCGTCCATGACAGCGGCGCCGCCCGGCTGTCGGCGGAGCGGGCCCGGGCCGCCGCGGAAAATCTTGACGAGGGTCGCATTGTGGATCAGGGGGCCGGGAAGAATGCTGGGCGTGGCCCCCGGGCCACTTCCCCCGAGCCGTCAGACCCGACTGCGGACCCCACCGCAGACGACCTCGCCACCGCCGCCGCACCTGCCGAGTCCGAGGCTGCCCCCACAGCCGAAGCGGACACGGACGTTCAGCAATTGACCGCAGGGCTGCTCCGTCTCCATGCCGAGCGGATGCAGGTACTCGCGCGTGAACAGCGCACGCGCGATCGCTTCACCGCACTCCACCCGGAGGTGGCGGTCGCGGAGGTGGCCGCCCTGCCCGGCGATGTGCACGACCTCGCGGGGCTGCGGGCGATCGGTGACCGTCTGACGCTCGGTCGGCTGCCGTGACGCCCCGGCCGCCGCACCGCGCGTCACGCGCTCCATCGGCGCACGCCAGCGCGCGTCGGCGCACACCGGCGCCCATCGGCACGGGGCGCGGTTCCGCCGGTCCGCCGGCGCCGTGCGGGGTCTAGCCCACCGCCGCGTACGTCTCGTACGTCGCGTCGTCGTCCATCGCCACGGGAAGCAGGCCCGCTCCCCGCTCGTACTCCGTGCGCGCGGTCTCCAGGAGCCGCCGCCACGAGGTGACGGTCGGCCGCCGGCGCAGCAGGGCGCGTCGCTCGCGCTCCGTCATGCCGCCCCACACGCCGAATTCCACGCGGTTGTCGAGGGCGTCGGCGAGGCACTCGGTCCGCACCGGACACCCGGTGCACACCGCCTTCGCCCTGTTCTGCGCCGCGCCCTGCACGAAAAGTTCATCCGGATCGGTAGTGCGGCAGGCCGCCTGCGCACTCCAGTCAGCTACCCAGCCCATACCGGCGCCGTCCTCTCCCGAATCGAGGCTCCCCCACGGCGGTAGCGGCATATTCACCGCTGCCAGTTGGGACGTTACGGAAGGTGGGGACAGCGCAACACCCCCTTCGGGCCCAATCTTGAATGGCCCGAACGGACTATGCGTGCGCGGGAGATCACCCAGGGGAGTGACCCCAGGACATCACGCCCCAAACGGACATGAGCCGGATTCGGGCACGAAGTCACCACGCTTCGGGGACGCGGGAATTCATGCCGACGTCACGCACGGGTCTTGATGCGAGACCACACTGCTGTGACAGTTGGGAGCAGCTTAGGCCAAGGCATATACGTGTGTCCGGCGAATGAGAACGTAGACACCTCACATTGCTATGCCGTCGAGCTGACCACTACGAAGGCGGTCAGCCGGCAGCAAAGGCGGACAACAGGGTGTCGGCCCGCAGCCTGAGTTCGGGGGCCTCCGCTCCCGCGACGCGGACGGACATCTCTTCGCCGCCGACGGCTCGGGCAAGGCCCACCTCCAGCGTGGCGTTCACGCCCACCAGGGGATACGCGTACCAGAGGTCGGAGTTCTCGTTGTCGGTGTCCTGGACTGCGGCTTCGACGGTGCGCCAGTCGGTGTCATCGAACTCGTACCCGGCGTAGAGCGACAACACTTCCAGGAAGGCACGCAGGTTGCGGCTCCAGATCCACCCGTCGATCGGCTCGGCCATTTCTCCCCCATCCCGTGAGGCAGCCAGGATGGCAGGCCGTGATCGAGTCAGGCGGCTGCCGCGACCGCTTCGGCCGGGAAGGCGGCCTGCTCGTCGAAGAGCTCACGCTTCTGAAGGCAGTGGTAGAGCTGGCCGACCATGCGGTTGAAGAGGTTGCGCTGGGCGGCCGCGTGCCAGTCGCCTTGCTCGCGTCGGCGCCGGTAATGGGCGTTGGCCCCGGCGGCCACCACCCTTCACACCAGACCGCGCACCGATCTACGTTGAGACCCCCCACGGCCCGGCTGCACCTGGATGTCACGGTCTGGTACTCGAACGCTCCGAGAAGCCCCTGCGTCTGCGGATCGCTCATAACTACGGATTAGGCTGCCCCCATGGCAAAGAAGCGCTCGGGCGGAGGTCTGACCGGGACCCAGCAGGCCGCCAAGTTCCTCGGGGTCAGTGTGCTCTCCGGAGCCGTGCTGGCGGGCATCGCCCTGCCCGCGGCCGGGGCGCTGGGGCTGGCCGCGAAGGGCACGGTCGAGGGGTTCGACGAAATCCCGTCCAACCTGAAGACACCGCCGCTGAGTCAGCGCACCACGATCCTCGACTCCGAGGGCGGTCACATCGCCACCGTGTACTCGCGCGACCGCACGGTCGTGCCGATCGAGAAGATCTCCCCGTACATGCAGAAGGCGATCGTCGCGATCGAGGACTCGCGCTTCTACGAGCACGGCGCGGTCGACCTCAAGGGCGTGCTGCGCGCGATCAACCGGAACGCGCAGTCGGGCGGGGTCGCGCAGGGCGCGTCCACGCTCACGCAGCAGTACGTGAAGAACGTCTTCGTCGAGGAGGCCGGTGACGACCCCGAGAAGGTCGCCCAGGCCACCCAGCAGACCCTCGGCCGGAAGGTGCGCGAGCTGAAGTTCGCGATCCAGGTCGAGGAGGAGCTGGGAAAGAAGAAGATCCTGGAGAACTACCTCAACATCACGTTCTTCGGGCAGCAGGCGTACGGCATCGAGGCCGCCTCGCAGCGCTACTTCTCCAAGCGCGCCGCCGACCTGAACCTGGAGGAGGCGGCGATGATGGCCGGCCTCGTCCAGTCGCCGAGCCGTTACGACCCGGTCAACGACATCCAGGAGGCCACCAAGCGCCGCAATGTCGTCCTCCAGCGCATGGCCGAGGTCAAGGACATCAGCCAGGCCGAGGCGGACGCGGCGAAGGCCAAGCCGATCAAGCTGAAGGTGAGGTCGCCGAAGAACGGCTGCATCACCGCCGTGGACGGCGCCGGCTTCTTCTGCGACTACGTCCGCAAGACGATCCTCACCGACCCGGTCTTCGGCAAGACGGCCGAGGAGCGCCAGAAGCTGTGGAACCTGGGCGGTCTGACCATCCGGACCACCCTCGACCCGCGCGCCCAGGCCGCCGCCAACGAGGCCGCCGTCGCCAAGATCGACAAGGACGACAAGGTCGCCGCCGCGGTGGTCCAGGTCCAGCCCGGCAGCGGCAAGATCCTCTCCATGGGCCAGTCGCGCCCGTACGGCCTCGACCAGAAGCTGCACCAGACGACGCTGAACCTGTCCGTCGGCAAGAAGATGGGCGGCACGACGTACGGCTTCCAGGTCGGTTCGACGTTCAAGCCGATCACGGCCGCGGCGGCGCTGGAGAAGGGGCTGAGCCCGGCGCAGTCCTTCACCACCGGCTACAAGATCTCCGTCCCCATGAGCTCCTACCGCACGTGCGCGGGCGGCCCGGCCGGTTCCGGCAACTGGGACCTGTCGAACGAGGTCGAGTCCGAGACCGGCACCTGGGACATGACGAGCGCGCTCGGCAAGTCCATCAACACCTACTTCGCCCAGTTGGAGCAGCTCGCCGGCCTGTGCGAGACGGTGACGATGGCGCAGAAGATGGGGTACGAGCGGGAGCTCGGCAAGAAGCTGCAGGAGCTGCCCTCCATCACCCTCGGCGGCCAGGAGTCCACCCCGCTGGACATGGCGGCCGTCTACGCGACCTTCGCCAACCGCGGCACGTACTGCACCCCCGTCGCCATCGAGTCGATCACGACGGCCGGCGGCCAGAAGCTCAAGGTCCCGCAGACCCAGTGCTCGCAGGCGATGAGCCAGCGGACCGCCGACACCGTCAACCAGATGCTGAAGGGCGTCGTCGAGGACGGCACGGGTACGAAGGCCGGTCTGAGCGACCGCGACAACGCGGGCAAGACGGGTACCACCAACGACCGCAAGGACGCCTGGTTCGTCGGCTACACGCCGAACCTGTCCACGGCGGTGTGGGTCGGTGACGACGTCGGCGAGAAGACCTCGATGTACGACATCACCATCGGCGGCCAGTACTACGACAAGGTCTGCGGTGGCTGTCTCCCGGGTCCGATCTGGAAGATCGCGATGACCGGGGCGCTCAACGCCTCCGAGACCCCGTCCTTCGTCCCGGTCAGCGTGCCGCGCGGCGCGGCGCCCGCGGACAAGGAGAAGAACAAGCGCCCGGGCGACGACGGCAAGCCGGGCGGTACCCAGCCGGGCACCACCCTCCCGGGCGGCATCGTGATCCCGCCGGACCTGATCGGCGGCACGCACGGCCGCGGCAACGGAAACGGCGGCCGGAACGGCTAGGACCGATGGCGCCCCGCGGCTGCGGGGCATGACGCGGGAATGACGAAGGCGCCCCTCCGGATCCACCGGAGGGGCGCCTTCGTCATGCGCGTCACCGAGGCCGGCCGCGGCCGGGGCGCGCTCAGCCCGCGAGGAGCTTCTTCACGGCGGCGGCGACGCGGCCGCCCTCCGCCTGGCCGGCGACCTTCGGGTTGACGATCTTCATGACGGCGCCCATGGCCCGCGGTCCCTCCGCACCGGCGGCCCTGGCCTCCTCGACGGCGGCGGCGACGATGCCCTCCAGCTCCTCGTCGGTGAGCTGCTTGGGCAGGTACGCGTCGAGGATCTCGCCCTCCGCGCGCTCCCGCTCGGCCTGCTCGCCGCGACCGCCCTGGGCGAAGGCGTCGGCGGCCTCGCGCCGCTTCTTCGCCTCCTTGGCGATCACCTTCTGCACCTCGTCGTCGGAGAGCTCGCGCTTGGTCTTGCCCGCGACCTCCTCCTTCGTGATGGCGGCGATGGTCAGCCGCAGGGTCGAGGAGCGCAGCTCGTCGCGCTCCTTGATCGCGGCGTTGAGGTCGTCCTGAAGCTTGGCCTTGAGCGTGGTCATGGGCTCAAGTGTGTCAGGGCCGGGCCGTACCGTCCGCACATTTACGCGGCCGGGGTCTGCGACGATAGGGCGATGCGCGCACGGTACGGGATCCCCCTGAAGATCACGGCCGGCCTCACCGCGACGGCGGCGGCCGGACTCGTCTACGCGGCGGGCTTCGAAGCCCGCTCGTTCCGACTGCGCCGGGTGACCGTCCCGGTGCTCCCCCGGGGCATGCGTGACCTGCGGGTCCTCCAGGTCTCGGACATCCACATGGTCAGCGGCCAGCGCAAGAAGCGCGCCTGGCTCCAGTCCCTCGCCGGACTGCGCCCCGACTTCGTCGTCAACACCGGCGACAACCTCTCCGACACCGAGGCCGTGCCCGAGGTGCTGGACGCGCTCGGGCCGCTGATGGAGTTCCCGGGCGTCTACGTCTTCGGCTCCAACGACTACTACGGGCCGCGGCTGCGCAACCCCGCCCGCTACCTGATGGAGAAGGTGCAGGGCCGGCACGGCCTCAACGGCAACCCGCCGGTGAAGGGGGCCGTCCACAACCCGTGGGAGGGCATGCGGGACGCCTTCGACGCGGCGGGCTGGGTGAACCTGACCAACGCCCGCGGCCGGCTGAAGCTGCCCGACCTGGACCTCGCCTTCACCGGCATCGACGATCCGCACATCAAGCGGGACCGTTACGAGCGGGTCGCGGGCGGCCCCGACCCGGACGCCGACTTCACGGTGGGCGTGGTCCACGCGCCGTACCTGCGGGCCCTGGACGCGTTCACGGCGGACGGCTACGAGCTGATCCTGGCCGGTCACACCCACGGCGGGCAGCTCTGCGTCCCCTTCTACGGGGCGCTGGTGACCAACTGCGACCTGGACACCGACCGGGTGAAGGGCCTGTCCACCCACACGGCCGCCGGCCACACCTCGTATCTGCACGTCTCGGCCGGCTGCGGCACCAACCGCTACACCCCGGTCCGCTTCGCCTGCCCGCCCGAGGCGACACTCCTCACCCTGACCGCCCGCCGCTGACCACGCGGAGCCGGACCGGCACGTACGGTGTGTTCATGCCACATCCCGTCGTGACCGCCGTCCTCCGCGGGCTGATCGCGCTGGCCGCGGTCACCGGCATCGCGATCGAGTGCGCCGAGGGCGACCCGCTCGTCGTCTTCAGCTTCTTCACGATCTGGTCGAACACCGGCGTCGCCGTCGTCCTGGGCCTCGGCGCCGTCCGCGCCCGGCGGCGGCAACCGCCGCTGCCGGCGCTGTGGACGGGCGGGGTGCTGCTCTGCATCACGGTGGTCGGGCTCGTCTTCCACCTGGTCCTGGACAACCGGGCGAGCGACTTCAACCAGGCCGCCGAGATCGCCCGCCTCACCGGTGCCAGGGCCGTCGCCAACCAGCTCCTGCACACCGTCACACCGATCGGCGTGCTCCTCGACTGGCTGCTCCTCACCCGCCCCGGCGCCCTCCGCCCGCGCCACGCCGCCCAATGGCTCGCCGCGCCCGCCGCGTACCTCGCCTTCGCCCTGACCCGCGGCGCCCTCGTCTCCCCCGACACGCCCGCCCGCTACACGTATCCCTTCCTCGACGTCCCCGCCCACGGCTACCTCGGCGTCCTCACCAACGCCCTCGTCCTGGGCCTGGCCTTCTACGCCCTGGGCCTGCTCCTCGTCACCCTGGACCGCTTCCGACCTGCGGCGGGGCGGCGCGAAAACCGGATTTCGTCTCTGGGCGCGGGTGGGCTAAAGTAATCGATGTCGCCGCGACGTGAAGACAGAGCAGCGACATCGGGGTGTAGCGCAGCTTGGCAGCGCGCTTCGTTCGGGACGAAGAGGTCGTGGGTTCAAATCCCGCCACCCCGACAGCCGTAAGACCAGGTCAGGGCCTGATTCTCATTGAGAATCAGGCCCTTCCTGCGTCTCGGGTGTCGAGGGCGCCAGCTCCCCGGTCAGCGGAGTGAGCGGCTGCGGCGGCCGGAGCGCCGCAGGTGGATCCCCAGGTACACCAGGGCCGCGGCGAGCACGACGATGCCGATGATCAGCAGGTAGAACAGTCCTTCGACGACCGCGCCGATGAGGCCCAGCACGATCGCGGCGAGGACGAGGAGCAGGAAGAGCGTCACGCCTGAGCACCTCCTCGATGGGCCGGTCAGCGGCGGGCGAGCTGCCGCTCACCGTTCGCGCCGGGCTGATAGGGCAGACCGTAGTGGGCGAAGACCGCGGCCTCGTCCTCGGCGGGCAGGACGTCGTCCGTGCCGATCGCCGGGGACTTCTTCACGAGCGACTTCTCGTAGTCGACCTTGACGTAACCGGGGCCCACGATCGCGCCGGCCAGCGGGACGAAGACCAACTGGCGGCGGGTGGGCAGACCGACCTGGACGGTCGCCATGGCCGGCTCGTCGGTGCTGGTGTCCACGTACACGGCCTCCAGCACTCCGATCTTGTGACCGTCCATGTCGACGACGTCGTGAGACCGCCACTCTCGGATATCCGCGGTTCGGAACATCCCCGGCTTCCCTTCGGACGATGGCGCGCCGCAACCGGTGCACTTCTCAGCCTGCCTCGCGAGGCCGGTCGGCGCCACGCCTGGAGGGGGCCGCGCCCGGCGGCGCACCCGGTCGCGGGCCCGCGCCCCGTCGTCGGCACGCGGATGCTCGTCCTGTCGCGGTGGCGGCCCGCATGAAGTGCTGTGGTCCAGGTAAATGAATACCTGCGTTCGCGGTCTGAGGATTTAGCGGGCCTTGCGGGGAGGGTTTTTCGCCGCTGGAAGACAGGCCGGAAATTCGGCCCGCACGGGCCGCGGCGGCGTGCTACTGTCGAAGCAGTTGCAGTTTTGGTACCCGAAGACGGTCATTTTTTTCCGGCAGGGCATCATCGCGGCGACACGGCATCCGTACGGTACGGGTGCCGATGTACTGCCCAAGGGAGATATGACATGGCTACTGGCACCGTGAAGTGGTTCAACGCGGAAAAGGGTTTCGGCTTCATCGAGCAGGACGGTGGCGGCGCTGACGTGTTCGCCCACTTCTCGAACATCGCCGCCCAGGGCTTCCGCGAGCTCCAGGAAGGCCAGAAGGTCTCCTTCGACATCGCGCAGGGCCAGAAGGGCCCGACGGCCGAGAACATCGTTTCCGCCTGACGTCGCGCGCATTTTGTAGCTGGGGCCCGCATCCCTCGGGGTGCGGGCCCCAGCTACATGCATTTCGCAGAGCTTCGCTCTCACTCACCTGCACCGTCGCAATCCTTCCGTTTGCCCGGTGCCCGCTCGCGCCCGCTTGTGCGCCGACAATTCTTCGTCCTGGCCCAAGCCGCTTGCTTTCGCATTTTCATTCGGCCCGTACCTGTGATTCCCGGCACTGCGCACCCGCAGTCGGAATTCCTCGATACGCGCCGTATCAAGGAAGGTTCTCCATGAACCCCACACGTACGAACAGCCGTTCCTCCCGTGCTCGCCGCAATGGCGGCGGGCACACCTATGGCTCCCCCGCCGGTTCGGGCCGGAGCGCTCGTTTCGGGTCGTCCGCGGCGCCGAGCCGTTCCGGTGGCTACGGCCGACGGCCCGCCGCCGTGCAGGGCGAGTTCGCCCTGCCGAAGACGATCACCCCCGCGCTGCCCGCCGTCGAGGCGTTCGCCGACCTCGACATGCCGAAGCCCCTGCTGGCCGCGCTCACCGCGCAGGGCCTGTCGGTCCCGTTCCCCATCCAGGGTGCGACGCTGCCGAACTCCCTGGTGGGCCGTGACGTCCTGGGCCGTGGCCGGACCGGTTCCGGCAAGACCCTCGCCTTCGGGCTCGCCCTGCTGGCCCGCACCGCCGGGCAGCTCGCCGAGCCGCGTCAGCCGCTGGCGCTGATCCTGGTCCCCACCCGGGAGCTCGCCCAGCAGGTCACCGACGCCCTCACCCCGTACGCCCGCGCCGTACGGCTGCGCCTCGTCACCGTCGTCGGCGGGATGCCGATCGGCCGGCAGGCGAACGCGCTGCGCGGGGGCGCCGAGGTCGTCGTCGCCACCCCCGGCCGCCTCAAGGACCTCATCGACCGCGGCGACTGCCGGCTGAACCAGGTCGGGATCACCGTCCTCGACGAGGCCGACCAGATGGCCGACATGGGCTTCATGCCGCAGGTCACCGCCCTTCTGGACCAGGTCCGTCCCGAGGGCCAGCGGATGCTGTTCTCCGCGACCCTGGACCGCAACGTCGACCTGCTGGTACGCCGCTACCTCACCGACCCCGTCGTCCACTCCGTGGACCCCTCCCAGGGCGCGGTCACCACGATGGAGCACCACGTCCTGCACGTCCACGGCGCCGACAAGCACCGGCTGACGACGGAGATCGCCGCCCGTGACGGACGCGTGATCATGTTCCTGGACACCAAGCACGCCGTGGACCGCCTCACCGAGGATCTCCTCGCCAGCGGCGTCCGGGCCGCCGCCCTGCACGGCGGCAAGACGCAGCCGCAGCGCACCCGCACCCTCGCCCACTTCAAGACGGGGCACGTCACCGTCCTGGTCGCGACGAACGTCGCGGCGCGCGGCATCCACGTCGACAACCTCGACCTCGTCGTCAACGTGGACCCGCCGACC
Organism: Streptomyces sp. NPDC006339; assembly: GCF_040612775.1. Lineage (NCBI taxonomy): Bacteria > Bacillati > Actinomycetota > Actinomycetes > Kitasatosporales > Streptomycetaceae > Streptomyces > Streptomyces sp. NPDC006339. Next base: position 79,331 of record NZ_JBEXQW010000037.1, read on the forward strand.
GACCACAAGGACTACCTGCACCGCGGCGGCCGCACCGCCCGGGCCGGCGAGTCCGGCAGCGTCGTCACCCTGGTCACGCCGCAGCAGCGCCGCGGCATGACCCGTCTCATGGCGGAGGCCGGCATCGTGCCCCGCACCACCCAGGTCCGCTCCGGCGAGGACGAACTCCATCGCATCACGGGCGCCCAGGCCCCGTCCGGCATCCCCGTGACGATCACCTCTCCCGCCCCCGAGCGGCGCAAGCGCGGCGCGGCCTCCCGCGGCCGCCGCGGCCCCGCTTCGGCCGGGCGGCGCTTCGGCGGACGACAGTCCTCCTTCGACGCGGCGGCCTGAGCACCACGCTTCCGGGATCCGGCCCGCGGCCCGTGCACACGGGCCGCGGGCCGCGGTCCGTGGTCTGGGGTCTGGGGTCTGGGGTTCCGGGCGCTCCGTAGGCAGAGTCGGCGCATGCCTGCAACGGCGCTGGACACGTGCATGGCCGCGGGTACGCCACCGAGGCGGCCGGCGCGGTGGTCGAGGCCGCTGTCGCCACCGGGCGGAAGCGGCTCTGGTCGACCGTCGGTACGTGGAACGCGCCGTCCCTCCGTGTCCTCGAGAAGCTCGGGTTCGAGCGGGATCGCGTCTCCATGGAGGAGAACGGTGAAGTGGCCTGGTTGACGCGCTCGCTGCCCTGACGCGGAGCCGGGGCTCCGGGAGACGACAACCCCCTGGCCCTGCTGCGGCTGGCGCTGCGGCCGTTGAGCGACTCGGGGTTCGCGGGGCGCGCGGGCGCGATCGCGCCGTAACGGCCGGTGGGGGCGCGAGCCCACCTCGCCGTCCGGCCCGCCGCAGGAACCCTTCAAAAACCGCTCTACGATGAGGCGTCCAAGGGAAGGGTGGGTTTTCTGGTGCTGGTCGCGGACCGATATCGGCTCCATGTGTGCGTCGGGCGTGGCGGCATGGGCGAGGTGTGGCGGGCGACCGACGAGGTGCTCGGCCGTGACGTGGCCGTGAAGCTGATGCTGGGTCACGAGCACGACCCCTCGGCGGCCGACCGGTTCCGGATGGAGGCGCAGACCGCCGCCCGGCTGAGCCACCCGCATGTGGTCGGTGTCTTCGACTTCGGCACGTGGGACGGAAAGCTGTACCTCGTCATGGAGTTGGTGGACGGCGACAGCCTGGCCGGCGACCGGGCGCAGCCGACGGTGCTGTCCGCCGAGCAGGTCGCGACCGTGGCCGCGCACGCGGCGGCCGGGCTCGCCGCGGCCCACCGGCAGGGCGTGGTGCACCGGGACATCAAGCCCGGCAACCTGCTCATGGACGCCGACGGCACCGTGAAACTGGCCGACTTCGGCATCGCCCGCTTCGTCGACGACCCCTCGGCCGGGCTCACCACGACCGGACAGATCGTGGGCACGGGCCTCTATCTCGCACCCGAGCGGGCCCTCGGACAGCCCGCGTCACCCGCGTCCGACGTGTACTCGCTCGGCTGCGTCCTGTACCAACTGCTCACCGGACAGCCCCCGTTCCGCGCCGACACCGCCACCGCGCTGCTGTACCAGCACATCGACACCCCGCCGACGCCACCGCGCCAACTGGGCGTGCCGATACCGGCCGCGTTCGAGGGGTTCCTGCTCACCCTGCTCGCCAAGCAGCCGGAGCAGCGGCCGGGGGCCCAGGCCATCGCCGACTGGTTCTCGTCCGGAGCGTGGCGGGACCGGCCCATGCCGCTGCCCCACGCCGTTCCGCAGCCGGCGTCCCACGGGATGCCGCACGGCGTTCAGCAGAGACCCCAGCAGAGACCCCAGGGGGGTCCGCACAGATCGCACGGGGCCGCGCAGGCGCCTCCCCGGCCGGTCGCGCACACGGCGCCGCACACCGCCGCGCACACCGCTCCCTCCCCCGTCCCCCACGGGGTCTCCCACGGCGCACCGCAGCGCGTGCCCGCCGCGCCGCGCGGCCGGCGGAACCAGCCGCCCGCCGAGAATCCGCTGGCCGCGATCTCGCGGCGCCGGCCGCGCAGGACCGCCGCCGTCGCCGGGGCCGTCGCCTTCGTCGTCTTCCTGCTGATCGGGATGGCCTGGCTCCGCTGACCGCCGGGCGGCGCCTCAGGAGGCGTCGGCACCTCAGTAGGCGCGGGGGGCCATCACATGCCCCTCCTGCTCCTCCGGCCCGATCAGCAGACAGCGCGGCATGCCCGGGCCCGGGGTCGCGCGGACGGTCACCGGGGTCGGCGGATCCGTCGGCAGCTCGACCTGGACGGTGGCCGGGCGGTCGGCGTGGGTCGTGGCGTGACCCGTCTCCTTGCCGTCGACGAGGACCTCGACCACCGGCCTGTGGCCGGTCTGGATGGTGGCGCTCACCGAGTGGCCCCGGTAGTCGATGTGGAAGTGGTGCCGTGCTCTCATGACGTCGCCTCCGGGCCCTGTGGCCTCCGCGCCTCCGCGCCTGCGACGCACGCCGTTCCCGTACGGCTCCGCGCGCCGCGTTCCCTTCAGCGTAGGGGTCAGGCCACGACGTACGCGAGGCAGCCCGCCAGGACCAGGGCCACACAGATGCCCAGGTTCACCGACCGGTACTCGAGGAATATCGCGGCGAACTCGCGCATGGTCGCGCTCGGCCAGAAGTACGCGGCGGTGGGCGAGCCCACCACCTGGCCGTTCACGCCCGCCTTGCGGGCCATCAGGGCGGCCCGGAAGGCGTGGAAGTTGTTGGTGACGATCACGCACTCGGCTCCGGGCCGCTCCGCCTCCATGAGGGCCTTGCTGAACAGCATGTTCTCCTCGGTGGTGCGGGAGCGGTCCTCGCGCACGATCCGGTCGGCCGGGAAACCGCGTTCCAGCAGGTAGTCGGCCATCGCGTGCGACTCGGCCAGCTCCTCGTCGGGGCCGCGACCGCCGGAGACGATCAGCACCGGGGTCCGGTCCACCTCCCTGCGCCCGGCCAGCGTCTCGTACACCTGGCGGGCCCGCTCCAGCCGGCTCGCGAGGAGCGGCGGTACGCGGCGTCCGCCGATCAGACCGGAACCGAGGACGACGACGTAGTCGGCGTCGCGGCGGATGCGCATCCGGCCGTAGAGGAAGGCGTAGCCGATGAAGCAGAGGAAGAGGAAGGAGACGTAGCCGACGATCATCAGCAGCGTGCCGACGACGATGGACAGGGTCTTGGAGTGGGAGACGACGGCGGCGACCATCAGGCCCATGACGCCGAACATGCCGAGTCCGGCGAGCAGCGACAGCAGGTTGGCCGGGCGTACGCCCTCCTTGCGGATCATCGTGACGCCGTTCGCGCACAGCAGCCCGGCGAGCACGACCGGGCCGAGGGCGAGCACGAGCAGCACGACGACCATGACCGTGACGGCGACACCGGGCGGGGCGTCGGCGAGTCCGGCGAGCAGGCCGAGGCAGAGGAAGGTGACGGCGAGGCCGAGGTACACCGCGTTGCTGAAGCGCCGCCGGTCGCGCAGCACACCGGCCCCGAAGAGGGCGAGGAAGACGGCGGCCACGACGTAGGCGATCATGCCGTCATCGTAGACACCCGCGCGGACAACCGGCCCTGCTCCGACGGGAGATGGACGACGCCTTGATCGCGAGTTATCCACAGGCTGGGGGCGCGGCGGACGAAATGTCGGGCGCGCGGAGCATGATGGCTCCATGACTGAGAGCAAGGACGACAACACGGCGGACGCCGGCGCGGCGCACCACGCCACGACCGGCGGCGGGACAGCGGGCAGTACCACGACCGGCAGCGGCACGGCCGGCGCCGGCACGACCGGCAGCGGCACGACCGGCGGCGGTCCGGCCTTCGAGACGTTCGCGGACGCGCCGGCCTGGGAGCAGCGGTTCCGGGCGCCGCGGGTCTCGCTGCCGGAGTGGGCCGAGGAGGCGCCGGACCGGTCGCTGTTCGTGTCGAACGCGACGGGGACGTACGAGCTGTACGCGTGGGACCGGGCGAGCGGCGGACGGCGGCAGGTGACGAGCCGGCCGAACGGGACGACGGACGGCGCGCTGAGCCCGGACGGCCGGTGGATCTGGTGGTTCGACGACACCGACGGCGACGAGTTCGGCGTGTGGATGCGCCAGCCGTTCGAGGGCGGCGCGGACGAGCCCGCCGTGCCGGGGCTCGCGCCCTCCTACCCGGCGGGTCTCGCCATCGGCCGCGACGGCACGGTCGTGGTGGGCCGCTCGACGGACGAGGACGGCTCGACCGTGCATCTGCTGCGGGCGGGAGCCGACGCGCCGGTGGAGATCTACCGGCACCGGCAGTCGGCCGGGGTGGGCGACCTGTCGTACGACTCCAGCCTGATCGCCGTCGAACACACCGAGCACGGTGACGCCATGCACGCGGCGATCCGGGTCCTGCGCGCGTCGGACGCCTCGGTGGTGGCGGAGCTCGACGACACCAAGGGCGGTACGGAGGAGCTGGGCCTGAGCGTCCTGGGCTTCGCCCCGGTGGCCGGGGAGACCCTGCTGCTCGTGGGGCACCAGCGGCGCGGCCGCTGGGAGCCGATGCTGTGGGACGTGGCCACGGGCACGGAGACCGACCTGCGGCTCGACCTGCCGGGCGACGTGTCGGCCGAGTGGTATCCGGACGGCTCGGGGCTGCTGATCGTGCACAGCTTCGAGGCCCGCAGCGAGCTGTGGCGGTACGAGATCGCCACCGGCGCCCTGGTGCGGGTGGAGACCCCGGCCGGGTCGGTGACGAGCGCGACGGCTCGGCCGGACGGCTCCGTGGAGTACCTGTGGTCCTCGGCCGCCCACCCGCCGGTGGTGCGGTCCACGGACGGCTCGGTCGTGCTCGACCCGCCGGGCCCCAAGGCGCCCGGGTCCGTGCCGGTGGAGGACGTGTGGGTGGAGGGGCCCGGCGGCCGGGTGCACGCGCTGGTGCAGCGCCCGGCGGAGGGCGAGGGCCCGTTCCCGACCGTCTTCGAGGTGCACGGCGGACCGGCGTGGCACGACAGCGACGCCTTCGCCGCCGGCCCCGCCGCCTGGCTCGACCACGGCTTCGCGGTGGTGCGGGTGAACTACCGCGGCTCCACCGGCTACGGGCGGGAGTGGACGGACGCGCTCAAGCACCGGGTCGGTCTGATCGAGCTGGAGGACATCGGCGCGGTGCGCGAGTGGGCGGTGGACAGCGGCCTGGCCGACCCGGAGCGGCTGGTCCTGGCCGGCGGTTCCTGGGGCGGCTATCTCACCCTGCTCGGCCTCGGCACCCAGCCGGAGGCGTGGTCGGTGGGCCTCGCCGCCGTGCCCGTCGCCGACTACGTGGCGGCGTACGAGGACGAGATGGAGGCCCTGAAGGCCCTCGACCGCACGCTGCTCGGCGGCTCGCCCGAGGAGGTACCGGAGCGGTTCGCGGCCTCGTCCCCGCTGACGTACGTGGACGCGGTGAAGGCTCCGGTGCACATCTCCGCCGGGGTCAACGACCCGCGCTGCCCGATCCGCCAGATCGACAACTACGTGAAGCGGCTGGCCGCCCGCGGCGCGGTGCACGAGGTGTACCGGTACGACGCGGGGCACGGCTCGCTGGTGGTCGACGAGCGGATCAAGCAGGTCGCCCTCGACATCGACTTCGCGGCCCGTCACCTGGGGACGCGGGGAACGGGGAGGACCTGGGGGACCCAGGAGGAGGTGGGCTGAGCGGACTTGCGTACCGTGGGAGCGTGTACCGGTTCCTGAGAACGCCCCGCTGGTGGGGGATCAACGTCTTCGTCCTCCTCGCCATCCCGTTCTGCCTGTTCATGGGGACCTGGCAGATGGGGAAGTTCGAGGACCGCGTCGACTCCCATCGGGAGGCGGAGCGGCGGCCCGACCCCGCGACCCGGTCGGCGGAGGCACTGGACGCGCTGCTGCCGGTCGACAAGGAGACCTCGGGCCGGATCGCCGTGGCCAGCGGGCGGTACGGGGAGCAGTTCCTGGTCCCGGACCGTGATCTGGACGGCCGCTCCGGCTCGTACGTGCTGACGCTCCTGAAGACGGAGGGCGGCAAGGCGCTGCCCGTGGTCCGCGGCTGGCTGCCCTCGGGCGGCAGGGCTCCGGCCCCGCCGTCCGGCGAGGTCACCGTGACCGGTGCGCTCCAGGCATCGGAGAACCCGGGTACGAAGGGGGTCCGCGCGGCCGGCGGACTGCCGGAGGGGCAGCTCGGCATGATCAGCGCCGCGTCCCTGGTGAACGTGGTGTCGGACGACGTCTACGACGCCTGGATCACGCTCACGGAGTCGCCGGCCGGGCTCACGCCGGTGCCGGCGACGGCCGCGGCGGGCACGGGCCTGGACGTGAAGGCGTTCCAGAACCTGGGCTACACGGCGGAGTGGTTCGTCTTCGCCGGCTTCGTGGTCTTCATGTGGTTCCGCCTGTTCCGCCGGGAGGCGGAGGCCGCCCGGGACGCCGCCCTCGGCCTCTAGGGGGTGTCTTGTCGATCAGGCCGGATCAGGGAGCGGCGTCTGGTGCCGTGGATCGCAAGGCGGAGGAGGGAGTCCATGCGGAGCATCGGCGACCGACGACAACGCGGCGAGGCG